>NZ_JADMJX010000053.1 GCF_018780185.1 Rhizobacter sp.
AGCCGCCGTACATCGCGCCGTAGTAGATGCCGGCGAAGAAGATCATCGACGCGGTCGGGTCGACCTGCGCGGTGATGGGCAGCAGCATTGCCACCGCGGTGGCCGGGCCGATGCCGGGCAGCACGCCGACCGCCGTGCCCAGCGTGCAGCCGAGCAGCGCCCACAGCAGGTTGATCGGTGTGCCTGCGGTCGCAAAACCCTGGGCCAGTTGCAGCCAGATGTCGTGCATTCAGAGCCACCCTGTCGACGTGAGGCCCGGCAGGCGAAGGGACAGCATCTTGGTGAACATCCAGTACACCGGCGCGGCAATCGCCACGCCGATCGCGAGGCCGGTGAGCCAGGGGCGCAGCCCGCGCGGGGCATCGCCTTGCGCGGCGCGCAGGCCGTGCACCGTGAGCGCAAAACACAGCGCACAGCTGAGCACGAAGCCGATGGTGGTGATCAGCGCGGCGTTCAGCAGCAGCGCGCCCGACACCCAGGCAAAACCGCGCCAGTTGGCACGCGCCGCACCGCTTGGCGCCTCCATCGCGCGGTAGCCGCCGGTGAGCGCCTGCCGGGTCAGCAGCAGGCCGCAGGCCACCAGGGCCGCCGCCAGCACCCAGGGCAGGAAGTTCGGGCCGATGCCGGCGTAACCCGCCTGCGAGGGGATGCCGGCGGCACCCACCATCAGCCCCACGCCGAGCAATGTGGTGGCCAGCCCCATGCCGACCTGGGTGCGCCGGCTCACAACATGCCTGCCTTCTGCATCACGTCGCGCATGCGGGCGAACTCGTCGTCGACGAAGGTGGCGAAGGCCGGGCCCGACAGCGGGGCCGGTGTCCAGCCGTTGCGCTCCAGCGCTTCGGTCCAGGCGCGCGTCGCGAGGGCCTTGTCGACCAGCGCCGTCAGCGCGCTGCGCTGTGCGGGGGTCAACCCCGGCGCGCCGTAGACACCGCGCCAGTTGCCGATCACGACGTTCAGCCCCTGCTCCTTGAGCGTGGGCACGTCGATGCCCTTGATGCGCTGCTCGGAGGTGACGCCGATGGCCCGCATCTTGCCGGCCTTGATGTACTCGGCAAACTCGCTGTAGCCGCTGCCGCCGATGGTCACGTTGCCGCCCAGGATGGCGGCGATCGCCTCGCCACCGCCGCGGAAGGCCACGTAGTTGACCTTGGCCGGGTCGACACCGACCTCGCGCGCCAGCATGGCCGCCGCGATGTGCTCGGTGGCGCCGCGCGAGCCGCCGCCCCACTTCACGCTGCCCACGTCTTTCTTGAGCTGTGCCACCACGTCGGCCATGGTCTTGATGGGCGATGCGGCCGGCACGACGAACACGTTGTATTCGCTGGTGATGCGCGCAATCGGCGTCACCTGCGACAGGTTCACCGGCGGCTTGCTGGTGATGATGCCGCCCACCATCACCGCGCCCATCACCAGCAGGGCGTCGGGGTCGCCCTTGCTGGAGTTGATGAACTGCGCCAGGCCCAGCGCGCCGGCGGCGCCGCCCTTGTTGTCGAAGGTAACGGTGGCCACGTCGCCGGTGTCTTGCAAGGCCTTGCCGAGTGCGCGGCCGGTGAGATCCCAGCCGCCACCGGGGTTGGCCGGGATCATCATCTTGATGGTGCTCTTGGCCCAGGCCGGAGTGGCCAGCGCGCCGCCGGCCGCCAGCGCAAAAAGGGTCTTGATGAAGTGGTCGCGTCGCATGGTGTCTGCCTCCAGGGGTCGATGGTGCACGCATGGTCCTCGATGGCGCTGTCAACGCGCTGTCAGCGGACCTGGGGCAAACACCGAGGCCGAAACCCCGGGTCCGCGCTGCACATAATTCCTGCGCCATCATGAAACTTCTACTGATCGAAGACAACGCCGCATTGCAGGCCTCGCTCAAGCGCAGCTTCGAGCGGCGCGGCGACCACGTCACCGTGTGTGCCGACGGTGCACGTGCGCTCGACCGCTGGCGTGCCGCCGTGCCCGACGTGGTGCTGCTCGACCTGAGCCTGCCGAATGTCGACGGCCTGAGCATCCTGACCCAGGCACGCGCCGAAGGGCTCGACACACCGGTCATCGTTCTCACCGCGCGCAGCACGGTCGGCGACCGGGTCATCGGCCTCGATGCCGGAGCCGATGACTACCTGCTCAAGCCCTTCGACCTCGACGAGCTCGAAGCCCGCTTGCGTGCCGTGGTGCGGCGCCGCGGCGAAGTGCCGATGGCCAGCCCATCGTTCCATGGCCTGAGCGTCGACGCGCCGAGCGGCGGCATCCTGCACAACGGCCGCCACCTCGACCTGACCCAGCGCGAGACCGCGTTCATGCGCGCGCTGCTCGCCAAGCCGGGCCACGCTGTCACCAAGGAGCGCCTGTTCTCGCTGGTGTTCGAGCAGGAGTCGGAGTCGCAGATCTCGGCGGTCGAGGTGGTGGCCTACCGCTTGCGCAAGAAGCTGGCGCCGGTGGGTGTGCAGGTGGTGACGCTGCGCGGCCTGGGCTACCTCCTGCAAGTCGAGCAAGCCGAAGACGACCCGCCATGATGGGCGTGCGCTCCCTGCGGGCGCGTTTGCTGCTGGCGATTCTGCTGCCGGTCACCGCGCTGGTCGCGTTCAACACCGAGAGCCTGTACCGCAAGGCACTCGAGAACGCCAACATCGCCTACGACCGCAGCCTGCTCGCCTCGGCCAAGACCATCGGCGAAGGGCTGGAGGTGGTGGCCGGCGCCGGTGGCCCGCGCCTGCGCGGCGTGGTGGCGTATTCGGCGCTCGAGCCCTTCGAGGTGGGCAGCGGGCGGCTCTACTACAAGGTGAGCGGCTTCGATGGCGAGGTGATCGCCGGTTTCGACGACCTGCCGCCGCCGCGCGACGACGCCCGCGAGCCGCACGTCTACGCCGCGCTGGTGCAGTTCTACAACGACAGCTACCGCGGCGAGGCGGTGCGCATGGCGGTGCTGCGCCAGCCGGTGACGGGCGTGCTCGGCCAGGGCATGGCCGTGGTGCAGGTGGCCGAGACGCTGGAGGTGCGGCGCACGCTCACGCACGGCCTGCTGATCGACACCGCCTGGCGCCAGGCGCTGCTGCTGGCGGTGATCGCAGTGGTGGTGTTCGTCGCCGTGCAGGTGCTGACACGCCCCTTGCGCGAGATGAGCGTGACACTGCGCCGCCGCAACCCCAACGACCTGTCGGTGCTCGACGTGCGAGACATGCCGATGGAGCTCGCGCCGGTGCAAAGCGCGATCAACAACCTGATGGCCCAGCTGGCCCGCTTGATCGACCACCAGAAGCGGTTCGTGCGCGACGCCTCGCACCAGCTGCGCACGCCGCTGGCGGCACTGAAGACACAGGTGCAGTCGGCGCAGCGTGGCGACGTGGCGCCCGCGCAGGCGCTGCAGGAGATCGGCCAGACCATCGAAGGCGCGATTGCGCTCGCCAATCAGATGCTCAAACTGGCCAAGGTCGAGCAGATGCGACAGCAGCCGGCCGAGGTGGCCGACTGGGCGCTGGCGCTGCAGGCGGTGGCGCTCGACCTCGCGCCGCTGATCGCGCAAGCCCGGCTCGACTTCGAGATCGCGCTGCAGCCCACGCCGGTGCTCGCCAACGAGTGGATGCTGCGCGAACTTGCGCGCAACCTGTTGCACAACGCGGTGCGGCACTCGCCGCGCGGGGCGCCGCTGCGAGTGAGCCTGACGGCGCGTGGTGACGAAGCGGTGTGCACCATCTCCGACGGCGGGCCCGGCCTGTCGGCCGATGTGCGCTCGCGACTCTTCCAGCCGTTTGCGAGTGGCGATGCGCAGGGCGGCTCCGGCCTGGGCCTGACCATCTGCCGCGAGATCGTCGACCTGCTCGGCGGGCGCATCACGCTCGTCAACCGCGAGGAGCAGGGCCGCGTGGTCGGGCTGGA
>NZ_JADMJX010000282.1:0-22388 GCF_018780185.1 Rhizobacter sp.
TGCCACGCCCATTGCTGTGGACGCTGACGGCGATGACCTTCTCTGGATGGGTTGCCACGGTCGCCGGCTGGTACGTCACCGAGATCGGCCGCCAGCCCTTCATCGTCTATGGCCTGCTGCGCACGGCCGATGTGGCCTCGACCGTGCCGCCATCGATGATCGCGCTCACGCTCACGCTCTACGTCACCATGTACCTCGGCTTGATCGTGGCCTATGTGGCAGTGCTGAAGTACATGGCCGAGAAGCCCGAATCGGCGCTGTACCACGAGCCCGAAATGCCGCCCGTCACCGCCGTCGGGAGCCCCACATGAGCTTCGACCACGCACTGCCGATCATCTTCATGGCGCTGATGGGTGTGGCCATGCTCACCTACGTGGTGCTCGACGGCTACGACCTCGGTGTGGGCCTGCTGCTGCCACGCGCGACCGACGCGCATAAAGACACCATGGTCGCCTCCATCGGCCCCTTCTGGGACGCCAATGAAACCTGGCTGGTGCTGGGCGCGGGCATCCTGCTGATCGCCTTCCCGAAGGCACACGGCGTGGTGCTGGGCGCCCTCTACCTGCCGGTGGCGGTGATGCTGATCGGCCTCACGCTGCGCGGTGTGGCCTTCGACTTTCGGGTCAAGGCACGTGACCACCACAAGCCATTGTGGAACCGAGCCTTCTTCGCCGGCTCGGGCCTCGCCGCCATGGCGCAAGGCTGGATGCTCGGCCACTACATCACCGGCCTCAACTCGGGCTGGCAGTACCAATTGTTCGCCGCCACCATTGCGCTCGCGCTGCCGGCCGCCTACGTGCTGCTTGGCGCCGGCTGGTTGATCATGAAGACCGAGGGCGAGCTGCAGACCCGCGCCGTCAAGTGGGCCAAGATCGCCTGGCTGCCGGTGGTGATCGGCATCGCGCTCATCTCGATCGCGACGCCTTGGGTCAGTGCCACGGTGCGCGAGCGCTGGTTCAGCATGCCGGCCTTCATCGCGCTGCTGCCCATTCCGTTGATGTCGGTCGCAGCGCTCGGCGTGTTGCGCATCAGCCTTAACTGGAAGCGTGTGCTGGGCCCGCAGTGCTGGCTGCCTTTTGTGCTGACGGTGAGCGTGTTCCTGCTCGGCTTCTTCGGCCTCGCCTACAGCCTTTACCCGTTCGTCGTGATGGACAAGATCACGCTGTGGCAGGCCGCCAGTGCGCCCAGCTCGTTGAAGGTGATCTTGGTCGGCACGGCCATCACAGTGCCGGCCATCGCGGGCTACACCGTGTTTGCCTACCGTGTGTTCTGGGGCAAGGCGGGCGAGCTGCGATACGCCTGAAGAAACTGCAGCAAACGTTCGCGCGAACGCTGCCGCGCTTCGGCGTTGCCGCCCACGTGCACGCCCTGCCCGGGGTTCACGCCGTTGGGCACGTTCTTGAGCAGGCGCACCGGCCCGCTCGAGTCGAAGCCGTGGTGCGCGCCCGCATAGCCCTCGATCTGCGGCTTGGTGCCGACTGCAGCCTCGGCCAAGCGGTGGCACGACGCGGCCGACGTCCAGTCGTCGGCCTCGCCGACCAGCAGCAACAAGGGGGCGCTGGGCGCGTAGCCGCGCTTCAGTTCGGCCTCACACCCAGGGTAGAACGCCACCGCGAACGTGGGCTTCAGCGCGAAGCCTTTGACCTGCCGGTGGCGGGTGTTGGTCGCCGACAAGACTGCGCTGCCGCCGTTCGACCAGCCGAGCAAGCCGATTCGCTGCGCGTCGACCTCGGGCCGTTGTGCCAGCCATTGCAGCGCGGCCAATGCATCCTGCCGGCGATGGGCCATCGTCACGGCACGTGAGCCGGTGCGCTGGGTGCAGATCTCTTTTTCGCCGCGGGGTGTGAACGAGTCCACCACCAGCGCGTGCATGCCCTGCTGGTTGAGCCAGGTGGCGTAGTCGCGCATGCGCTCGCTGACGCTCCCCTTCGCGTTGTACATGCCCCCACAACCATGCAGCAGCACCAGTGCGGGCGCTTGCGGCCCAGGGGCGGCGTACCAATGGGCCTTCAACTGCACCGCCTTGCCGGCGGGCGCGTCGAGGCTCGCAAACTCGACCACCGGCTGCGCTTGCACCGACCCAGCCCACAGCGCCGCCATCAGCGTGGAGGCCCACCAGCGCTTCATCGTGTAGGCAAGCCGTCGGGTGCGAACGCGGGCGTGGCCGGCAACGGCGCCACGTTCAGGGCTTGCGTGCCGGGGTTGTCTGACAGGGTGGTGACCGCGCCCACTCCGAGGTCACCACTCGCACCCACGGCGCGGTAACGCCACTGCATCTGGTTGCGCCATGCGCCGGCGCGCTCGAAGTTGCGATCGGCTTGCAGTTGCACCCGCGCGCCCTTGGCGCTGAGCGAGGTCACCGCCTCGATCACAGCGCCGCGCAAGGCGGGGCCCGGCATCTGGTCGGCCCAGACCGTGCACACCCGGCCGGTGGCCGCGGCCAACAACACGCGGCCACGGGTCCCGGGCGCTGCGAGCACGCTGCCGGGCGCACCTGAGAGCAGGCCGTCGACATTGCCGCGCAAGGCATCAGCGGGCTCGAACCCTTGCGCCAAGGCCCAATCGACGGCCGCCGCCTCGTCGCCACCGGTCAGCACACACGCCTGCTGGAAGGTGCGCGCCACACCCTGCGGCGTGGCCCATGCCGACAACGGGGGTTCTGCCGGAACCTGCGCGAAGGTCGAGGTGCCGCCCCAGGCCAGCAAGGCGGCAACAGCTCCGGTGAGGGCAAACGCTCTGGTCATGTGGATGGTCTCCGCGGTCTCGCTGTGCGAAAGCCGGAGTATCGAGCACGCCCATGGTGCACAAGATCCGGCTTGCGCACTCGCAAAGTGCGCCCTTGAAATGCAGCCCAATGATGCCGGGTCGCAGCCCGCCTTTTCAAGCTTTACAGCTCACGCTCGGCCCCTACTCTAGATTGCCCATTGTTGGGCGGCCTGTCGTCGAACCGCATCGCCATGTCCACCCAGAAGAAGATATTGCGCCGAGGCATTCCTTTTTCGCCCGAAGTCGCACCGCTGGTCACCCGCATGCCGGCCGTCGACGAATACCGCGAGTCGTTGCTGCGCCTGCAAGGCGTGTGGGACAGCCTGTCGATGCTGGGCCAGATGAGCGGCACCCTGCCCGACATCGCCGCCACCCGCAGCGCGTTTCAGGCGCTCACCGAGACCCTGCTCGACAGCCTGGGCCGCTGCCTGCTGAACAACGTGGTGGCGCACATGCGCAACCAGGGCCAGGTGGCGATCGACATCCTGGTGCGCAACCTCTTCGAGCGCACCGCCGACATCGGCTTTCTGTCGACCGACACCACCGTGCGCGAGTTCATGCAGGCGAGCATTGGCGAGCCCAATGCCGCGCAGCGGCGTCAACTGGAACTGCGCTTCGCCGATTACGCCGCCAAGTACAGCGTGTACGACGACATCGTCGTGCTCTCACCCGATGGCCGTGTGCTGGCGCGGCTGGACCCCACCATCGAGCCGCCACCCTGCCGCGAAGCCTGGCTCGCGCAGGCACTGGCCGGCGCGCCCTATGTTGAACATTACGGCCCCTCACCCACCATGGGCGGGCGCCCCTCGTTGCTTTACGCTGCCGCCATCCGCAGTGGCCACCAGACCCTGGGCGTGATGTGCCTGTCGTTCCGACTCGCCGACGAGATGCGCGGCGTGTTCCAGCAGTTGCTCTCGGCCGACGACGCGGCGGTGATCGCCCTGGTCGATGCACAAGGTGCGGTGCTGGCGTCATCCGACCGCTGGCAGTTGCCACTCGGCGCCGTGCTGCCGCCCGCCGATGCGGCGCGCAAGCACCAGCACCTCAGGTTCGCCGGCCGCGAGTACCTGAGCGTGGCGGCGGCCGCCAATGCCTACGAGGGCTACCACGGCCCCGGCTGGTCGGCGTGCGTCATGGTGCCGATCGACCAGGCGTTCGAGCCGCGCAGCGACGACAGCGCAAGCTCGGTGCCCGAGAACGTGCTGGAACGCATCGACACGCAGGCGCTCTTCAACGACGAGCTGCGCGGTATCCCGCAAGAAGCCTTGCGCATTCAGCGCGACCTCTCGCGCGTGCTCTGGAACGGCAAGCTGCAACCCGCTGCGGCCGGCTCGTCGATGGCTGGCTCTTCGATGGGATTCGCTGCCACGCTGCTGCGCGAGGTGGGCCTCACCGGCGAGCGCATCCGCCAGGTGTTCGACCAGGCCACGCACCAGCTGCACCTGTCCACGCTGACGGCGGTGTTCGAGCAGGCGCGCCACCACGCGCGCCTGGCCATCGACATCATGGACCGCAACCTCTACGAGCGCGCCAACGACTGCCGCTGGTGGGCACTCGATGGCGTGCTGCGCCAGGTGCTGGCCCAGCCGCCCGAGCAGCGTGACGCGAGCGCGGCCGCGGCGGTGCTCGCGCGCATCAACGGCCTGTACACCGTCTACTCGCTGCTGGTCTTGTTCGACACGCAGGGCGAGGTGATCGCCGTCTCCGACCCAGCCGCCGCCTCATGGCGCGGCCAGACACTCGACGCCCCCTGGGTGCGCGAGACGCTCGCCTTGCGCGACTCGCAAAGTTACGCCGCTTCGGTACACACCCCCAGCCCGCTGTATGGCGATCGTGCGACCTGTGTGTTTGCCGCAGCCCTGCGCGCACCGGATGCACACGCTCGCGTGGTGGGTGGCATCGCCATCGTGTTCGACGGCGAGCCGCAGTTCGAAGCCATGCTGCACGACGCCCTGCCCCAAAACAGTGAGACCGACAGCGTCGCCAGCCTGTTCGTCACCCGCAGTGGCATTGTGGTGGCGAGCAGCGACGCGCGCTGGTCGGTCGGCAGCGCCGCACCGTTGCCACCCGGCTTGCCCGCGCTCGCACGCGGCGCGGCCGACACGGCGGTGATCGACATCGACGGCACCGCCTATGTTGCGGGTTATGCGATGTCGGGCGGCTACCGCGAATACCGCAGCACCAGCGCAACAGCGCCTGATGACGTAGCGGGGCTGATGCTGCTGCGCCTGGGGCCCCACGCACCTGCGGCCACCCCAGCGATGCCGGCCTTCGAGCCGGCGGTGCCCGGCTCCCACCTGGTCTCCACCCTGTCGATCGCCAGTTTCTTGTGCGATGGACAGTGGCTGGGCATCCCGGCCACGGCCGCACTGCAGGCCCTGCAACGGCCGCGCCTGGCGACCATCGCCAATGCGCCGCCCCACCTGCTGGGCATGACGATGTTCGAAGGGCAGCTGTTGCCCGTGGTCGACGTGGCGCTGCTGCGCACACGCCGCGCCACCACCGACATCGACGCGCCGGTCATCGTGGCGCAAGGCCCCCACGGTCAGCGCTTTGCGCTGCGCGTCGACGCCCTCGGCCCGGTCTTCGAGGTGCCCGAAAGCCAGTTGCAGCCGGTGCAGCAAAGCGCCCACAGCGGCGAGCGCCTCGTGCGCGGCCACAAGCAGATGCTGGCCCTGCTCGACATGCACAAGCTCATGGCATCGTCGGGTGCCGTCAAGCTGCCCGGCGACGTGATGGCTTGAGAGGGCCCGCCGCCTCGGGAGTCAGCCAGTCGGCTTGCCGGGCTCGGCCGTGAAGTAGTAGCTGGTTCGCTTGCGCGGCGACAGGTAGTCGAACACCGCCGGTGGCAGCTGTTGTGGCTTGAGCGTCTTGACCACTGTCACCTCCGGGTCCTGCTCCAGGTCGACCACGATGGCCTCGCTGCGCGGCACCGCCGGGTCGTACACCAGCACGGTGGGCTTCAGCGGGCGCGTGGTGTTGACCGACACCACCAGCGCCAGCACGCCGTTCGACAACGCCACGAGCGTGCCCGGCGGATAAACCCCCATGCAGCGAACGAAGGTCGCCATGGCCTGTGGGTCGAAGCGCTCGCGCTGCTGGGCATACAAGGTTGACAAGGCCTCGTGCGGCGTCAGTGCCTTGGCCGGGTTGACGGGGTTGCACAGCTCGTCGTAGGCATTGACGATGGCCACGATGCGCGACAGCAGCGACAACTGCGGGCCCTGCAAACCCCTCGGGTAGCCAGAGCCATCCACACGCTCGTGGTGCTGCAAGATCACAGACTGCACTTCGGTTGCGAGGCCAAGCTTCTTGGCGATCTCCACACCGTAGGCGCAGTGCTGTTGCAGCACCACCATCTCGGCGCGTGTGAGCGCGTCGGGCTTGCGCACGATGCGCTCGGGGATGTCGGCGTCGCCAGCATCGTGAAAGAGCGCGGCCAGCCCCAGCAGGTGGATGGCGGCGGCCGGGGCCTCCATTTCCTTGGCCAGCATCATCGACAGCAAGGCCACGTTGAGCGAGTGGTAGTACACGTCTTCGTTGCCGATCTTGTCGGCCATCAGCTGGATGGCGATGTCGGCGTCCATCAGCATCGAGTCGGTCATGGTCTTCACCAGATCGTCGGCCTGCTGGCGCACCAACGCGGGCTGGGCAAACATGTTCTGGTTGATCGACTTGATGGCCCGCGTGCTGGAGAGAAACTCTCTCTCGCAAGCCGCCGCCTTGGCGCGCTGCTGCGCCAGCCGTTCGAGGCGGGCTCGCTTGCCGAGGTATTGCAGGTCGCTGTCGTGCTTGGCCTGCGCCGGCGACGCGGGGGTGTTGAGTGCGTCCGACGGCGTCAAGGGCTCGGCGTCGCTCTTGTTGGGCGAGTAGCGCACGCGCTTCAAGCCCAGCGACTGGATCGTGCCGATCTGCTCGGGCGTCTTGATCTTGAAACTGGAGAAGGTGAACGGGTGCTCCACCCACGACAGGTCGAGATGGACGTGCATCCCGATGCACAGCTGGTCAGGTTGAGCGTAGTGCTCGTCGCTCTTCGGCGTGTCGTTCATGGGCTGAATCCATTCGCCGCACCGGCAGGGTGAAGGCGCACCTGCCGGGTTATCGGTCACGGCAGCGTCAACTTGAGCGCTGCCGTGACAGCGTCAGAGCCGCTCGCCCACCCAGGCGCGCACCGAGGCGAGCGCCGCCGCGAGGTTCTTGGGATCGGTGCCGCCGGCCATTGCCATGTCGGGCTTGCCTCCACCCTTGCCACCCACTTGCTGGGCGACGAAGTTGACGAGCTCGCCCGCCTTGACCTTGCCAATGCTGTCGCTGGTCACGCCCGCGGCGAGCTGCACCTTGCCCCCCTCCACCGCTGCCAGCACGATGGCGGCAGTCTTGAGCTTGTCCTTGAGCTTGTCCAAGGTCTCGCGCAGGCCCTTGGCGTCGGCACCGTCGAGCACGGCGGCCAGCACCTTGATGCCTTTCACGTCCACGGCCTGCGACAGCAGATCGTCACCTTGTGATGAGGCGAGCTTGCCACGCGCGGCGGCGAGCTCCTTCTCCAGCGCCCTCACCTGCTCCAGCACCTGGGTCAAGCGGGCGGGCACTTCGGCAGGCGCGGCTTTCAGCGTGCTGGCCAGTTGCTGCACGGTGCTTTCGAGCGACTGCAAGTAGGTGAGCGCGTTGTCTCCGGTGACGGCTTCGACGCGGCGCACGCCGGCCTGGATGCCCGTCTCGGCCACGATCTTGAAGAGGCCGATGTCGCCAGTGCGCTGCACGTGGGTGCCACCACACAGCTCGCGGCTGGTGCCGATGTCGAGCACACGCACTTCGTCGCCGTACTTCTCGCCGAACAGCATCACCGCGCCGGTCTTTTGTGCTTCTTCGATGGGCAGCACACGCGCCTGCGTGGCGGCATTGGCCAGGATCTCGGCGTTGACGAGCGCTTCGACCTTGGTGATCTCGGCGTCGGTCATCGGCTGGTTGTGCGCAAAGTCGAAGCGTGTGCGCTCGGCATTCACCAGCGAGCCCTTCTGCTGCACATGGGCGCCCAGCACTTCGCGCAAGGCCTTGTGCATCAGGTGGGTGGCCGAGTGGTTGCGCACGGTGCGGGCGCGACGGTCGCCATCGACCTTGGCGACGAACACATCGCCGACCTCGACCTCGCCCTCTTGAACGCGGCCCTGGTGCCCGAAGACGCTGGCCTGGACCTTGATCGTGTCTTCGACCTGCACCCGCGAGCGGGCGTTGCGCAGCTCGCCGGTGTCGCCCACCTGCCCACCGCTTTCGGCATAGAAGGGCGTGTGGTCGAGCACGATCACCACGTCGTCGCCGGCACGGGCGCGCTGCACCGGGCTGCCATCCACGTAGATGGCCGATACCTTGCTGTGCTCGCACACCAGGTGTTCATAGCCATGGAAGCTGGTTTGCTCGCCGGTGTATTCGAGCCCTTGCGCCATCTTGAACTTGCCGGCCGCGCGGGCCTGCTCGCGCTGGCGGCTCATCGCCGCGTTGAAGCCGGCCTCGTCGACGGTGACGCCGCGCTCGCGGCACACGTCGGCCGTGAGGTCGAGCGGGAAGCCATAGGTGTCGTGCAGCTTGAAGGCCAGGTCGCCGTCGATGGTCATGGTGCCATCGACCAACGCAGCCTCAAGAATCTCCATGCCGTTGGCGATGGTGCGGAAGAAGCCTTCCTCTTCCTGCTTGAGCACCTCGGTGGCGCGCAGCTGGTTCTTGCGCAGCTCGGGGTAGGCCTCGCCCATCTCGATGGTCAGGGCCTCGACCAGCGTGTAGAAGAAGGGCTTGCGCGCCCCCAGCTTGTAGCCATGGCGGATGGCGCGGCGCGCAATGCGGCGCAGCACGTAGCCGCGGCCGGCGTTGCTCGGGATCACGCCGTCGACCACGGTGAAGGTGCAAGCGCGGATGTGGTCGGCGATCACCTTGAGCGAGGGCGAGTCCTTGTCGCAGTCACCACCCCCCGCGGCATCGACCGACTTCTTGGCCGCAGCGAGCAAGTTGACGAAGGTGTCGATCTCGTAGTTGCTGTGCACGTGCTGCAGCACGGCGCACAAACGCTCCAGGCCCATGCCGGTGTCCACGCTCGGCTTCGGGAGCTTGTGCATCACGCCCGCTTCGTCGCGGTTGAACTGCATGAACACGTTGTTCCAGATCTCGATGTAGCGGTCGCCGTCTTCGTTGGGCGAACCGGGTGGGCCGCCGGCGATCTCGGGCCCGTGGTCGTAGAAGATCTCGGTGCAGGGGCCGCAGGGGCCGGTGTCGCCCATCATCCAGAAGTTGTCGGAGGCGTAGCGGCCGCCCTTGTTGTCGCCGATGCGCACGATGCGCTCGGCCGGCACGCCTATTCTCTTGTTCCAGATCTCGTAGGCCTCGTCGTCCTCGGCGTAGACCGTGACCCAGAGCTTCTCGGCCGGCAGCATGAACTTGGTCGTCAGCAGCTCCCAGGCGTACTTGATCGCGTCCTGCTTGAAGTAGTCGCCGAAGCTGAAGTTGCCCAGCATCTCGAAGAAGGTGTGGTGGCGCGCGGTGTAGCCCACGTTCTCGAGGTCGTTGTGCTTGCCGCCGGCACGGATGCACTTCTGCGCGGTGGTGGCGCGCGAGTAGCTGCGCTTGTCGAAGCCGAGGAACACGTCCTTGAACTGGTTCATGCCCGCGTTGGTGAACAAGAGCGTCGGGTCGTCGCCCGGCACCACGGGGCTCGACGCCACGATGGTGTGGCCCTTGGCTTCGAAGAACTTCAGGAATTGCGAACGGATTTCAGAGGCTTTCATGCCGGTCCTTCTTGAGCTGCTCTTGCGCGCAACTGCTTGATTTTTCGAGGGTTTTGATTATAGGTGGGCGCCTGTGGCCAAGCCCTCGCGGGTGCATGCAACGTGAGCCAGACTTATCATGCGCCGATCATCCGGAGACATCGCCATGGACATCAAAGCATCGCCTCTTTCCCTGCTCGCCGACCCGAGCCTGCTCAAGACCAATGCGCTGATCAACGGCGAATGGGTGGGTGGCGCGAGCCGCTTCGACGTGGTCGACCCGGCCACCAGCAAGAAGCTGGTCGACGTGGCCAATGTGGGCGTGATCGAAACCCGCGCCGCGCTCGAAGCTGCGCAAAAGGCCTGGCCGGCCTGGCGCAGCAAGACCGCCAAGGAGCGCAGCGCGATCCTGATGAAGTGGTTCCACCTGATGCACCAGCACGCCGACGACCTGGCCCGCATCATGACCGCCGAACAAGGCAAGCCGCTGGCCGAAGCCAAAGGCGAAGTGGTCTACGGCGCGAGCTTCATCGAGTGGTTTGCCGAAGAAGGCAAGCGTGTCTACGGCGAAACCATCCCGACCACCGATAACAACAAGCGCTACCTCGTCATCAAGCAGCCGATGGGCGTGTGTGCGGCCATCACGCCGTGGAACTTCCCCATCGCGATGATCACCCGCAAGGTGGGCCCGGCTCTCGCCGCGGGTTGCCCGGTGATCGTCAAGCCCGCGGGGCAGACGCCGCTGTCGGCGCTGGCCATTGCCGAGCTGGGCCAGCGTGCCGGGCTGCCGGCGGGGGTGCTCAACATCCTCACGTCCGACAAATCCGCCGAGATCGGTAAGGTGCTGTGCGAGAGCGAGGTCATTCGCCACCTGTCGTTCACCGGGTCGACCGAAGTGGGCCGCATCCTGGCCGCGCAATGTGCGCCGACCATCAAGAAGCTCTCGCTCGAACTCGGCGGCAACGCGCCCTTCATCGTGTTCGACGACGCCGACATCGACAGCGCCGTCGAAGGCGCACTCGCCAGCAAGTACCGCAACGCCGGCCAGACCTGCGTCTGCGCGAACCGGCTCTATGTGCAAGACAGCGTCTACGAGCAGTTCGTGCAGAAGCTGGCGGTGAAGGCCAAGGCCATCAAGGTCGGCAACGGCTTCGAGGCCGGCGTCACCCAAGGCCCGATGATCGACGACAACGCCATCGCCAAGATCGAGCGCCACGTGGCCGATGCGGTGAGCAAAGGCGCCAAGGTGCTGACCGGTGGCAAGCGACAAGGCGACCGCTTCTTCGAGCCGACGGTGCTGACCGACACCACCAGCGACATGCTCTGCGCCCGCGAAGAAACCTTCGGCCCGGTGGCGCCGGTGTTTCGCTTCAAGACCGAAGAAGAGGCGCTCGCGATGGCCAACGCCACCGAGTTCGGCCTCGCCGCGTATTTCTACAGCCGCGACATCGGCCGCATCTTCCGCGTGGGCGAAGGGCTGGAGTCGGGCATGGTGGGGGTGAATACCGGGCTGATCTCGACGGCCGAGGTGCCGTTTGGTGGCGTCAAACAATCGGGCCTGGGGCGTGAGGGCTCGCGCCATGGCATCGACGACTACGTCGAGATCAAGTACCTGTGCCTGGGTGACATCACGAAGTAGCCTGCCGTCATTCCCGCGAAGGCGGGAATCCAGGATGACGCCATGTGCACAGTGCGCATGGATTCCCGCCTTCGCGGGAATAACGAGAGCGGCTACTCGTTGGCGGAGTTCGGCAGGGTGTAGGCACCCAGCAGCGCCGCCGACGACGCATGGCGCAGCAGCTGATCGGGCTGCTTGCCGTCTTGGGGAAACTGCGCCACCCCCACGTGCGCCGAGATTGGCACGTCGGCACCCGCCACCTTGAACGGCTCGCGCAACGAGCGCAGCAGCTTGTCGACCACGTGCTGCGCATCGGCGGCCGATTCGGTCGACGGCAAGAGCACGGCGAACACATCGGTGCCGAGCGAGGCCACCACGTCGCTGGAGCGCACACCGGCGCGCAGGCGCACAGCAACCTTACGCCGTACCACGTTCACAGCCTCGTGGCCGTGCCCCGCTTCCACGCCTTGCAGACCATCGACACGAAACACCAGCACGCTCACCGGCTTGGGCTCGCGCTCACGCAGCGCCAGGATCTGGCTCATGTGCTCTATCAGTTGCTGCCGGTTGGGCAGGCCGGTGCCGAGGTCGGTGGCGTAAGCCTTGCGAGCCTCCAGGTCCACCCGCTTGCGCTGCGCGGCCAGGCGCACGCGCTGGGCAAGCGACGCGGCATCGGATTGCAGCACCACATCTTGGACCCCCGTGGCCAGCAGGCGCTGCTGCGTCGCGGCATCAATGGCATCGGTCAGCACCAGCACGGCCGCTTCGGCGCAGGCCGAAGACAGCGAAGCCCAGGGGATCGGCGCGGCCTGGTTGCCGCCGGGCAGGTAGAACAGCACGGCTTCGGCGCCGGTGCCAGCCGAAGCCAGCGCGTCGAGCCCAGCCTGGCGCTCCTCGGCAAACGGCCCCCAGGGCCCGGTCGCGGGCAAGCGAAACGCCGACTCGCCCGAAGCGGGCTCGGGCAGACCCACCCAAACGACACGCACCAGCTTGTCATTCATCCCAGGCTCCCTCGAAGCACCGCAAAAACGAGTCGGGCCGCAAACTGCGGCCCGGCAAAGCTGGAGCGGGTGAGGGGAATCGAACCCCTGTATGAAGCTTGGGAAGCTGCCGTTCTACCATTGAACTACACCCGCGATAGGCGCGGATTCTAGCGTGGAGGAGGCACCCTCCCGCTGCTGCACATGCGGTCAAAAAACACACCTCCGGTCACTTTGCGGAGGAGCGAACCACCCCATCGACCGAGCGCTTCCCTGGGGTTCCAGTCTGAACCCGATTCTTTAAGGGAAACCGCTATGCGCCATTAATGCACGATCGTTCAACATTTCCGCCCCGACCGCCGTTCAGCCTCGTTTCAGGCTACGCGCGGTCTCCAAAAGCCTTCAATGGCACACAAGAGGAGACAGTTGAATGACCCCACATCCATCGCACCGCGCCGCAGCGCGGTTTGCGCGCAACACCCTGGCCCTGGGCGCCCTGCTCGTCGCGTCGGCGGCGGCCAACGCCGACGTCCTGCTGCAAGAAAGTTTCAGCAGCGGGCTGGGTGGCTTCACCTCCGCCGGCAGCGTCACCACCGGTACCTTTGGCGCACGCATGAGCGGCTCGGCCTTCGGTACCGACGGCTCGATCCGCTCGGCCGCCTTCAGCACCGTGGGTTTTGGCAACCTGTCGCTGAGCTTCACCCGCACCCCGTCGGGGCTGGACACCGGTGAGGCCGGCATCGTCGAGTTCTCGACCAACGGCAGCACCTACACCGTGCTCGAATCGAGCCGCACGGCCTCGGGCCCGGCGACCTTCGCCCTGCCCACCACGGCGGCCGGCCAGGCCACGGTGTACCTGCGCTTCCGTGTCAACGCCAGCCTCTCCAGCGAGACCTACACCGTTGCCAGCGTGCGCGTCGATGGCACAAGCACCGGCGAGCCGCCACCACCGCCCACCGGCGCCCTGCGCGACCCCGGCACCGGGCCGTGGACGCTCGTCTCGGCTGCCAACGTCGCGGCCGAATGCAAGCTCGACTCCGCGGCCCTGCAGCAAGCCAACCGCACGCTGGGCCTGTCGTACGCCATCGTGCGCTACGGCAAGCTGTGCCACGAGTACTACCCGAGCGGGCGCGACTCGGCCAGCCAGGTCTACTCGACCACCAAGACCCTGGGGGCGCTGACC
The DNA here is from genome assembly GCF_018780185.1 of Rhizobacter sp. Taxonomy (GTDB): domain Bacteria; phylum Pseudomonadota; class Gammaproteobacteria; order Burkholderiales; family Burkholderiaceae_C; genus Rhizobacter. The sequence goes on from NZ_JADMJX010000282.1 coordinate 13,297, forward strand.
GTTGGCGCACTGATCCACCAGACGAAGAACATCCCGGTCACCACCACGCGCAAGCGTGGGCCGCTGGGTGAGTTCCAGCGTGTCGACCACTGGCTTGACAGCTTCACCTTCCAACAGGCCTCGACCACGGCGCACGTGCTGGGCATGGTCAGCGAGGCTTCGCCGAACCTGAACTACCCGAATCGCGAGTTCCAGTACGACACGGTGGGCAGCGACGCCATCAACCGCCTGAGCGACGTGGTCAACACCGTCGTGGCGCAAGACAGCACCCGCCTGGGCAGCAACATCGGCACGTTCTGGCAGCGCTTCATCGCCACGCCGCTGGGCTTCGAGAACTCCACCTGGGGCACGTCGAACACCAGCAAGAACTTCGCGACCAGCTGGCAGACCACCGTGCGCGACATGGCCCGCCTGGGCCTGCTGATGAACAACGGCGGCATGTGGAACGGCCAGCGCGTGGTCGATGTGAACTATCTCTACAACCTCGGCCACACCTCGTTCGAAGACGCCAACACCCGCTACGGCTACCTGACCTGGCTGCAAGAAGAAGACAGCTGCGCACCGAAGCCGCAGTACCGCAGCTACCCGCACGGCCCGGTGTCCAACGCACCCAGCTGCCTGCGCACGGGCGGCTGCCCGGCGCAGCAACACGACGTGGGTGTGTTCTTCGCAGCCGGCCTGGGTGGCCAGTACATCATCGTGCACCGTGGCCTCGACATGGTGATCGTGGTGAAGGACTCCGGCGGCCAGTCGGGCGAAGAACCAATGCGCTTCTGGAACGCGATCCGCCCGGCCGTGGTCGCGCTCGACCCGACCTACCGCGGCAACAACTCGGCCTTCTGCTCCGCCTATGGCGCAGGCAACTACGCGCCTGACCTGAAGCTGTGGGAGGGCGGCCGCTAAGCCCCGCGCCAGCACGACGCTTGCACAGAAGGGGTGGCCCGCGCCAAGCGGGCCACCCCTTCGCCGTTTCGGCGAGCGCAAGCCGTGCCCCCGATAATGCGGGCCCCGCCTGCCGGGCCACCCCCTCATGACCGACGCCCACGACCCCACTGACAACAGCCCCAGCGCGCCCGCGCGCCCCCGCATCCGCAGCTTCGTCGTGCGCGCCGGCCGCATGGGCACCGGGCAGATGCGCGCGCTCGAAACGCTGGGGCCGAAGTTCGTGGTGCCCTATGCGCCGGCGCTGCTGGCCCCTGAGCAAGTGTTTGGCCGTGCCGCACCACTGGTGCTGGAGATCGGTTTCGGCATGGGCGACGCCACGGCCCAGATCGCGCAGGCGCTGCCGGGCACCGACTTTCTGGGCGTCGAGGTTCACACCCCCGGCGTGGGCGCCCTGCTCAAGCACATCGATGAAAAGGGCTTGAGCAACCTGCGCATCGTGCAGCACGACGCGGTCGACGTGCTGGAGCACATGATCGCGCCCGGCTCACTCGCCGGCGTGCACATCTTCTTCCCCGACCCGTGGCACAAGAAGAAGCACAACAAGCGCCGGCTGATCCAGTCGCCTTTCGTCGCCAAGCTGGTGACCCACCTCGCGCCCGGCGGCTACCTGCATTGCGCCACCGACTGGCAGCCTTACGCCGAGCAGATGTTGGAGGTGCTGTCAGCCGAACCAGGCCTGCGCAACACGGCCGAGGGCTACGCGCCGCGACCCGAGTACCGCCCACTGACCAAGTTCGAAAACCGCGGCATCAAGCTCGGCCACGGCGTGTGGGATCTGGTCTTCCTGAAGTCCTGATCAGGCCGCCCAAGTCACGAGCCCGCTGTAGGCCGTGCCCAGCACGACCAGGCCAAACACGATGCGGTACCAGGCAAACACCGTGAAGTCGTGCGTCGACACATAGCGGATCAACCAGCGGATGCACACCAGCGCGCTGACGAACGCGAACACGGTGCCGATCAGGAACATCGGCAAATCAGCCCAGTGCAGCAACTCGCGCTGCTTCCACACCGAATAGGCGCCCGCCCCCATCAACGTGGGGATGCCCAGGTAGAAGCTGAACTCGGTGCCCGCCTTGCGCGAGAACCCCAGCACCAGCGAGCCGATGATGGTGGCGCCCGAGCGGCTGGTGCCCGGAATCAGCGCCAGGCACTGCAGCAACCCCACCTTCAAGGCATCGAGCGCGCTCATGTCGTCGACCGTCTCGACCCGTGCCAGGCGCGAGCCTTCGAGGTCACGCTCGCCGTAGAGCCGTTTGTGGCGGCGCTCCACCCACAGGATGATCAGGCCGCCGACGATGAAGGCCACGGCCACCGGCACCGGCTTGAACAGGTGCTGCTTGATGATGCTGCCGAAGGCCAGGCCCAGCACCACGGCCGGAATGAACGCCACCAGCACGTTGCGCGCAAAACGCTGCGCGACGGGGTCGGTGCGCAGACCCACCACCGTGCGGCGCAGGCGCTCGCGGTATTCCCAGATCACCGAGAACATGGCCCCGGTCTGGATGGCGATCTCGAACACCTTGACGGTGTCGCCGGTGAAATCGAGCAATGAGCCCGCCAGGATCAGGTGCCCGGTGCTGGAGATCGGCAAGAACTCGGTCAACCCCTCGACGATGCCCATCAAGGCGGCTTTGACCCACAACACGATGTCCACACGGGCTCCTTCTGATGCGACCGGCGATGATAGCGGCGCACTTTTGCAGGCCCGTGTCGCCGCTTCACCCTTCTTTACCGCGCCAAAGCTTGCGCTCCATCAGCCTCGGGTAGGCTCTTGCCTTGACCCTGCGCCCCGCCAGGGCTACATTACTGACCAACTAGTCAGTATCTCCCTCCCCCATGTCAAAGACCCCCCTCGCTGCCCCGCTGCGGCAACGGCGCAAAGAAGCTCGCCCGCAAGAATTGCTGGACGCGGCGCTCGAACTCTTTGTTGAAAAAGGCTTCTCTGCCACCCGCTCCGACGAGGTGGCCGAGCGTGCCGGCGTCTCCAAGGGCACGCTCTACCTCTACTACCCGAGCAAGGAAGAGCTGCTCAAGGCCGTCATCCAGCAGAACCTCGGGCAGATCATTGCCCAGGGCAGCGGCATCGTCGATGAGTTCCAGGGCCCGACCGCCGAGCTGCTGTCGATGCTGATGAACCTGTGGTGGGACCGTGTCGGCAACACACCGGCCGGAGGCATCCACAAGATCATGATGTCGGAGGTGCGCAACTTCCCCGAGATCGCCCAGTTCTACCGCGACGAGATCATCCAGCCTGCCACCGACCTGCTCGGCCGCACGCTGCAACGAGGCATCGACCGCGGCGAGTTCCGCGCGCTGCCGGTGGTCGAGGTGACGCAGGCGCTGTTTGCCCCGCTCATCTTCATGGCCCTGCACAAACACTCGTTCGGCGCCTGCCCCGCCGAAGGTCTGGCGATGAACTGCGATGGCGTGATCGCCACCCACATCGACCTGATGCTCAACGGCCTGCTCAAACAACAAGACGCTGCACCCAAGGGAAAAAAGAATTCATGACCAACAAACGCTGGCTGAAATGGCTGATTGCCGCGATCGTTTTGCTGGCCGTCGCGGGAGTGGTGGCCAAGAAGCTGCAGGCCCGCAAGCTGGAACGCAACGCGGCAGCGGCATCGAGCAGCAAGGCCGTGCAGAGCTTCGACCTCTCGCCCGCTGACGTGGTGGTGGCCAGCCCGCAAGAGCTGGTGCGCACGCTGTCGGTGTCGGGTGGATTGAAGGCCGTCAACAGCGGCTTCATCAAGGCCAAGGTGGCCGCCGAAGTGAAATCACTGACGGTGCGCGAAGGCGACACGGTCAAGGCCGGCCAGGTGATCGGCCAGCTCGACACCTCGGAACTGGAGCTTCGCCTGCGCCAGGCCGAACAGACCGCCGCCTCGTCGCGCGCCCAGCTCAGCATCGCCCAGCGTGCGCTCGAAAACAACCGCGCGCTGGTGGCCCAGGGCTTCATCTCGGCGACCGGTTTGGAAACCTCGGTGTCGAACCAAGCCGCCGCCCAGGCGAGCTACGGTGCAGCGATGGCCGCTGTCGACCTCACGCGCAAGTCGCTCGCCGACGCCCGGCTGGTCGCGCCCATCTCCGGCCAGATCTCGCAGCGCCTGGTGCAAGTGGGCGAGCGGGTGTCGATCGACGCGCGCATCGTCGAGGTGGTCGATCTCACGCGCATCGAGCTCGAAGCCGCCATGGCCCCCGAAGACGTGGTCGATGTGAAGGTGGGCCAGGTGGCGCGCCTGATGGTCGACGGTTTTGCCGACCCGATGCCCGCCACCGTGGCGCGCATCAACCCCAGCACCCAGGCCGGCACCCGCGCGGTGATGGTCTACCTGGCACTCGCCCCCCACCCCGGCCTGCGCCAGGGGCTGTTTGCCAAAGGCCACATCGAGCTGCAACGCCGCTCGGCCCTGGTGGCGCCGGTGAGCGCGGTGCGCATCGACCAGGCCAAGCCCTATGTGCTGGCGGTGGTCGACGGCAAGGTGGTGCAAAAGACGGTGACGCTCGGTGCGCGTGGCGAAGCCACGCTGGGTGCCGGCCGTGAAAGCGTGGTCGAGCTGAGCGAGGGCCTGACCGCCGGCATCACCCTGCTGCGCGGCACGGTGGGCCAGTTGCGCGAGGGCACGCCGGTCAATGTGAGCACCGCCGCAGCCGCTTCCGCGGCGCGCTGAACCACGCGCACCCGCCATGTGGTTCACCCGCGTTTCCATCAGCAACCCCGTCATGGCCACGATGGTCATGCTGGCCTTCGTCGTGCTCGGCCTGTTCAGCTACCAGCGGCTGGCGGTTGATCAGTTCCCCAATGTCGACTTCCCCACCGTCGTGGTGGTGATGGACTACCCCGGCGCCTCGCCCGAGATCGTCGAGAGCGAAGTCACCAAGAAGGTCGAAGAAGCCGTCAACACGGTGGCGGGCATCAGCTCGCTGTATTCGCGCTCGTACGAAGGCACCTCGGTGGTCATCGTCGAGTTCAACCTCGACGTGGATGGCCGCAAGGCCGCCGACGACGTGCGCGAGAAGGTCTCGCTGATCCGCCCGCTCTTGCGCGATGAGGTCAAGGAGCCGCGCATCTCGCGCTTCGACCCGCAGAGCGTGCCCATCTACAACGTGGCGATCTTCGCGACCGACAGCAAGAAGAGTTCACAGGAACTCACCACCTGGGCCACCCAGGTGCTGCAGAAGCGGTTGGAGAACGTGCGCGGTGTCGGCTCGGTCAGCCCGGTGGGCGGCGTGGCGCGCCAGATCAACCTGTATGTGAAACCGGCGGCGCTTGAAGCCCTGGGCATCAGCGTCGACCAGGTCGTGGCTGCGGTGAAGAGCGAGAACCAGGAGCTGCCGATGGGCGCCATCCGCTCCATCGAACAAGAGCGTGTGGTGCAGATCAACGCACGTCTGAAGCGCCCCGAAGACTTTCGCGACATCGTGGTGGCGCGCAAAGGCGGCAACGCCATCAAGCTGTGGCAAGTGGCCGATGTGTCCGACGGCCCGCAGGAGGTGGAAAGCCTCGCGCTCTACAACGGCCAACGCACCGTGCTGCTCTCGGTGCAGAAGTCGCAGGGCGAAAACACCATCGGCGTGGTCGATGGCCTGAACAAGGCGCTGGCCGACGCGGCCTCGCTCGTGCCCCCGGGCGTGAAGGTGGAAGTGATCCGCGACAACTCGCGCGCCATTCGCGTGTCGGTCGCCAACGTCAAGCGCACGCTGTTCGAAGGCGCGGCGCTCACGGTGCTGATCGTCTTCCTGTTCCTGAACTCATGGCGCTCGACCGTCATCACCGGGCTCACGCTGCCGATCGCGCTGATCGGGACCTTTCTCTTCATGTACCTGTTCGGCTTCACCATCAACAACATCACGATGATGGCGCTGAGCCTGTGCGTGGGCCTGTTGATCGACGACGCCATCGTGGTGCGAGAAAACATCGTGCGCCATGTGCAGATGGGGGCGACCGCACGCGAGGCGGCACTCAAGGGCACCCAGGAGATCGGCCTGGCGGTGCTGGCCACCACCTTCTCGATCGTCGCGGTGTTCTTGCCTATCGGCTTCATGGGCGGCATCGTCGGCAAGTTCTTCCACGAGTTCGGCATCACCATCGTGGCGGCGGTGCTGATCTCGATGTTCGTGAGCTTCACGCTCGACCCCATGCTCAGCAGCATCTGGCACGACCCGCAGGCGCACGGCCATGTGCACCAGGGTGCGCCGGTCACGCTGTACGACAAGACCATCGGGCGTGTGACCAAACTGTTCGACGAGTTGACCGAGTGGCTCTCGCGCTCGTACCAGAGCATCCTGTCGTGGTCGCTCGTCCACAAGGGCAGCACGCTGGCCATCGCTGCGGCCACGCTGGTGGGCAGCTGCGCGCTGGTGCCTGTGCTCGGCACCGAGTTCGTGCCCAAGGCCGACCTCTCCGAGACGCAGATCAACTTCTACACACCGGTCGGCTCGTCGCTCGAAGTGACCGAATCGCGTGCGCGTCAGATCGACGCGCTGCTGCGCGCGATGCCCGAGGTGAAGTACACCGTCACCACCATCAACAGCGGGCAGGCCGCCGGCAAGATCTTCGGCGCGACCTACATCCGCCTGGTCGACCGCAAGGACCGCCAGCGCAGCATCGACCAGCTGACGATCCCGCTGCGCGAGCAGCTCGCGCGCATCCCCGGCGTCACCATCACCAACATCGGCCAGACCGACCTGGGCGGCGGCAAGAGCCTGCAGTTCTCGATCCAGGGCAGCGACCTGGCCGAGCTGGAGCGCCTGTCCAAGCAGATCATGGCCAAGCTGCGCGACATCCCCGGCCTGGTGGATCTCGACAGCACGCTCAAGCCCAACAAGCCCACGGTCGCCATCGACGTGAAGCGCGACGCCGCCGCCGACGTGGGCCTGAACGTCAACGCGCTCGCCAGCAGCCTGCGCACGCTGGTGGCCGGCACCACGGTGGGCAACTGGCGTGCACCCGATGGCGAGAACTACGACGTCAACGTGCGCCTCACGCCCGAGTCGCGCGACTCGATTGCCGACCTGCAGCGCCTGCCCATCAATGTGGCACCCGGGGCCGATGGTTCGCCGCGCTCGGTGCGCCTGTCGCAGGTGGCCGACGTGACGGCCTCGACCGGCCCCAACCAGATCAACCGGCGTGACCTCAACCGCGAGATCAACGTCGATGCCAACGCCTTCGGGCGAAGCGGCGGCGAGGTCTCGGCCGACATCCGCAAGGTGCTCGACGCCGTGGCCTGGCCGCCCGGCTACCGCTACAGCTTTGGCGGCTCGACGAAGAACATGAACGAGTCGTTCCAGTACGCCATCGGTGCGCTGGCGCTGGCCATCGTGTTCATCTACATGATCCTGGCCAGCCAGTTCAAGAGCTTCCTGCAGCCGCTGGCGCTGATGAGCTCGCTGCCGCTCACGCTGAGCGGCGTGGTGATCACACTGCTGCTGTTCGGCTCCACGCTCAACATGTTCAGCATCATCGGCATCGTGATGCTGATGGGGCTGGTGACCAAGAACGCCATCCTGCTGGTCGATTTCGCCATCCGCAGCCGCGAAGGCGAAAACGGCGAAGCGCCCATGCAGCGCGAGCAGGCCCTGCTGCACGCCGCCCAGGTGCGCTTGCGTCCCATCTTGATGACCACGCTGGCGATGATCTTCGGCATGGTGCCGCTCGCCTTCGCGCTGACCGAAGGCTCGGAGCAGCGTGCGCCCATGGGCCAGGCCGTCATTGGCGGCGTGATCACCTCGTCGCTACTGACATTGGTTGTCGTGCCGGTGATTTATTGTTATCTCGATGACCTGTCGCAGTGGCTCAAGCGCAAGCTCGGCGGCACCGCCCACCCCGTCGTACCGGTGGCCGACCCGGCGGGTGGCAAATAAAATGCGCGCCTCCCTTTATCTCGCCCATACCGTTACCGCAAGGACCTCTCCATGAACACCGAGCAAGCCCGCTTCAACATGATCGAACAGCAGATCCGCCCCTGGGACGTGCTGGACCAGGGTGTGTTGTCCTTGCTGGCCGTGGTCAAGCGTGAAGACTTCGTGCCGCCGGCCTACCGCAGCATGGCCTTCTTCGACACCGAGGTGCCGCTGCCGAATGGCCAGCACATGCTCGCCCCCAAGGTCGAAGCCCGGTTGCTGCAAGAGCTGGGCGTGCGCCGCCACGAGCGGGTGCTGGAAATCGGCGCCGGCTCCGGCTACATGGCCGCCCTGCTGTCGCACAAGGCGCGCCAGGTGATCACGCTCGAAATCGACCCGGTGCTCGCCAAGATGGCCTCCGACAACCTCAAGCGCGCCGCCATCTCCAACGTGAGCGTGGTCGAGGGCGACGGCTCCAAGCGCCTGCCCACGGCCGGCCCGTTCGATGCGATCCTGCTCTCGGGCTCGGTGGCCGCCGTGCCGCCGGCCCTGCTCAACGAGCTGAAGGTGGGTGGCCGGCTGGCCGCCATCGTCGGCCAGGAGCCCGTCATGTGCGCCGTGCTCGTCACCCGCGTGGGCGAGAACGAGTTCCGCAGCGTCAACCTGTTCGACACCGTGGCGCAGCGCCTGTCGGGCTTCGACGAGCCCTCGCGTTTCCACTTCTAACCCGCATTTCTGATGCAACAGGTTCGGGTTCGCGACGTGCACGCCTTGCTGGGCAGTCTGGCGGGGGACAAGCCGCCTGTGCTGCTCGACGTGCGCGAGCCCTGGGAGGTGCAAACCGCCTCGCTCTCGCTGCCGGGCACGCAGCTGGTCTGCATCCCGATGCAGGAGATCCCGGCCCGCCTGCAAGAGCTCGACCCATCGCAGCCCATCCTCGGTTTGTGCCATCACGGGGCGCGAAGTCTGCAGGTCGTCGCATTCCTGGAGCGCCAGGGGTACGAGAAGGTTTACAACATCGCCGGCGGCATCGACGCGTGGGCCCGTGAGGTCGACGCGTCCGTGCCCCTTTACTGAACAACAAGACTTCAACGCAAGGAACGCTTCATGTTCGCTGTTTCCATCGCTGTTTCAAGGCTCCGCCTGCCTGTGCTCAGCCGCCTGGCTGTTGCAGCCGCCCTCGCCCTGGGTGCCGCGCCGTTCGCGCAGGCGCAAAGCCTGCAAGAGCTGTATGACACGGCACGTGGCTATGACGCCACCTACCTGGCCGCACGTGCGGTGGCCGACTCGGCGCAGTACAAGGC
>NZ_JADMJX010000282.1:22488-28135 GCF_018780185.1 Rhizobacter sp.
GTGCAAAACCGCGTGAAAGAAACGCTGTCTCTCGAAGAGCAATCACGCAACACCCTGGAGGCCGCACGCCGCTCGGTGGCGCAGGCCACACGCCAGACCTTCTTCGGCGTGCAGTCGCAGCAGGCGCGGGTGAAGGCGCTCGAAGCCGCCGAGTCGTCGAACCAGTTGGCACTCGAAGCCACGCAACTGGGCTACAAGGTCGGCGTTCGGGTCAACCTCGACGTGCTGAACGCGCAGACCCAGCTCTTCAACGCCCGCAGCGAGTTGGCCAAGGCGCGCTACGACGTGCTGGTCAACAGCCTGCGGCTGCGCCAGGCTGCGGGCCAGCTCAAGCCCGAAGACCTGACGGCGTTGAATGCCTTGTTGGTGAAATAAGCCGTGCCACGGCCTCGACAAAAAGCCCCGCGTCGCGGGGCTTTTTTCATGCGGGCAGCCAGGGCAGCAGGTGCTGCGCCATGCGCTCGGCCGCGCCCCGGTGCTGGCCGGCAAAGGCCACAGCGCGGCGGGCGCAGGCCTCTCGTTCGTCGGCCTGGCCGAGCAGCGACACCGCACGCGCCACGCCTTCGGCCATGTCGGCCACGCGCAGCGAGGCGCCGGCTGCGAGCGACAGCGTGGCCGCCTCCGCAAAGTTGAAGGTGTGCGGCCCCATCACCACCGGGCAGGCGCAGGCCGCCGCTTCGATCAGATTCTGGCCACCGAGCGGCGCGAAGCTGCCACCGAGCAGGGCCACACCGGCCACCGCGTAGTAGAGAGGCATCTCGCCCATGCTGTCACCGAGCCAGACGTCGGCGGCCTGCGCGACGTCATCGGGGGCTTCACCCCACTGGCTGCGTCGTGCGAGAGACAGACCAGCCGATTGCACGAGGCCCGCCACCTCGTCAAACCGCTGCGGGTGGCGCGGCACGATCAGCAACAGCGGCCGCCCCTCGGCCGGCAGCGTGGCCCAGGCGGCCAGCAGCATCGCCTCTTCACCTTCGCGCGTGACGGCAGCCATCAGCACCGGCCGCGCGAGCTGCGCCCGCCAGGCCCGCCCGCGCGTGAGCAAACCCTCGTCGGGCGCCATGTCGAATTTGAGGTTGCCGCAGACCACCACCTCGCGCGCGCCGGAGTCGCGCAGGCGCGCGGCATCGTCTTCGGTCTGCGCCAGCACCAGCCGCAGCGACTGCACGGCCGGGTGCATCAAGGCGGCCAGGCGCTGGCCCTTGCGGTGGCTCTTGACGCTCAGGCGCGCATTGGCCAGCACCATGGGCACACCCGCAGCCTGCGCGGCGTGCATCAGGTTGGGCCAGATCTCGGTTTCCATCAGCACCCCGACCGCCGGCTTGAACTGGGTGAAGAAGCGTTGCACCACGCCCGGTGTGTCATACGGCAGCCAGGCTTGCGCATCGCCGTCGCGCAGCAGCGCCTGACCGGCTTCACGGCCGGTGGCGGTGCTGTGGGTCAACAGCAGGCGCAGTTGCGGTCGTTGCCGGCGCAAGGCGTCGATCAGCGCAGCGGCGGCGCGTGTTTCGCCGAGCGACACCGCATGCACCCACAGCGCCCCCGGCTGCTGCACCACCTGGTAGTTGCCGAGACGCTCGCCGATGGCGTGCCGGTACAGCGGCTCGGCCCGGCCGCGCCACCACAAGCGCAGCACATAGAACGGCTTGAGCACCCACAGCACATCGGAGTAGAGGTCGCGGGCCAGCCATTGGCGAAGGCCGGTCTTGTTCACGCGTGCCCTGCCCTGCGCACGACCTGCCAGGTGGCCCACACCAGGTCGACCTCGGGCGTGGGGTTGCGCTCCACGGCCACCTGGTGGCGGTGCCCGTGCGCGAGTTGCGGCCCGGTGCGCCAGGCCGTCGGGAAGTTGTAGAGCTGCACGTGCGGCAGGTTGAGCGCCACGGCGATGTGGCTCAGGCCACTGTCGACGCCGATCACCCCCTGGGTCGCGCCCAGGTGGTCGACCAGCGCGTCGAGCGACATCTCGGGCCACACGACCGCGCGCGGCCCGAGCGCCTGCGCCAGGCGCTGGACGCGCGCCAGCTCTTCGGCCCCGGCGTGCGGCAGGGCCACGTGGTAGCCCGACGAAATCATGCGCAGGCCGAGGTCGACCCAGCTCTCTTCGGGCCACAGCTTGTCGGCACGCGAGCTGCCGTGCACGAACACCACGGTGCGCTGCGCCGTGCGCGGGCCGTGGGCCTGCAGGCCGAAATGCGGCGAGCCGCCCACGCGGTAGTTGAGCGCCCGCGCGGCCAGCTCGCGCGAGCGGTCGAGTGCGTGGATGTGGGGCTCGATCTGGATCGTCTGGTCGAGCAGCCAGCGCACCGGCCGCTCGTAGGCCGAGCCCTCGGTGCGGTTGGCCAGCCCGAAGCTCGGGCCATTGGCCATGCGCGCCACCAGCGCCGATTTGGTGAGTCCTTGCAGGTCGAGCACGGCGTCGTAGCGGTGGGCCTTCAAGCGGCTGCGAAAGGCACGCCACTCGGCGCGCACGGTTGACGTCCACCAGGCCTTGCGCCAGCGGCGCTGCGCGCACTCGATGACCTCGTCAACCCCTTGCACGCGCCGCACCAGCGGCGCGAAGGCCGGCTCCACCACCCAGTCGATGTGCGCGTTGCTATAGACGCTCTGGATGTCACTCACCACCGGCATGGCGTGCACGACGTCACCCAGCGAGGAGAGCTTGACGATCAGGACGCGCACGGGGCGGGCTCGTCAATGCGAAGCTGCTGCCACCTGAGCGTCGGGTTTGGCCGCCAGCAGCGCAGCCATCATGTCGTGCTCGATGCGCTTCAACGCCTCCGGCGTGTGGCCTTCGAAGCGCAGCACCAGCACCGGCGTGGTGTTCGACGAACGGATCAAACCGAAGCCGTCGGAATACTCGACCCGCAACCCGTCGATGGTGATGATCTCCTGCGCGCCGGGGAAGTTGGCGTTCGCAAGCAGCTTCTTCACCACTTCTTTCGGCTCGCCTTCGGCGCAGGGTACGTTCAGCTCGGGGGTGTTGTAGCTGGTGGGCAGGTTGTTCAGCACCTGGCTAGGGTTCTTGCTGCGCGAGAGGATCTCGAGCAGGCGCGCCGCCGTGTAGGTGGCGTCGTCAAAGCCGTACCAGCGCTCGGCAAAGAAGATGTGGCCGCTCATCTCGCCGGCCAGCGGAGCGCCGGTTTCCTTCAGCTTGGCCTTGACCAGCGAGTGCCCGGTCTGCCACATCAGCGGCTTGCCGCCGGCGGCACGAACGGCGGGCGCCAGGCGCTGGGTGCATTTCACGTCATAGATGATGGTGCCGCCGGGGTTGCGCGAGAGCACGTCGGTGGCAAACAGCATCAGCTGGCGGTCGGGGTAGATGATGTTGCCGTCTTTGGTGACCACGCCGAGGCGGTCGCCGTCGCCGTCGAACGCGAGGCCCAGTTCGGCGTCGGTGCTCTGCACGGTGCGGATCAGGTCGGCCAGGTTCTCGGGCTTGCTCGGGTCGGGGTGGTGGTTGGGGAAGTCGCCGTCGACCTCGGAGTAGAGCTCGGTCACGTCACAACCCAGCGCGCGCAAGATGCCGGGAGCCGACGCGCCCGGAATGCCGTTGCCCGAGTCGACCACGATCTTCATCTTGCGCACGAGCTTGCAGTCGCTGACGATGCGGTGGCTGTACTCGGGCCCGATGTTCATCTTGGCCGAGCGGCCCACGCCACGCAGGTAGTCTTCAGTTTCCATGCGCTTGCGAAGGGCCTGGATCTCCTCGCCATAGATCGCACGGCCGGCCAGCACCATCTTGAAACCGTTGTAATCCTTCGGGTTATGGCTGCCCGTCACCTGGATGCCGCTGTTGCAGCGGTACTTGCCGCGCGTGGCGGCCACGTAATAGAGCATCGGCGTGGTCACGGCACCGAGGTCGACCACGTCGAGCCCTGCGTACATGAGGCCCTTGATCAGCGCCTTCACCAAACCCGCCCCTGACACGCGCCCGTCACGCCCCACCGCCACCGCCTTCTCGCCCGCGATGCGAGCGGCGCTGCCAAAGGCCCGCCCCAGGTGTTCGGCAAACGCTTCGTCGATGGTCTTGCCGACGATGCCGCGAATGTCATAGGCCTTGAAGTTGGACGCGGTGACTTGCATGCTGGGGGTCTCCTGAGGGTGGGGCGGATTGTAGAGACGCAAAACCCGCGCCCCGCGGCCCCGTAGGACGTGTCCGAAAACGGCGAGTCGAGCGCCCTACGCTGCCCATAATGGGCCACATGACACTCGATCCCGACGCCGCCTACCTGGTCTTCAAGGCCCGCGATGCCCGCTTTGACGGCCGCATCTTCGTGGGCGTGACGTCGACCAACATCTACTGCCGCCCGGTCTGCCGCGTGCGCACGCCCAAGCGCGAGAACTGCATCTTCTTCGACACCCCCGCGCAAGCCGAGGCGCAGGCCTTCAGGCCATGCATGAAGTGCCGCCCCGAAGTGGCCCCCGGCCCGGGCCTGGCGTGGTCGGTGATGGACGCCTCGCGCACGTTGGCACGCCAGGCCGCGCAGTGGCTCGACCACCGGCTGGGCGACGACGACGAGGCCCTCTCGATGAGCGGCCTGGCCGATCACCTGGGCGTGAGCGACCGCCACCTGCGCCGCATCTTCGCCACCGAACACGGCGTCACGCCCTTGCAATACCTGCAGACCCGCCGCCTGCTGCTCGCCAAGCAGTTGTTGACCGACACGCACCTGCCGGTCGCCCAGGTGGCGCTGGCCAGCGGCTTTCGCAGCCTGCGCCGCTTCAACGCGGCCTTCGTCGAGAACTACCGCATGAGCCCGAGCCGACTGCGCGGCGAGGCGGGCGACGAGGCGGCGCCTGCCGACGAGACCCTCTGCGTGAGCCTGGGCTACCGCTCGCCCTACGACACGACGGCGATGCTGCGCTTCCTCGGCATGCGCGCGATCCCCGGCGTGGAGCAGGTCGATGGCTTGCGCATCCGGCGCAGCCTGCGTGCAGGTGTGGTGGCCGCCCCGGCAGGTTGGCTCGAGGCCGAGTTCATGCCCGACACGCCTTCTCGCCCCGCGCACGTGCGGCTGCGCTACGCTGCCGCGCTCGCACCGCACAGCGCGCGTGTGGTGGCGGCCGCACGCCGCTGGCTCGACCTCGACGCCTCGCCCGACGCCATCGACAGCAGCCTCGCCGACCTGCCCGGCGAGCCCGGCCTGCGCCTGCCAGGGTGTGTCGACGCCTTCGAGATGGTCGTGCGCGCCGTGCTGGGCCAGCAGGTCACGGTGGCGGGTGCACGCACGCTGGCGCGGCGTTTTGTCGACCGCTTCGGTGAGGCGCTCGCCACGCCGTGGCCCGAGATCGAGCGCAGCTTCCCGTCGCCAGCCCTGATCGGCAGCACACCCATCGAGCAGATCGCCGAGCTGGGGATCATCCGCTCGCGGGCCGGGGCCATCGTGGCGCTGGCACAGGCGTGGCCCCAGATTTCGCGGCAGGTCCAGTCGCAGCACACGCCCGAAGCCCTGATCGACACCCTGCAAGCCCTGCCCGGCATCGGGCCATGGACGGCGCACTACATCGCGATGCGCGCCCTCGGCTGGCCCGACGCCTTCCCGCCGAAAGACGTGGCGGTGCTCAACGCGATGAAGCCGCTCTTCGGCGTGAGCACCCAGCGCGAGGCCGATGCGCTGATCGACCGCTGGCGGCCCTGGCGCGC
>NZ_JADMJX010000212.1 GCF_018780185.1 Rhizobacter sp.
CGGCCAGGCTGCGCACCTCGCTGGCCACCACGGCAAAGCCGCGGCCTTGTTCGCCAGCACGCGCCGCTTCCACGGCGGCGTTCAAGGCGAGGATGTTGGTCTGGAAGGCGATGCCGTCGATCACGCCGATGATGTCGCTGATCTTCTTGGAGCTCGCGTTGATCTCGTTCATGGTGGTGACCACTTGCGAGACCACGTTGCCACCGCGGGCGGCCACTTCGGCGGCCGAAGCGGCGAGCTGGTTGGCCTGGCGGGCCGAGTCGGCACTTTGTTTGACGGTGCCGGTCAGCTGCTCCATCGACGAGGCGGTCTCTTGCAGGTTGGAGGCGGTCTGTTCGGTGCGCTGGCTCAGGTCCTGGTTGCCCGTCGCGATCTCGGCCGATGCGGTCGAGATGCTGTCGGTGGCGCTGCGCACCTGGGTCACCACCTGGTGCAAGGAGCCTTGCATATCCGACAGCGCGCGCAGCAGGTCGCCCAGCTCGTCGCGGCGGGTCGAGTCGATGCGCTGAGACAGGTTGTTGGAGGCAATCACCCGTGCGGCATTGACGGCTTCACGGACCGGGCCGGTGACGGAGCGCGTGATCATGTAGGCCATGACGCTGCCCACTGCGAGGCTGATGAGGGTCAGCACGACCAGCACGCTCTTGGCCATGATCAGGCTGCCACGCAGCGCTTCGTTCTGGTCGTTGGCGGCCTTGCGCTCGTAGGCCTGCAGGTCGCCCATCGAGCTCAGGTACAACTTCGAGGCGGGCAGCAGCTGTTCGGTGAGCAGTTTCTCGGCCGCGAAGGGGTCGGCGTTCTTGACGTGTTCGTTGAGCTGGTTGCGCAGCACCACGTAGGCATCGCGGCGTTGGGCGATGGCGCCCATCAGCGTGAGCGCCGCTTGATCGCCGGTGCTGGCCGCTTCCAGCTGCGTTTGCAATTGCGAGATCTCCTTCGAAGTCTCTTTCATCAGCGGGCCGAAGTAGGCCTCGACGTCGGTCTGGCCCACGGCCTTGGCGATGGCCAGGGTGCGCGTCAGGTTGAGCTGTGTCTTGCCTTGCCACTCGTCGACCGTGTTGGCGCGCTTCTGGCTCTCTTCGGCGGCCGCCATGGCTGACGAGGTCCGCTCCATTTCGAAGTACGACACACCCACCATGAGAAGCAACAGTGCGAGTACGGCGCCGAAGCCGAGGCTCAGTCGTGTGCCGATCTTGAGGTTGTTGAGGTTCATGAGCGAATCCGTTTCTAGGTTTGGTGACTGCTTGGCTTGGCCCGACTCAGGCCTGGCTTGTGAGGCGGAATGCGCTGACCACCTTGGACAGGCTTCCTGCTTGTTGTTTGAGGCTTTCGGCGGCGGCGGCCGACTGTTCGACCAGGGCAGCGTTCTGCTGCGTCATCTGGTCGAGCTGGCTGACGGCCACATTGACTTGACTGATCCCGTCGCTCTGCTGCGCCGCCGCGGCGGTGATCTCGTTGATGATGTCGGAGACTCGGCCCACCGAGCCGACGATCTCGGTCATGGTGGCGCCGGCGTCGGCCACCAGGCGCGAGCCCGCCTCGACCCGCTCGACGCTGGCGCCGATCAGGCCCTTGATCTCGCGTGCGGCCTCGGCCGAACGGCCGGCCAGGCTGCGCACTTCGCTGGCCACCACCGCAAAGCCGCGGCCTTGTTCGCCGGCGCGTGCAGCTTCCACGGCGGCGTTGAGCGCCAGGATGTTGGTCTGGAAGGCGATGCCGTCGATCACGCCGATGATGTCGCTGATCTTCTTGGAGCTCGCGTTGATCTCGTCCATGGTGGTCACCACCTGGGCCACCACCGAGCCGCCGCGCGCGGCCACCTCGGCGGCCGACGAAGCGAGCTGGTTGGCCTGGCGCGCCGACGCGGCACTTTGCTGCACGGTGCCGGTCAGCTGCGTCATCGACGAGGCGGCCTGCTGCAAGTTGGAGGCGGTCTGTTCGGTGCGGCCCGACAGGTCCTGGTTGCCGGACGCAATCTCGGTGCTGGCGGTGTTGATGCTGTCGGCACCGACTCGCACCTGCCCCACCAGCGCGCTGAGCGACGTGCGCATCTGCGACAGGGTGCGCAGCAAGCCGGCGGCTTCGTCCTTGCCGGTCGTGTTGATGGCGCGCTCGGTCAGGTCGCCCTGGGCGATGGCTTGCGCAAGATGCTGGGCCTCGCTGAGCGGCTTGCAGATGGAGTGCATGTTCACCAGCGTCAACGGGGTGATGACCACCAGCATGATGGCGATGGCCCCGAACAACAGCACCGTCACCGTGTTGCCGACCTGGTGCAGGCGCTGCTGGCCGGCGGTGGCGGCGGTGTCGATGTCCTTGGCGAGCGCCTCGATGGAGGCGAGCGCGCCGATGTAGTCGCCTTCGGCGCGTGTCACCAGAGTGACCGCCGCGCGAGCGGTGTCGAACGACTGGGCCTCGAGCTGCTTCAACACCGGCGTGAAGCGGGTCTTGAATTTGGCCACCAGCTCCATCGATTCGTTGGCCCTCGCGATCTGTGCGGGGTCTGTCAGCGCCGCGATCAGCTGCTTGCCCGAAGCGTCGATGTCATCGAAGGTCTTCAACCAGGCATTCTTGGCCTTGGCAAAGCTTTCGGGCGACTCGTACTGGATCAGCATGTCCTTCTCGTGCAGCCGGAGCTGGTACATCGCGGTGCGCATGTCGCCAATGCGCTGCAGCGCCAGGAACTCGCCCTTGAAGAACGACATGCTCACCGAGTTGCCGTAGGACTGGCCCAGCAGGCCGACACCGCCGACGATGAGCAACGACACCGCAACCACCGCCACTGCGCCCAGCATGCGCGTGCGGATCGTGAAGTTGCGGATCAGGCCGTTCATGTTCATGGGCATTTCCTCATCTGGTCGTGCGTGGGGTTCGAGGGTTGGTCGGGCCCTTGGCCCGTACTCAGTGGCGCGACCTGCGCACCAGGCTGCCCACGTCGAGGATCAGCGCCACGCGGCCGTCACCCATGATGGTGGCGCCCGAGACGTCGGTGACCTTGCGGTAGTTGGCTTCCAGGTTCTTCACCACCACCTGCTGCTGGCCGAGCAACTCGTCCACCAGCAGGGCGATGCGGCCGCCTTCGGCCTCGACCACGACCATGATTCCGCTCACGTGCTCGAAGTCGAAACGCGGCACGTTGAACACGTGCTCCATCTCGAGCACCGGCATGTATTCGTCGCGCACCTCGACCACGCGGCCGCTGCCGCCGATGGTCTTGACCATGTCGGGTTGCACCTGGAACGACTCGACGACCGAGCTGAGCGGGAGGATGTAGACCTCTTCGCCCACGCCGACCGACATGCCGTCCATGATGGCCAGTGTGAGCGGCAGGCGCACCGAGACGCGCATGCCGTAGCCTTCGGCGGAGTCGATGTCGACCGTGCCACCGAGGGCGGTGATGTTCTTCTTGACCACGTCCATGCCGACACCGCGGCCCGACACGTCGGTGACCACGTCGGCGGTGGAGAAGCCGGGCGCGAAGATCAGGCTCCACACGTCCTGGTCGGTCATCGAATCCGGGGCGTGGATACCGCGCTCGCGGGCCTTCTTGATCAGCTTCTCGCGCGACAGGCCGCGGCCGTCGTCGCGCACCTCGATCACGATCGAGCCGCCCTGGTGCGAGGCGCTCAGCGTGATGGTGCCGGTTTCGGGCTTGCCCTTGGCCAGGCGCTCGGCCGGGGTCTCGATGCCGTGGTCGCAGGAGTTGCGCACCAGGTGGGTCAGCGGGTCGGTGATCTTCTCGACCAGGCCCTTGTCC
>NZ_JADMJX010000069.1 GCF_018780185.1 Rhizobacter sp.
GCATCAAGGTGCCCGACGGCCCGCTCACCTCGCGCCTGCAGCACATCCAGGTGGGTGACACGGTGATGATCGGGCGCAAGGCCTCGGGCACGCTGCTCACGCAGAACCTGCTGCCCGGCAAGAACCTGTACCTGCTCTCCACCGGCACCGGCCTCGCGCCCTTCATGGCGATGATCCGCGACCCCGAGGTGTATGAGCTGTATGAGAAGGTCATCCTCGTGCACGGCTGCCGCCAGGTGGCGGAGCTGGCATATGACGAGGTCATCACCAAGGAGCTGCCGAACAACGAATACTTCGGCGAGCAGGTCAAGCAGAAGCTGATCTATTACCCGACCGTCACACGCGAGGCCTTCCGCAACCAGGGCCGCATCCCGACGCTGCTGGAGACCGGCAAGCTGATGCACGACGTGGGCCTGCCGCCGCTGTCGAAGGAAGACGACCGCTTCATGCTGTGCGGCAGCCCCGAGATGCTGCGCGACACCCGCACGCTGTTCGACAAGCTGGGCATGACCGAGGGCAACATGAGCACACCGGGCCACTTCGTCATCGAACGCGCGTTCGTCGACAAGTAAGACCCCGCGCCAGATGCCACCCGAAGCGCGTGCCAGCTGGTTTGACGCGCCGGTGCTGGCATGGCGGCGCGTGTGGCCCGGCACCGCCACCTGCGTGCTGATCGCGCTGGCCGCGAGCTTCGTGGCGGCGCTGCACAACGGCCCGCCGATGTTGTACGCGCTGCTGTTCGGCACTGCGTTTCACTACCAGAGCAGCGAGGAGCGCACCGCCGCGGGCGTCGACTTCAGCAGCCGCACGTTGCTGCGCCTGGGGGTGGGGCTGCTGGGTGCGCGCATCACGCTGGAGCAGATCGCCGGCCTCGGCTGGGCCACCGCGGCGGTGGTGGTGGGGGCGGTGCTCAGCACCTTGTTGTGCGGCTGGTGGGTGTCGCGCTGGTTGCGGCTGCCGTGGGTGCTGGGGGTGCTGGCGGGTGGCGCCACGGCCATCTGCGGCGCGTCGGCGGCGCTGGCGATTGCCGCCGTGATGCCACGCGACAAGAACCCCGAGCGGCATGCGCTGGTGGTGGTGGTGATGGCCACCTTGTTGTCGACGCTGGCGATGGTGTTCTACCCCTTGGTGGCACGCGCCTTTGCGCTGCCGCCGGCGCTGGCGGGGCTCTTCATTGGCGGCAGCATCCACGACGTGGCGCAGGTGATCGTGGCCGGCTACACGCTGGGGCCAGAGACGGGCGATGCGGCCTCGGTGGTCAAGCTGTTTCGCGTCAGCCTGCTGGTGCTGGTGGTGCTGGGGGTGTCGCTGGCCTGCCGCGCGTCGAGTGGGGCCGCGCCGCGGCCGCTGGCGCAACGGTTGGGCGGGCTGGTACCGGGTTTCCTGTGGCTGTTTCTGGCCTTGGTGGCGCTCAACTCGCTGGGGGTGCTGGCGCCGGTTCAGGCCGGCCTGAACCAGGCCTCACGCGCCTGCCTGATGCTCGGCGTGGCGGGGCTGGGCATGAAAACCTCGTTCGGCTACCTGGCGCGTGCGGGCTGGCGGCCGGCGCTGCTGATGCTCGTCACCAGCCTGTGGTTGGCCGGGGGGTTGTTGGGCGTGGCGCTGTGGATGCGATGAAGTGTCAGCCGAAGAATTGTTTGAAGAGGTCGGGCTCGTTCACCTCGCGTGTCACCAGGCCGCGAATCGCTTCGCGGTACGGCGCGGCCTGCGCGGGCGTGTCGAGGTGGGCGGGCATGGTCACGCCCCAGGCGGTGTTGAAGTCGCTGACCTGGGTGCGCAGCATCGGCTGGGTGGGCGCGCGCTGTGCGTTCGTCGGCACCAGGCGGGGCGCGACCAGCGAGGGCATGTCTTCCCATTCAATCGCGTCGGTGGGCGCGCCGGCGGGGTAAGGCGGGGCCAGCGGGTGAGCGGCTTGTGGGTGGGTGCGGTTCATGGTGTCTTTCCTTGCAACTTCATCTGATGCCAAGGCTATCGGCTGCTGCGCCGCGACATGTATGGAAAAGCAAGCCATCCGCGGCCCAGTTCGCGCGCGAGTCGCTGCCCGCGTGACTTTGTGCGCCGATCGCGGCTGCAGCCTGGCTTGACGCCACAATCGCTTCATGCCTCGACTCGTCCAGCTGCCGCCCGCCCTTGTGCCGGACGATGTGGCGCCACCCGCGCGTGGCAAGCCGCAGAAGTTCATGGTCGTGGTGCGCGAGAGCAGCATCGACGGGCAGGGCGCGTTTGCGGGCGAGGCCATTGCGCAGCGGCGCAAGATCGGCGAGATCCGCGGCGAGGCCATCAGCATTCAAGAAGCGCAGCAGCGTGCGCGCGGCCAGGCCCGCATCATGATCATTGCAGTGTCTGAGCGGCGCGCGATCGATGCCACGCACTCGCTCGACCCGCTGCGTTTTGCCAACCACTCGTGCCGCCCGAACGCGAGCCTGCGGGTGCGCCAGGGGCGGGTCGAGTTCTATGCGATGCGCGATGTGGCGCCGGGCGAAGAGATCACCGTGAACTATGGCGAGACGCACCACCAGGGCCGGCTGCGTTGCCGCTGTGGCGCACCGGGGTGCGTGGGCCTGCTTTGAAGGGGGTGCCGGGTCAGGGCGCCACGGCGTTGGCGGCGTTCGCATCCAGCCAGCGCAGCAAGCAGGCGTAGAGCCGGCTCGGCGCCACCGGCTTGGTGATGTGGTCGTTCATGCCGGCGGCCAGGCACTCGTGGCGGTCTTCGGCGTAGGCATTGGCCGTCATCGCGAGGATGGGCAGGGCCTGGCGCTCGGGCAGGCGGCGGATGGCACGTGAGGCCTCCAGGCCGTCCATCACCGGCATCTGCACGTCCATCAGCACCAGCGCGTAGTGTTCGCTGCGCACCCGATCGAGCGCTTGCTGGCCGTCGCTGACCACGTCGACGGCCAGGTGCAGGCGGCGCAGCAGGGCGAGCGTGACCTCCTGGTTGACCGGGTCGTCGTCGACCAGCAGCACGCGTGCGCCGGCGTGGCGCTCGGTGATGCGGTCTTCGGGCACCAGCAGCGGCGCGGGGCTGGTGTCGCTTTCTGCCGCCGCGCCCACGGTGGCCAGGCGCGCCGTCATCCAAAAGGTGCTGCCCACGCCGGGGGCGCTGCGCACACCCACGTTGCCGCCCATCAGGCCGGCCAGGCGCTTGGCGATGACCAGGCCGAGGCCGGTGCCGCCGTACTTGCGCGAGGTGGAGTCGTCGGCCTGTGAAAACGACTGGAACAGCCGCGCCTGCTGTTCGGGGGTGATGCCGATGCCGTGGTCTTGCACCTCGATGTGCAGCATCACCGCATTGCTCGCCGACTGCGCCACGCGTGCGCGCAGCTTGATGGCGCCGTGCTGCGAGAACTTGATCGCGTTGCCGATAAAGTTGAGCAGGATCTGCTCCAGCCGCAGCGGGTCGCCGCGCAGCCGCTCGGGCAGGTTGGGCGAGAGCTCGGGTTGCAGCGCCAGGCCCTTGCTCTCGGCGCGCTCGCGCAGCATGCCCAGCGCGTTGGCGATCACCTGGCGGGGGTCGAACTCGCGGTCTTCGAGCTCGAGCCGGTCGGCCTCGATCTTGGAGAGGTCGAGGATGTCGTTGATGATGCCCAGCAGGTGGTGCGCCGCCGCGCCGACCTTGGCCAGCTGGTCCTGCGCATGGGGGTCGGGCAGGTCGCGTTGCAGCAGGTGGGTGAGGCCGATGATGGCGTTCATCGGGGTGCGGATCTCGTGGCTCATGTTGGCCAGGA
>NZ_JADMJX010000315.1 GCF_018780185.1 Rhizobacter sp.
GCACCGGCACCGACAACATCCCGGTGCTGACCCAGCCGGTGCACAGCGGCCCGAGCGGTCACGACTACGCCAACATGACGGTGCCGAGCGTGTGGCGCAATGGGCGCACCGCGGCCGCCAAGGTGGATGCCTTGGCGAGCAACGGCATGGACGAGATCGAGATTCCTGCGTTCTTGCGCAAGCAGGCGGACTGATAAGGCCCCCCAGTCGCTAACGCTCCTGCCCCCGAGGGGCGCCCCCCGTGAGGCCCGGCAAAGCCGGTTCCTCCGGGGGTTGCTTGATGGGGCGGTTGCTTCGCTCCCGCCCTATCGCCGCGGTTGGCGGAATTGCCGAGGGGTTTCTGCGAGGCCTTTTAAAATCATGCCCATGCTCGCCCAACGCACTCTAAAGTCGATCACCCGCGCCGTTGGCGTGGGTGTGCACGGCGGCCAGCGGGTCGAGCTGACGCTGCGACCAGCCGCGGCCGACACCGGCATCATGTTTCGCCGGGTCGACCTGCCGGTGCCGGTCGACATCCCGGTCAATGTGGGTGCGGTGTGCGATACCCGCATGGCCACCACCATTTCGCCCGGTGGCGAAGTGGGCGCGCCGAAGGTCAACACCATCGAGCACCTGCTGTCGGCCTGCGCGGGCCTGGGCATCGACAACCTGGTGGTCGACATCACCAACGAAGAGGTGCCCATCCTCGATGGCTCGGCGGCTTCGTTCGTGTTCCTGCTGCAAAGCGCGGGCATCGAGGTGCAGAAAGCGCCCAAGCGCTTCTTGCGCATCAAGAAGCCGGTGGAGGTGCGCGAAGGCGAGGGCCCCACGCTGAAGTGGGCGCGCCTGGAGCCGTTTGACGGCTACAAGCTCAGCTTCGAGATCGACTTCAACCACCCGGCTGTCAACCAGACCGGCCAGCAGGTCAGCTTCGACATGGGCTCGGGCCAATACAAGCGCGACATCGCCCGGGCCCGCACCTTCGGCTTCACCAAAGACGTCGAAATGATGCGCTCGCGTGGCCTCGGCCTGGGCGGCAGCATGGACAACGTGATCGTGGTCGACGACTACCGCGTGCTCAACACCGACGGCCTGCGCTACGACGACGAGTTCGTCAAACACAAGATCCTCGACGCCATCGGCGACATGCACGTGCTCGGCCACCCGCTGATCGCCGCCTACGTGGGCTTCAAGTCGGGCCATGCACTCAACAACAAGCTGCTGCGTGCCGTGCTGGCGGACGCCACCGCTTACGACATCGTGACTTTCGAAGACGAACGCCTGGCCCCGGCGGGCTTGGCCGAGCTGGCACCGGCCTGGTAGGCCCAGGCTCCTGCGAACGCCCGATGTGGGTGGGCACCAACTGGTGTTAAGGTTCGGGCTTCGTCAACCCCCTGAACGCATGGCCATCTTCACCTGGATAGTGCTCGGCCTCGCCGGCTTGCTGATCGCCGCCAGCGGTGCTTGCTGGGGCCTTTTCATCGCACTGGACAACTCGGACTGGCGCCGCCTGGCCATCAAGGTGTTTCGCATCGCGATGGTGTTCGTGCTGTTCTACATCAACGTCTACATCTACGCGCACATCTTCGGTGTGGCCGGCGGCACCGAGAAACCGGTGGTCGAACTCGTCAGCGAAGAGTGATGGTGGTGCAGCCCCTCAGGGCTGAATCCAGCGCGCTGATTCGCCGCTGAACAGCGCACGCCGATGGCCATCGGCATGCAGTTCGAGCCAGTCGATGCCCAGCACCTGGGCTTCCATGACCGCGAAGTAGGGCAAGGCCCCCCGGTCTTGCCCGCTGGGCACCGGCTCCTCGGGCAGCTCGGCGCCCGGGGCCAGGGGTGACAGGTAGTCTTGTGCCGCGGGTGAGAGCTTGATGCGCGCCCAGCGCGACGAGACTGCGAGGCCCGTGGTTTCCAGGGTCAGCTGCACCCGGCACCTCAGCTGCCAGCTCAAGGCGGGCGACCACATCACCAAGGTGCCCACCGGGTGGGCGCCCAACTGCGCCACCTTGGCGCTGCGCTGATCGGTGTAGATCGTGATGATCTTCTGGTCGGCGCTCACTTCGCGCACAACCACCGTGCGGGCATCGCCGATGTCACCATCGGTGGTGGCCAGCACCGGGGTGCGCCAGGGGTGCTGCTTGTCGGTGGCGGCCCCGGTCAGCTCGCGCCACACCGCGGCGTCGATCTCGGGCAGAGATGCGAGCCGCGCCGTCATGGTTAGCTTTCCTTGCGCAGTGAGGGGAACAGGATCACGTCGCGGATGCTCGGGCTGTCGGTGATCAGCATCATCAGCCGGTCCAGGCCAATGCCGCAGCCGCCGGTGGGCGGCATGCCGTATTCGAGCGCGCGGATGAAATCGGCGTCGTAGTACATCGCCTCCTCGTCGCCGGCCTCCTTGTTGGCGGCCTGCGACAGGAAGCGTGCGGCCTGGTCTTCGGCGTCGTTCAGCTCGGAGAAGCCGTTGGCGTATTCACGCCCGGTGATGAAGAGCTCGAAGCGCTCGGTGATCGCCGGGTTGCTGTCGGACGCGCGCGCGAGCGGCGACACCTCGACCGGGTAGTCGATGATGAAGGTTGGCTCCCACAGCTTGTCTTCGACCGCCGCCTCGAACAGGCCGAACTGCAGCTCGGGCAGCTTCCAGTGGGCGGGGGCTTCTTCGCCCAGGTGCTTGAGCTTGTCGCGCAGCACATGGGCGTCACCGGCGTCTTCGACGCTCAGCCCGGCGTGGACCACCAGCGAGTCGCGCACCGTCAGGCGCGTGAAGGGCTTGTCGAGGTCGACCGGCTTGCCGCCGTAGCTCAACACCGCCGAGCCGGTGGCCTGGCGGGCGGCGTGGCGCAGCACCTGCTCGGTGAAGTCCATCAGGTCGTGGTGGTTCCAGTAGGCCGCGTAGAACTCCATCATCGTGAACTCGGGGTTGTGCCGAACCGAGATGCCTTCGTTGCGGAAGCTGCGGTTGATCTCGAACACCCGCTCGAAGCCGCCGACGATCAGGCGCTTCAGGTAGAGCTCGGGTGCGATGCGCAAGAACATATCTTGGGCGAGCGCGTTGTGGTGGGTGACGAAGGGCTTGGCGTTGGCACCGCCGGGAATGGGGTGCAGCATCGGCGTTTCCACTTCCATGAAGTGGTGCTCCACCATGAACTGGCGGATCGAGCTGATGGCCTTGCTGCGCGCGGCGAAGCGGGTGCGGGCGTCTTCGTCGGTGATCAGGTCGACATAGCGTTGGCGGTACTTCTGCTCCTGGTCGGCCATGCCGTGGAACTTGTCGGGCAGCGGGCGCAGGCTCTTGGTCAGCAGGCGCAGCTCGGTCACGCGCACCGAGAGTTCGCCGGTCTTGGTCTTGAACAAGGTGCCGGTGGCGCCGAGGATGTCGCCCAGGTCCCAGTGCTTGAAGGCGGCGTAGACCTCGTCGCCCAGCGTGTCCTTGGTGACGAAGAGCTGGATGCGGCCCGAGCCGTCTTGCAGCGTGCCGAAGCTCGCCTTGCCCATCACGCGCTTGAGCATCAGCCGCCCGGCCACGCTGACCTGCACGCCTTGCGGCTCCAGGGCCTCGTTGTCGAGCGTGCCGTACTTGCGGCCCAGCTCGGCGGCGTGGTGTTGGGGTTTGAAGTCGTTCGGGAAGGCCACGCCTTGTTTGCGGATCGCGGCGAGCTTTTCACGGCGTTCGGCGATGAGCTGGTTGTCGTCTTGTTCCATGGCGGGC
>NZ_JADMJX010000067.1 GCF_018780185.1 Rhizobacter sp.
GGCGTCGAAGACCTGAAGGATTTGCAGCCCGGCATGACGCTCGAAGGCACGGTCAGCAACGTGGCCCAGTTCGGCGCTTTCATCGACCTCGGTGTCCACCAGGACGGCCTGGTGCACGTGAGCCAGCTCAGCAACAAGTTTGTCACCGATGCACGCGAGGTCGTGAAGACCGGCGACATCGTCAAGGTGAAGGTGCTCGAAGTCGACCTGGCGCGCAAACGCATCTCGCTCACCATGAAGCTCGATGCCACCGTGGCGCCACGGGGTGAGCGCGGCGACAACAGCTACCGCCCGCCTGCACGCGGTGAGCGTGCGGGTGGCCCGGCCCGCGCACCCGCGCAGGCGCAGCCACAAGGTGCGTCGGCCATGGCCGCGGCCTTCGCCAAGCTGCAGACCAAACGCTGATCCGGTTCGATGGGATGAAAGCCCTGCAGGTCCACGCCGGCCCGCGCGCGCTGCAGCGACTGCGCGAGCAAGGCCTGCGCCCGCAGGACGTGCGCGCCATCCCGGGCGCGGCGGGTGGCCCCAAGGGGCTGGTGCTGAGCCCGCTCGACCAATACATCTTTGGCCAGTGGCTCGATGCGGCTGCCCACCCGGTGCACCTGATCGGCGCCTCCATCGGCGCCTGGCGCATGGCCACGGCCTGCCTGCGCGACCCCGGGCAGGCCTTCGCCCGCATGGCCGACGACTACATCCGCCAGGAGTACGAGCACAAGCATGGCAAGCCGCCCACCCCCACGCATGTGAGCGAGGTGTTTGGCGCCAAGCTCAGCGAACACTTCGCCGGCCACGAGGCCGAGGTGCTGAACCACCCGCGCTTTCGCCTGCATGTGTTCACCAGCCGTGGGCGGCATGTGCTCAGGCGCGAAGGGCGGCGCCTGTCCAAGCTCACCACGCCGCTGGGCTACCTGGGCGCGTTCGCCACCAACGTGGTGAGCCGCAAGGCCATGGGTGCCTGGCTGGAGCGGGTGATCTTCTCCGACCCGCGCGAGCCGCTGCCGCTTCACACGCACGACTACCGCACGCACGCGGTGAAGCTGAATGAGGCGAACCTGCAGCCCAGCATCCTTGCGAGCTGCTCGATTCCGTTCTGGCTGGATGCCGTGCATGACATTCCGGGCGCTCCCCACGGCGCCTACTGGGACGGCGGCATCACCGACTACCACCTGCACCTGAACTACGCCTCGATGGGCGAGGGCCTGGTGCTGTATCCGCACTTCCAGAAATCGGTCATCCCCGGCTGGCTCGACAAGGCCTTGAAGCACCGCCATCGTGCGAGCGCGCACCTCGACAACGTGGTCGTCGTCTCGCCCACTGCTGAATGGATCGCGACGCTGCCCAACGCGAAGCTGCCCGACCGCAACGACTTCAAGCGTTACGACAAAGACACCCCTGGGCGCGTGGCTGCCTGGTCGCGTGCAGTGGCCGAGAGCCAGCGGCTGCGCGATGAGTTCGCCCAGTTGGCAAGCGGCGGCCAGCCCATCAACGCGCAGCCGCTCTGAGTGCTTGACGCCTGGGAGAGGGCGTGGATCAATAACCCCCTCAACAACAAGGAGAGGGTATGAATCTGACCAAGCGCGCCGCGGCAGAGTTGCTGGGCACTTTCTGGCTGGTATTGGGTGGCTGCGGCAGTGCCGTGCTGGCAGCTGCATTTCCCGGCGTGGGCATTGGCCTGCTCGGCGTGTCGTTGGCCTTCGGGTTGACCGTGCTGACCATGGCCTACACCATCGGCCACATCTCGGGTTGCCACCTGAACCCGGCTGTCTCGATCGGCCTGGTGGCCGGCGGGCGTTTCAAGGCGGGCGACTTGCCGGCGTACATCATTGCCCAGGTGATTGGCGCAGTGGCTGCGGCCGCGGTGCTGTACTTCATCGCCAGTGGCAAGGCTGGTTTCAGCCTCGCGGGTGGCCTGGCTTCCAACGGCTACGAGGCCCATTCGCCCGGCGGGTACTCGCTGGCCGCCGCTTTCGTGGCCGAAGTGGTGCTGACCGCGTTCTTCCTGCTCATCATCATGGGCTCGACCGACAAGCGCGCACCGGCCGGCTTTGCGCCCATTGCGATCGGTCTCACCCTGACGCTGATCCACCTCATCAGCATCCCGGTGACCAACACCTCGGTGAACCCGGCGCGCAGCACCGGCCCGGCGCTCATCGTCGGTGACTGGGCGCTGTCGCAGTTGTGGCTGTTCTGGGTGGCGCCCATCATTGGCGCGGTGATCGGCGGAGTGCTCTACCGCTGGCTGGGTGAAGAGAAAGCCTGAAAACCTGACTGGGGTCTGAATACGAGGCGCTACCATCGGGCGCGCCGGGCCGCCATGGTTCTCACATGGCGGCCTTCTTCCAACCCGAGCCCCCGTACGCATGCCCCAGACCCCTGCACAAAACGACACCGAAGCAACCGTTCGGCTGCCGCACCAGCCGCTGCCGAGCTATTACGCCAGCAACGACCTCGAGGCGCGTGAGAGCTTCCTGCGCAAGACCTTCGATGACACCGCGGTCGATTACAACCGCCTCGAACGTATTCTCGGTCTGGGTACCGGTTCGAAGTACCGCCGCGTGGCGCTGCAACGCGCCGGCCTGAAGCCAGGCATGCAGGTGGTCGACGTCGGCATGGGCACAGGCCTCGTCTCGCAAGAGATCCTGAACATCACGCAAGAGCCGACCCGGCTCATCGGGGTGGACCCGAGCCCCGGCATGATGGCGCAGGCGACGCTGCCTGCAAGCGTCGAGTGCCGTCTCGGCCGCGCCGAGTCCATCCCTGTGCCCGATGCGTCAGTCGACTTTCTCGTGATGGGCTATGCGCTGCGTCACATCGCCGATTTTTCGGCCGCCTGCACCGAGTTCCGCCGCGTGCTCAAGCCGGGTGGCCGTTTGCTGATCCTCGAGATCTCCCGCCCGCAAAGCCGCTGGGCCACGCTCTTGCTGAAGGCCTACATGCGCGGGGCCGTGCCACTGGTCGCGCGTTTCGTGTCGAAGGCACCAGCCACGCCGATGCTGTGGCGCTACTACTGGGACACCATCGCCACCTGCATCGCGCCGCCGCAGGTGCTGGGTGCGCTGGCCGCCGCCGGCCTGCACGACGCGCAGCGTCATGTCGAGGTCGGCATCTTCTCTGAGTACACCGCGCGGGGCTGAGCCTGTTCTACAATTCAAGCCTTCCTAACGAGCAAGAGCGAGAAGGGCACCATGGTTATGACACCGCGAACTACGACCAAGCAGGTACAGCTTTAGTCGGCCGCGGCTCCGTCACGTCTTTTCTCGTCATCTCTCAAAAGCGCGGCTCACCCCCGCGCTTTTTTGTTTCTGGAGTTTCCTCATCATGATTTCTGTTCAGCTGCCCGATGGTTCCAAGCGTCAGTTCGAGGGCCCGGTCACAGTGGCCGAAGTAGCCGCCTCGATCGGCGCCGGCCTGGCCAAGGCCGCGCTGGCCGGCCGTGTGGGGCAGGGCGCCGACGCCAAGGTGGTCGACACCAGCTTCCGCATCGAGCAAGACGCGGCGCTTGCCATCATCACGGACAAGGATGCCGACGGGCTGGAAGTCATTCGCCACTCCACGGCCCACTTGCTGGCGTATGCGGTGAAGGAGCTCTTTCCTGAAGCCCAGGTGACCATCGGCCCGGTGATCGAAAACGGCTTCTTCTACGATTTCTCGTACAAGCGCCCCT
>NZ_JADMJX010000213.1 GCF_018780185.1 Rhizobacter sp.
CCGCGCCATCGGCGACCAGCTCACCTGCGTGTTCGTCGACCACGGCCTGCTGCGACTGAACGAAGGCGACATGGTGATGGACATGTTTGCCGGCCAGTTGCACGCGAAGGTGATCCGCGTCGACGCCAGCGCCAAGTTCCTTGGCGACCTGGCTGGCGTGACCGACCCCGAGGCCAAACGAAAGATCATCGGCCGCGAGTTCGTCGAGGTGTTCCAGGCCGAGGCCAAGAAGCTCAAGTCCGCCAAGTGGCTGGCCCAGGGCACGATCTATCCCGATGTGGTCGAGAGCGGCGGCGCCAAGACCAAGAAGGCCACCTCGATCAAGAGCCACCACAACGTGGGCGGCCTGCCCGAGACGCTGGGTCTGAAGCTGCTGGAGCCACTGCGCGAGCTGTTCAAGGACGAAGTGCGCGAGCTGGGCATCGCCCTCGGCCTGCCGCCACACATGGTCTACCGCCACCCGTTTCCAGGCCCCGGCCTGGGGGTGCGCATCCTGGGCGAGGTGAAGAAGGAGTACGCCGATCTGCTGCGCCGCGCCGATGCGATCTTCATCGAAGAGCTGCGCAACGCCATCGACCCCGCCACTGGCAAGAGCTGGTACGACCTCACCAGCCAGGCGTTTGCGGTGTTCCTGCCGGTCAAGAGCGTCGGCGTGATGGGTGACGGACGTACCTACGACTACGTGGTCGCGTTGCGCGCCGTGCAGACCAGCGACTTCATGACGGCCGATTGGGCCGAGCTGCCCTATTCGTTGCTGAAGAAGGTGTCGAGCCGCATCATCAACGAGGTGCGTGGCATCAACCGCGTCACCTACGACGTGTCGAGCAAACCCCCGGCCACCATCGAGTGGGAGTGAAGGTGACGGGCTCGAGCGCTCAGCCTTCCTTGTTTGGCATCGATCCGACGCCCCAGCCGACGGATCGACTTTTTTTTGCGGTGCTGCCGTCGCCGGCTGCGGCGGAAACGATTGCCGAACTGGCCAAGGACTTGCAGTCCGAGCTCGGGCTCAAGGGGCGGCCGCTGCAGACCGACCGCTTCCACATCACCTTGCACCACTTGGGCGACTATGCGGGATTGCGCCCCGACATCGTCGCCGCGGCGATGCAGGCGGCGGCTAGCGTGCAGATGGACTCGTTCGATGTCCGCTTCGACTCCGCCGCGAGCTTCAAGGGGCGGGGTGACCGAAAGCCCTTTGTCTTGCGCGGCACAGACGGTTTGAGGGACCTGACGGCTTTGCAGCAGGCGCTGGGCACGGCCATGAAGAAGACGATCCTCGGCAGCTGGGTGCAACCCAAGTTCACCCCGCACGTCACGCTGCTTTACGACGAACAGCTGGTCGATGAGCGTGCAGTCGAGCCGGTGACATGGGAAGCGAACGAGTTCGTCTTGATCCACAGCCTGCTCGGGCAGACGCGCCACATCGTGCTGGGCCGTTGGGCGCTCAACCCGCAGCGCACCAGCACCGTACCGGGCATTACACCCGCCGATGAACAGGCCATGCGCATTGCGCTGGACCAGGCGCAGAACGCCATGCTGGTCGGCGAAGTGCCGATCGGTGCGGTGGTCATGCGGGGCGGGCAGGTCATCGCCACGGGTTACAACCGCCCGGTCACCGAACATGACCCGACCGCGCACGCCGAAATCGTGGCGCTTCGCCATGCAGCCACCTTGCTCGGCAACTACCGTCTGCCGGAGTGCGAGCTCTACGTCACGCTGGAGCCTTGTGCCATGTGTGCGATGGCGCTGATGCACGCCCGCTTCAAGCGGGTCGTGTTCGGTGCCGCCGACCCCAAGGGTGGTGCAGCCGGTTCGGTGGTCGACCTGTTTGCCCACGCTCAGTTGAACCACCACACCAAGGTGATGGGCGGCGTGCTTGGCAAGGAGTGCGGTGCGGTGCTGAGCGACTTCTTCGCTCAGCGCCGCGAGCTCTATCGGCAACGCCGCGGCGCCCCGGCCACCGAACCGGCGGCCTTCGACGACACCCCTGCCATCCCGACCGGAGAGGTTCTGGAAATTGAG
Source organism: Rhizobacter sp. (assembly GCF_018780185.1). Taxonomy (GTDB): domain Bacteria; phylum Pseudomonadota; class Gammaproteobacteria; order Burkholderiales; family Burkholderiaceae_C; genus Rhizobacter. The sequence continues at coordinate 2,020 of NZ_JADMJX010000213.1, forward strand.
CCACCACCACCATCAACATGACCACTGTGACGAGCCGTCGGCGAACACGCTGACGCTGTTCACGCCCGCCGGCGTGCTGGCCAAGGCTGCGCCGCTGCGGCTGGCGGCCAAGCGCCTGGCCACGATGGGCTTTCATGTGCACATCGACGAGGCCGCCCTGGCGCGCCACCAGCGTTTTGGCGGCGACGACGAGACGCGTTTGGCCGCGCTGCACCGTGTGGCGGCACAGGCGCCGGGCATCGCCCTGGCCACGCGCGGCGGCTACGGCCTGACCCGCCTGCTCGACCGCATCGACTGGAAGCTCCTGGCCAAGAGCGTCGACCACGGCACGCACTGGGTGGGCTACAGCGACATGACGGCGTTGCAGCTCGGCTTGCTCGCGCACACAGGGCGGCGCAGCTGGGCCGGCCCGCTGGCCTGCAGCGACTTCGGCGGCGAGACGCTGGACGACGTCACCCCCGACTGTTTTGCCGAGGCGATGAGCGGTGAGCTCGAAGCCGTGGGTTTTCGCACCGAGCCTGGCTTTGACGGACTCGAAGCCAAGGGCACGCTCTGGGGCGGCAACCTGTGCGTGCTCAATACCTTGATCGGAACCAGGCACTGGCCCAAGGTCAAGGGCGGCATCCTGTTCCTGGAAGACGTCAACGAGCACCCCTACCGCATCGAACGCAACCTGCTGCAATTGCACCAGGCGGGCGTGCTCGATGCGCAAAAAGCCATCGTGCTCGGTGCCTTCACCGACTTCAAGAAGTCTCCGCTTGACCGGGGCTACGGCCTCAAGGCGGCCATCGCTTACCTGCGCTCGGTGACCAAGACGCCCATCCTCACCGGCTTGCCCTACGGCCACGTGCCGACCAAGGTGACGCTGCCGGTGGGCGCCAAGGCGACCTTGCTCGTGCAGGCACGAGACGTGCTCATAGGCTGGTAGTGCTCCCTAAAAAGACGCACTGAATACCCTGAGGCGCCTGCAGCAGGGCTGCACATAGAATCCGCAGCCTGCCCTGGTGCAGCAACGGGCAAAACCCGGTTGTTGCAGCAGGCGCCTTTACTTGTTTGTCGTCGCACGGTCTATCCGCACGGTGCGAAGGCAGGAGCCGGAGAGATTTCATGGGCGCTTCATTGCGTCGACTGCGAGTGTGGCTGTGCGTTGCGCCTTTGATGGCCGCGGCCATGGCCCTGACGGGGTGCAACAACAGCCCCTGGCCCGATGGGGCGGCGGCCACGAACACCTTGTTCAACTCGTTTGACGAGCGCTCGCCGCGCTACCTCGACCCGACGGCCTCGTACAGCAACCCCGAGACGCCTTACACCTACTCGGCCTACGAGCCGCTGTACGCGTACCACTACCTCAAGCGGCCGTACCAGCTGATCCCCAAGACGGCGCAAGAGGTGGCCAAGCCGTATTACCTCGACAAGGCTGGCCAGCGCCTGCCCGATGACGCGCCAGTGGCGCAGATTGCCGAGAGCGTCTACGACATCCGCCTCAAGAAGGGCATTCAGTACGCCCCGCACCCCGCGTTTGCCAAGAACGACAAGGGCGAATACCTCTACCACCAGCTCACGCGCGAGCAGCTGGGCGACAGGCGCTCGCCTTGGGAGTTTGAGAAGCAGGGCACGCGCGAGCTGGTGGCCGACGACTATGTCTACGCCTTCAAGCGCCACGCCACCACGCGCATCGAGACGCCGATCTTCGCGATCTTCTCCGAGTACGTGATCGGCCTCAAAGACTATGCAGCGATGGTCAAGGCCGAAGACGCCAAGCTGCTGGCCGGGCTGAGTGAATCGAGCCAGGACAAGCCGTTTCTCGACTTCCGCCGCTGGCCACTGGCAGGCGTTCAGGCGCTGGACTCGCACACGCTGCGCATGCGCATCAAGGGCAAGTACCCGCAGTGGAAGTACTGGCTGGCGATGACGTTTTCGTCGCCCGTGCCGTGGGAGGCCGATGCCTTCTACGCCCGCCCTGGCATGAACGCCAACGGCCTGTCGCTGGTGCGCTGGCCGGTCGGTACGGGCCCGTTCATGATGACTGAGTACGTGCAGGACAGGCGGCACGTGATGAAGCGCAACCCGCACTTCCGTGGTGAACCCTACCCTTGTGAAGGTGAACCAGGCGACAAGGCCGCCGGGCTGCTGGACGACTGCGGCAAGACCATGCCCTTCGTTGACAGCGTGGTCTCAACCATCGTCAAGGAGAAGGTGCCCCGCAAGGAGATGTTCAAGCAGGGTTACCTCGACGTGCCCGAGATCGAGCGGCCCGAGTGGGGCGTGGAGTTCCGCGTTGACATGGACGATTCCGACCGCGTCAAGCGCCAGTACGAAGAGCGCGGGTTCTCATTCCCGCAGACCACCGACATCAACAACTGGTACCTCGGCTTCAACTGGCTCGACCCCGTGGTGGGCAAGGGCGACACCCCCGAGCAGCAACTGAAGAACCGCAAGCTGCGACACGCACTGTCGATCGCGATCGATTGGGAAGAGGGTTACGGCCGCATCTTCCGCGCCAAGGGCGGCGTGGCGGCGCACGGCCCCGTGCCACCGGGCATCTTCGGCTCGCGCGAGGGCACGCCCGAGGGTTACAACAAGATCACCCACAAGCTCGTCAACGGCCAGGTGGTGCGCCGCTCGATCGACGAAGCCAAACAACTGCTGGCCGAGGCGGGCTACCCGAGCGGGCGCGACGCCAAGACCGGCAAGCCCCTGGTGCTCAACTATGACTATCAACGCGCGCCCACGCCCGAGCTGAAATCTGAGCTTGATTGGATGGTGAAGCAGTTCGCCAAGATCGACGTGCAGCTGGAGATTCGCGCGACCGACTACAACCAGTTCCAGGACAAGGTGCTCAAGGGCAAACAGCAGATCTTCTGGTGGGGCTGGCTGGGTGACTACCCCGATGCCGAGAACTTCTTGTTCCTGCTTTACGGCCCCAACGCGAAATACCCCAACCAGGGTGAGAACACCGCCAACTACAGCAGCCCCGAGTACGACCGCCTTTATCGGTTGATGCAGACACTGGAGGACGGGCCCGAGAAGCAGAAGCTGATCGACCAGATGGTGGACATCGTGCGCGAAGACGCACCCTGGTCCTGGGGCTACTGGCCGTATGTGGCGCTGGCCTTCCAGCCCTGGACGCACAACGGCAAGCCCAGCATCTTGGTGCGCGACCTGCCCAAGTACTACCGCGTCGACCCGGCGCTGCGCGTGGCCAAGCAGTCTGAATGGAACCACCCGGTGTGGTGGCCATTGCTGGCCATGGCTGCCGTGCTGCTGTTGCTCGCCGTGCTTGCCTGGCGTGGTTACGGCCTGCGTCAGCGGCTCACCGCGCGGCCAGGCCGTGGCGCGGTCCCCCCCACTGCCGAGACTGCCTGAGCATGCTGAACTACCTGATTCGCCGTCTCGGCTACGGCGTGTTGATCCTGATCGGCGTCAACCTTTTCACCTTCTTCCTCTTCTTCACCGTCAACACGCCGGACGACATGGCGCGGCTCAACATCGGCGGCAAGCGTGTCACGCAAGAGCAGATCGAGAAATGGAAAGCCGAACGCGGCTACGACGTGCCGCTCTACTGGAATGCGAAAGAGCAAGGTGCCGACAAGCTCACCAAGACCATCGTCTGGGAGCGTTCGGTGTCGCTCTTCGTGCTGGATTTCGGCCGTTCCGACGCGCGCGCGGCTGTCGACATCGGCCACGAGATCAAGACACGCATGTGGGTCAGCCTGCAGCTCGCGCTGCCGCTGTTCATCCTGCAGGTGTTCGTGAGCACGGCGCTGGCCTTGCTGCTGGTGTTCTTCCGTCACTCCAAGATCGACTTCTGGGGTGTGGTGCTGTGCGTGCTGATGCTGTCGATCTCCAGCCTTTTCTACATCATCGTCGGCCAGTACTTGTTCTCGCGGGTGTTGCGTCTGGTGCCGATCAATGGTTATGCGGGGGGGCTCGATGCAGTCAAGTTCTTGATCTTGCCAATCATGTTGTCGCTGCTCTCCCGCCTGGGCTCCGAGGCGCGTTTGTACCGCGCCATGTTCCTCGAGGAAATCGGCAAGGACTACGTGCGCACTGCGCGTGCCAAAGGCCTGTCTGAAGCGGTGGTGCTGTTCAGCCACGTACTGAAGAACGCGCTGATCCCGATCATCACCAGTGCCGGTTCCTACCTGCCGTATGTCTTTCTCGGCAGTCTCGTGTTCGAGAGTTTCTTCGGCATCCCGGGCCTGGGTGCCTTCGTGATCGAGGCGATCAGCGGGCAAGACTTCGCCATCGTCCGCTCGATGGTCTTCCTTGGTGCCTTGCTCTACATCGCCAGCTACATCGTGATCGACCTGACCTACACCTGGGCCGACCCGCGAGTGCGCCTGACCTGAGGCTCCTGGAATGCTGATGCCCAAGCTTGTTTTCCTCTGGACCGACGTGGTGCTCTTCACCATGCTGCTCGCGCTGGCGTGGTATTGCTGGCGTGTGCGGATCAACGACAACCTGCGCGCCAACTGGTGGAAGGTGCTGCGCGACCCGGCTGCGCTGTCGGCCGGCATCGTGCTGGCCGTGTTTGCGCTCATCACCCTGGTCGACAGCGTGCACTTCCGGCGTGCGCTGGCACCGGCCCCGGGCGCGACCGCCTCAACTCCCACTTACTACGCCACCAACACCGAGTCATTGCTCGACGCGTGGATGTCGCGCCAGATCGAGATGCGCGAAACCGGTTACTCGGAACCCTTGGCCTATCTCGGCCTGACCAAAGAACCGATTGAGCGAGACGGCCAGCCGGTGCGTGACTACCCGCGCTTGAAGCACGGAGGTTCCCACCTCGGCAACCCGCAGACGCAGTGGTCGAGCGACGTCCTCGGGCGTGGTTTTGGGGGCGCGGCGCTTGGCGTCCTGGTGGCGTTGGGCCTTGCCTTCATCCCCGCCGTCTTGTTGCGCCGCAGCCACGGGGGCACGCTCGGTGCCTTGAAGGCGATCGCCGGTGACCGCACCGACCTGCCGTTGCGCGCAGCAGGCGGCACGCTGTTGGTGATGTGCACCATCGGCGGTGCTGTCGTCGCGCTGATGGGTCACTACCACGTGTTCGGCACCGACCGCACCGGCAATGACGTGCTCTACCAGGCACTCAAGAGCGTGCGCACCGCCTTCGTGATCGGCACGCTCGCCACCGTGGCCACGCTGCCGTTCGCCGTGGTGCTGGGGGTGCTGGCAGGGTACTTCCGCGGTTGGGTCGATGAAGTGATCCAGTACGTGTACACCACCCTGAGCTCGGTCCCCAACGTGTTGTTGATCGCAGCCTGCGTGTTGATGGTGCAGGTGTTCCTCGACAAGAACCCCGACATGTTCGAGACCGGCGTCGAACGCTCCGACCTGAAGATCTTTCTGCTGTGCGTGATCCTCGGCCTCACCGGCTGGGCCACGCTGTGCCGCCTGGTGCGCGGCGAAACGCTCAAGCTGCGCGAGCTCGACTTTGTGCAGGCCGCCACCGCTTTTGGTGTCAGCCACACGCGAATCATGGCGCGGCACATCACGCCCAACGTGATGCACCTCGTGCTGATCACCACCGTGCTGAGCTTCTCCGACCTGATCTTGTACGAAGCCGTGCTCACCTACGTGGGCGTGGGCGTCGACCCGTCGATGAACAGCTTCGGCGGCATGATCAACCTCGCACGCAGCGAGATGAGCCGCGACCCGGTGGTCTGGTGGAGCTTCGCTGCGGCGTTCGGCTTCATGGTCACGCTGGTGCTCTCGGCGAACCTCTTTGCCGACGGCGTGCGCGACGCCTTCGACCCACGTGCGCGCAGTTTCCGCCCGCGCCTGAAGCGCAGCCTCGCCTGAGGCCATACCGACATGCTGAAGATTGACGACCTCAAGGTAGCGCTCGACGCTGAATCTGGCCTGGTCAAGGCCATCGACGGCCTGTCTCTGTCCATCAAGCGCGGCGAGACCTTTGCGCTGGTGGGCGAGTCGGGTTGCGGCAAGAGCATGACAGCGCTCGCGCTGATGCGCTTGTTGCCCGACAGTGGCGAGATCACCCACGGCAATGTGGCGCTCGAAGGCGAAGACGTGCTGGCCTTGCCCGAGTCGCAGATGCGCTCGGTGCGCGGCGGCAAGATCGGCATGATCTTCCAGGAGCCGGCAACCAGCCTGAACCCTGTCATGCGCGTGGGCGAGCAGATCGTCGAGGCGATCGAGGCCCACACCAGTTTGCGTGGTGACGCGGCACGCGCCAAGGCGATCGAATGGATGGGCAAGGTCGGCATCCCCGAGCCGGAGCGCCGCATCGACGAATACCCCTTCCGCCTGAGCGGCGGCCAGAAGCAGCGCGTGATGATCGCCATGACGCTGGCGGCCGAGCCCGATTTCTTGATTGCCGACGAGCCGACCACCGCGCTCGACGTGACCATCCAGGCGCAGATTCTGGATCTGCTCAAGAAGCTGCAAAAAGAGCAGGGCATGGGCCTGCTGCTGATCACGCACGACCTCGCCGTGGTGTCGGGCATGGCCGATCGGGTGGCGCTGATGTACGCCGGGCAGGTCATCGAGGTGGCGACCGCAAAGGACTTCTTCCAATCACCGCAACACCCCTACGCAAGATTGCTGCTCAATGCCTTGCCCGATGCACGCAGACGCGGGGCTACGCTGGCCGCCATCGCAGGCACGGTGCCAGCGCTGTCGCAAGAGTTCGTTGGCTGTCGCTTTGCGCCGCGCTGCGACCGGGTCATGCCCGAGTGCCATCACACACCGCCCGAGTTGATTCACACCGCTGATCAGCATGTGGTGCGCTGCCTGCTTTACCGCAATGGCGCACAACCTCCGCGCATCGAGTCGGTAGAGGCCGTGCCTCAAGCCAGGGCGGTGAGGGCGGATGCCGGGCGATCGCTGCTCGATGTGCAACACCTGTCGGTGCGCTTCCCGATCCGAAAGGGCTTGTTGCAGCGAGCGATGGGCTATTTCAACGCGGTGACCGACGTGTCGTTCAGCATCGGCGCCGGTGAAACGCTCGCTCTCGTGGGTGAGTCGGGTTGCGGCAAGACGACCACCGGCAAGGCCATCGTGCAATTGCTGCGCAAGCAAGCCGTCATCGAGGGCCAGGCGCTGTTCCAAGGGCAGGACTTGTTCAGCCTTCAAGGTGAAGCGCTGCGCAGTGCACGAAGCGCGATCCAGATCATCTTCCAGGACCCCTTCGGTTCACTGAACCCTCGCATGCGGGTGTTTGATCTGCTCGAAGAAGGCCTGCTGGCCCTGCGCCCCGACATGAGCGCGACGCAACGGCGCGGCGAGCTTGAAACGCTGGTCGACCGCGTCGGCCTGAGACGCGACGCCCTGCAACGCTACCCGCACGAGTTCTCGGGTGGCCAGCGCCAGCGCATTGCCATCGCCCGCGCGCTTGCGCTCAGGCCGAGCCTGATCGTCTGCGACGAACCCACCTCGGCGCTCGATGTGTCGGTGCAGGCACAGATCCTCAACCTCTTGCGCGAGCTCCAGCGTGAAATGGGTGTGTCTTACCTGTTCATCACCCACAACATCGGCGTCGTCGAATACATCGCCGACCGTGTGGTGGTGATGCAGAGCGGCCGCATCGAAGAAGCCGGCACAAGCGACGAGGTCTTGAACCATCCGCGATCGGCTTACACACGCACGCTGCTGGCGGCTGTGCCCCGGATCGAGACCGGGCTGATGCAGAGTTGAGATGAAGCTCTCGGACACCGACGCACTGGTGGTGCAGGCCGAGCTCCACATGCAAAGGGGCGAAGTCTTGCAAGCGGAGCTTCTTTATCGCCGGGTGCTGGATGCGTCTCCCGGTCACAAGTCGGCCGCAAGAGCGTTGTCTCAACTCGCTCTGCTACGCGGAGATTCCGCGCGGGCTGCAGAACTCCTGAGCGAGTTGGTGCGTGCGCACCCGAATGATGCGCAGTTGGCGCTGGACCATGCCGTTGCGCTGGCGCAAGCCGAGCGGCTGCGCGAAGCCATTGCTGTGGTCGAGGCTTCACTTGCATTCAACCCGAAGCACTTCCCTTCATGGCTGCTGCTGGGGCACATCAGAGAAGCCGAAGGCGACAGCATGGGCGCATTGCGCGCCTGGTACCAAGCTGTGACCGGAGCGCAGCGGGAAGGGCATTGGAAAGACCAGAGCTCGACGCCGCCCAACCTGCTCGAACCTGTCGTGCATGCGATTGAGCGTGTTCGTGCGGGCCGGCGTGAGTTGTTGTTCGATGTCTACGAAACCCTGCGTGCTCAACATGGTGCCAGCGCTCTGCAGCGAGTTGATCGCGCATTGTCTGGGTACTTGAAGGAGTGGGATTCGACGCCCGTCGATTCGCGGCAACGCCCGCGGTTTTTCTTCTTTCCAGACCTGCCCAACACGCCGTATCTCGACCCGTATCTTCAGCCCTGGGCGAAACGGCTGGAGGCATCGTTTGCGGCCATCCGTGAGGAGGCGATTCGTGTGTGGACAGAGGGCCAGCGGCTGCAGGATTTTCTCGAACTCTCTGACAGCGCTCGACTTGAAGACTATTTGCGGGGTGATGGCGTGACGCCCGCGTGGGAAGCCTTTTTTTTCTACCGCCACGGGCATCGATTCGACGCAAACCACTCGCTTTGCCCGCGCACAAGCGAAGTGCTCGAATCGATCGAACTCTGTCGCATCGAAGAGCAGGCCCCCGAAATTTGTTTCTCCGTGCTCAAACCCCGCTCGCACATCATGCCGCACTACGGCGTGACCAATGTGCGCCTCGTCATGCATTTGCCATTGCTGGTTCCGCCCGACTGCGCACTGAATCTGATCGATGTTGGAGAGCATCACTGGCAGGAAGGCAAGTTGATGATGTTCGACGACACGTTTCAGCACGAGGCGTGGAATCGTTCAAATGAAACGCGCATCGTTTTGCTCATGGACTGCTGGAACCCGCACCTCACCGGGGTGGAGCAGCTCGCAGTCAAGCAGCTGATCGAAATGATCAGTCGATTCCATTTGGCAGATCGTGCGCCGAACACGCCCAACCCAACTCGTTAGCACCGTATGAGTTCAACCCTTCGCGCGGTGGCCGATGCTTGTTGCTAACTGCCAACGTTCATGCTGTCTGGCCTAGGGGCAGGCCTCCAGGCAGAAGGCACTCGATCGGAGAGTGACTCCGCGGCGGTCGCAGGCAAAACACCTATGAGATCGCATGACGCGCGCTTCAGATATCAAGCGCACGGTGGCGAGGCGACCGCGTCTGAGCTCTCCTTTAGCAGACGGTCAAGGAATACCCTAGACGGGGCAAAGTTCCGGTTCCGTGACAATTGTTTTACATGTTTTCGCAGATGAGGCTAAGCCGGTTTACAGAGCCGGCATGCGCCTTGCTCGGGAACTTGGTCTATCGACAACCTTTCTTTGCACAGCACAGGAGATCCCATGTTTAGAAGAACGAAGGTTTGCACCGGCGTACTCATCGCCGTCGGAGGCACGCTGGCAATCGGCACCGCTCCCGTTTTTGGTCAACAACAACTTGAGCGAGTGGAGATTACCGGCTCGGCGATTCGCCGCATTGATGCTGAGTCAGCACTACCGGTTCAGGTGATTCGCAAGGAAGACATTGCTCGAAGCGGCGCGACCTCTACGGTCGACCTCCTGCAAAAACTCTCCTCCATCCAGAACTCGACCAACGAGGCCTCTGCGGTCGGCGGCTCGACTGCCGGCTTCTCCGGTGTGTCGATCCACGGTATCGGCGAACAGCGCACGCTGGTCTTGCTCAACGGTCGCCGGCTGGCCCAGTTTGGCGGGCAGACGCTGACCGGCTTCGGTGCCGGTATGGACTTGAACGCGATCCCGGTTTCGGCGATCGAACGGGTCGAAATCCTGACCGACGGGGCGTCGGCCTTCTACGGCGCCGATGCCATTGCCGGCGTGGTGAACTTCATCACCAAGCGTGACACGACCGACGGTGACATCACTGCAGGCTTCTCGAAGCCCAAGGCGGGTGCCGAGGAGAAGCGGATCTCGTTCACCAAGGGCTTCGGTTCGCTGGCCCAGAACGGGTTCAACGTGATCGTGACCGCAAGCCACGATGAGCGCACCCAGCTGAACGCGACCGACCGCGACTTCGCCAAGTCGGGCAAGGTCTTTTTCTCCGACAAGGGCAAGAACTATCGCTTCCAGCAGTTCTCCCCCAGCCCCATTCCGGCCAATGCGTTGGACGATCAGGGCCAGTTGATCAGCCCCTACCTGCTGACCAACGGCGTGTGCCCGCCCAAGACCTTCCGTGTCACCGAGCCTTACAACGACGGTTCGGGCCTGGTTGACGACTACTGCGGCTTCGACTTTGTCGGTGAGCTTGAAATCTATCCCGAGCGCAAGCGCGACTCGCTGATGGTTTCGGGTGGTGCCAAGCTCGGCGAGCATGAACTGTTCGCCGACCTGCTGTGGTCCCGCACGACCCAGGTTTCCCGCATTGCGCCGGTTCCTGGCGGCATCTCGATTCCGGCAGGCTCGGCTTTGCACACGCAATACCTGTTGCCGTTGGGCATCACGGGTAACAGCACTGCCTTCTACCGCATTGCCGATCTTGGAAAGCGGACGAATGACGACGAGGCCAAGTTCCTCGAATTCGCCCTGGGCTCGAAGGGCCTGCTGGCGGGTTGGGACTACAACACCCATTACAGCCACTCGCAAAGCGACGTGAAGCAAAACATCTCCGGTTACCCCGGCGCACTCGGCATTCGCAGGTTGCGCGCCAGCGGTGCGCTCGATCCTTTCGTGCTGGAGGGCCAGCAATCGGTCGCCGGTTTGGCGGCGCTGAATGCTGCCAACTACAAAGGCTACTGGGACGGCGGAACGGCCAAACTGGATACCCTCGCTGTGCGTGGCTCGCGCGAGTTGACGGCGCTGCCGGCAGGGCCTTTGATGTTGGCTGCTGGTGCCAATTTCAACCTGGAGAAGTTTGCGTCGAAGCCCAGCCTGTTTGCGCAGGGCCGGCTGGCTGACCCGGTCGCCGGCACGCTGTGTGACCCGTTGGCTCCGTCGGGCGACCCGCTTGAATGCGACCAACGGTTCGGCGACGGTGCTGCATCACCTCCTTACTCGGCGGATCGCAAGTCCTACGGTGTCTTCGGCGAGCTGTTGATCCCCGTGTTCAAGAATTTCGAGGTAGGGACTGCGCTGCGCTATGACCACTACTCCGATTTCGGGAACGCCACGACGGCCAAGCTCAACTTCCGCTGGACGCCGGAAAAGAGTGTTTTGGTTCGCGGTTCGGTGGGTACGGGCTTTCACGCGCCGACAGTGCCGCAGGTTGCGGCTTCCCGTCGGGCTTATGGTGTAACGGAAGACAACTACACCTGCACCGCAGAGCTTGCGGCCGTGGCCGCAGCCCAAGGCGCGGTTTGCCAGCCGGGCAATCGCCAGTACGACCAGATCGCAGGGGGTAATGCCGATCTCAAGCCTGAGAAGTCGCTGCAGGGCACCCTGGGGATTCGCATTGAACCCAACAGCCAGCTGTCCATGGGCGTTGACCTGTGGCACGTCGGCATCAAGGACCAGTTCGGCCAGCTGACTGAGCAAGAGGTGTTTGCCAATCCACAAAAGTACAGCACCTCATGGGGGTCGACCGTCGACATCGGCACCGGCACGAACTATCTTGCGTTCGTGGCCGACAACAAGAATCTGGGCAAGTACTACGCGACGGGCCTGGACTTTGACGTTGTAGGTCGCGTGAAAACCGGGGTGGGTGAGCTGACTTCGCAGGTTGTTACCACCTACATGATCCGGGAAGACCAGCAACTCCTTGCAGACGGTCCTTACTACTCGGCCATCGGAAACAACAATCCGAACCTGGGTTTCGTGACCTTCCGCTGGCAAGGCCGTTGGACCAACACCCTGAAGACCGACAAGTGGGCTCACACCCTCGGCGTCAACTTCAAGTCTGGCTATACCGATGTCGAGCAGGATGCGGATCTGCTTGATGCCTCTGGCAACGTGGTGGGTCAGGAAACCGTGCAACTCCAGATCAAGCGGTTCGCCACGCTGGATTGGCAGACACAGTACAACCCCTTCAAGAGCTTCTCGGTTACCTTCGGTGTGCTGAACGTGTTTGACACTGCTCCCCCGCTTTCTCTGAAAACGGCGGGTGGTGGTCAGCAGTTCGGCTACGACGATCGTTACTACGATCCTCGTGGTCGCACTTATTACTTGAACGCTTCGTACAAGTTCTGAGTCCAAGCAAACTCGCTACGACGATCGGTTACTCGTCCGTGTGCCCGCTGGCCACAAGCCGGCGGGCATTTTTTGTTAACCTCAAGCGCTTGTGCTTTGACCAAACTGGAGACCCCAGGGTATGGATTTTTCCAAGAGACAAGCGGACCCGAGACGCCACCTCACCGGCATCGCGTTCGTTGTTCTATTCCACGGCTTGCTTGTCTATGGTCTGATGTCGGGCCTGGCAAGAAAGGTCGTCGATGTGGTGCGTGCACCCATCGAGACCAAGGTGATCGAAGAGATCACCAAGCCACCGCCGCCGCCTGAAGTGGTGGTTCCGCCGCCACCCAAGTTGGAGGCGCCGCCGCCGCCGTTCATTCCTCCACCTGAAGTGCAGATCGCCACACCGCCGCCGGTGGCGCCGACGATCACTGCGACCACACCGACTCCACCGGCCGAGCCGACCTTGGCCCCGATCGCACCTCCAGTGGCAGCTGCGCCTGCTCCAGCAGCGCCTGCCGTTGTGTCTGCCTCCGTCGCGTGCTCCAACTACAGCACAAAGATGGGCGAGGCTGGGTTCCCTCGCGAGGCGATCCGGCAAGGCCTCGACAAGGGCGAAGCGCTGATTCAGTTCACGCTAAGCGCAACTGGCGAGATCAAGGATGTGAAGGTGTTGAGTGCGAGCCACCCCATCTTCGCTCGCAACAGCACACGCATCGTTGGCGAATACAAGTGTGCCGGGCAAGGGCGCGATGTGGTCGTCAAGGTGCCCTTCGGATACAAGCTTGAGTAGTCGAGCCCACCAGCTCCATTGAGTTGCCTCCCATCAGGAGGCTTTGCTTCAAATTCCTCTTCGTACCAGTAGATCGGAAGAAAACATGTCCTTCATCAATAAACTGAACACACTCGTCGCGGCTTTCTTCATCACGGCCTCGTTGGCCACCATGCCTGCCAGCGCGCAAGCCCCGGCCTCCGCGCCTGAAGCCGCGGCAACGCCGGCACCTGCTGCAGCCCCTGCTCCCGTGGCCGCACCCGCCGCTATGGTCAGCAAAGAGACGGTCGAGAACCCCTATGACCTGAAGCACCTCTGGGCCCAGGGCGACATCGTCGCTCGCGGCACGCTGATCATCCTGGTGATCATGAGCCTGGCCAGCTGGTACATCCTGGTGACCAAACTCTTCGAGAGCTTCAAGCTGAGTTCCGAAGCCAAGTCGGCGCGTGAAACCTTCTTCAAGTCAGCCTCGCTGCACGAAGGCATGAAGACTCTGAAGGCCGGCAGTGCCTTCCAGTTCATCGCCGAGAGCGGTGTCGAGGCGGGCAAAGACCATGCTGGCGAACTCACGGCCAACATCGACCGCAACACCTGGATCGGCATGAGCGTGCAGCGCGCCATCGAGAACGTGCAGAGCCGCTTGCAAGACGGTCTGGCCGTGCTGGCCACCGTGGGCTCCACTGCGCCGTTCGTGGGCCTCTTCGGCACGGTGTGGGGCATTCTGAATGCGCTCACGGCCATCGGCATTGCCGGCCAAGCGTCGATCGACAAGGTGGCCGGCCCGGTGGGCGAGTCGCTGCTGATGACGGCCATCGGCCTCGCCGTCGCCGTGCCCGCAGTGCTGGGCTACAACTGGTTGGTGCGTCGCAACAAGGTGACGATGGAATCGGTGCGCAGCTTCGGCGCTGACCTGCACGGCGTGCTGCTGGGCAGCCGCGCCTCCGCTCGCTGATCGATCACCACCGCATCAGGAGCACCTCATGGCCATGAATGTCGGATCGTCAGACGGCGATGAAGACGAAGTGGTGGCCAGCATCAACACCACCCCGCTGGTGGATGTGATGCTGGTGCTGCTCATCATCTTTCTGATCACCGTGCCTGTCGTCACGCAGAACGCCGCGGTTTCTTTGCCCAAAGAGACCAACATCGTTCGCCAGACCAAGCCCGAGAACATCGAGATCTCGGTCAACAAGGACGGCGACGTGTTCTGGAACGCGCAAGCGGTGCCAGACAACAACGCGCTCGTCGAGCGGCTGAAGAAGATCGCGGTCATCACACCGCAACCCGAGATCCACATTCGTGGCGACGAAAAGTCGCGCTACGAATCCGTGGGCCGGGTGGTCTTTGCGTGCCAGCGTGCTGGCATCCAGAAGATCAGCTTCGTCACCGAACCGCCGCCGCGCGGCTAACCCAGGAGACCCAAACCATGGGAATGAACGTAGGTTCAGGAAGCAGCGGTGGCGACCCCGAAGTGATGGTCGAGATGAACACCACACCGCTGATCGACGTGATGCTGGTGTTGCTGATCATGCTGATCATCACCATCCCGATCCAGCTGCACTCGGTCAACCTCAACATGCCGACCGGCACCCCGCCGCCGCCCACCGCGCCGCCGGTGATCGTCACCATCGACATCGACTTCGACGGCACGATCTTCTGGAACGGCGAAGCCATGCCCGACCGCACGGCGCTGGAGGCGCGGCTGATGAACACCGCCGCCATGCCCGACCAGCCCGAGGTGCACCTGCGCCCCAACAAGCTGGTGGAGTACGGCGCCGTGGCGATGGTCATGGCCAGCGCACAGCGACTGGGCGTGACCAAGCTCGGCATGGTGGGCAATGAGCAATTCATCAAGTGACCGCATGCGCATGAAGAAGAGCCACACACTCCAACTGATCGCGTCCGTGGTGCTGGCCGCCGGCATGGCCGGCGCGCAGGCGCAAGACGCGCTGCGCCCCGATGTGGGCAAGCCGCTGCAGGCCGCGCAAGAACTCGTCAAGGCACAGAAGTTCAAGGAGGCACTGGCCAAGGTCCGTGAGGCCGACGCCGTGCCCAACAAGAACGCCAACGAGAGCTACATGGTCGAGCGCATGCGCATCGCCGCGGCCTCGGGCGCGGGTGATGCCGACACGGCGGCCAAGTCATTCGAGGCCTTGAAGGCCAGCGGCAAGCTGCAGGGGGCTGAGCAACTGCGCATGCTCGAGTCTCTGGCCGGGGCGTTCTACCGCGCCAAGGATTACGCCAAGACCGTGACCTGGGGCAAACGCTACCTGGCCGAGGGCGGCACCAACGGCGTGATCCGGACGCTGGTGATCCAGTCGCAGTACCTCAGCGGCGACTACGCGGGCGCCACCAAGGAGCTGGTGGTCGAGGTGCAGAGCGATGAAAGAGCGGGCCGCGTGCCGGCCGAAGACCGCCTGAAGCTGCTGCTCAACGCCGCCCAGCGGATCAACGACAACGGCAGTTACGTGATGGCGATGGAGCGCCTGGTCACCCATTACCCCAAGAAGGAGTACTGGGGCGACCTGCTGGGCCGCGTGCAGCGCAAGCCCAACTTCAGCGACCGCCTCGCACTCGACGTCTACCGCCTGATGCTGGCCTCGGGCAGCATGCGCAACGCCAACGACTACATGGAAATGGCGCAGCTGACGGTGCAAGCCGGCTTGCCAGGCGAGGGCAAGCTGGTGGTCGACAAAGGTTTTGCTGCTGGCGTGCTCGGCGCGGGCACCCCTGCCGAGGCCGACCGCCACCGTCGACTGAAAGACCTGGTGAACAAGCGCGCCGAAGAAGACAAGGCCAGCCTGAGTGCCCGCCAGGCTCAGGCTGCGTCGGCCAAGAGCGGCAACGACCTGGTTGACCTGGGTTTTGCACAAAGCTTCAATGGTGAGCCCAAGAAGGCCATTGCCCTGATGGAGCAAGGCATCGCCAAGGGCGGGCTCAAGCGCGCCGACGACGCCAAGTTGCACCTGGGCATTGCCTGGTTGATGGCGGGCGATGCGGCGCGCGCGCAGGCGGCGTTCAAGGGCGTGACCGGCAACGACGGCACGGCCGATCTGGCGCGGCTGTGGTCGCTGCTGGCGCGGCAGAAGTCCTGAGCGTCACTTCGGGGCCAGACGGATGGCCCCATCGAGGCGGATCACCTCGCCATTGAGCATGTCGTTGGTGATGATCTGGTGCACGAGCTTGGCGTAGTCGGCGGGCGTGCCCAGGCGGCTGGGGAAGGGCACCCCGGCCGCCAGTGCGTCTTGCACCTCTTGCGGCATCGAGAACAGCATCGGCGTGCCGAAGATGCCCGGCGCGATCGTCATGTTGCGAATGCCGTTGCGGGCGAGGTCGCGCGCGATGGGCAAGGTCATGCCGACCACGCCGCCCTTGGAGGCCGAATACGCCGCCTGCCCGATCTGGCCGTCGAAGGCGGCCACGCTGGCAGTGGAGATCAGCACACCACGCTCGCCGGTGGATTCGGGTTCATTGCGGCTCATCGCTTCGGCCGCGAGCCGGATCATGTTGAAACTGCCGATCAGGTTGACGGTGACCACCTTGCTGAACAGCGCCAAAGCGTGCGCGCCTTCCTTGCCGACGGTCTTGGCCGCGGGCGCGATGCCAGCGCAGTTGACCAGGCCCATCAGCTTGCCCATGGAAGTGGCGGCCGCGACGACGGCCTGGCCGTCAGCCTCCTGGCTCACATCACATTTGACGAAGCGGCCGCCCAGCTCCTTGGCGACGGCCTCGCCACGGTCGGCCTGCAGGTCGGCGATGACCACTTTGCCGCCGTGTGCCGCCAGCATGCGCGCCGTGCCTTCACCGAGGCCCGAGGCCCCGCCCGTGACGATGAAAACCTTGCCTGCGATGTCCATGTTGTGCTCCTGTGAGAGGTGGTGAAGCGTCTTGATTCTGGATGCAAAAAGCCGCTCATCGAGCGGCTTTTCAGAGCGGGGGCGAGAGACTCAGCTCAAGGCGCCGAGTGCCCGCGTGGTGATCTCGTCCACGGTGCCAGTGCCTGAAATCTTGCGGTATTTCGGGGCGCCAGCGTCCCCCGTGGCGGCCCACTTCGAGTAGTAGTCAACCAGCGGTCGCGTCTGGTTCTGGTAGACCTCCAGGCGCTTCTTGACGGTTTCTTCCTTGTCGTCTTCGCGTTGGATCAGGTCTTCGCCGGTCACGTCGTCCTTGCCGGCCACCTTGGGCGGGTTGTACTTGACGTGGTAGGTGCGGCCCGAGGCCACGTGCACACGGCGCCCGCTCATGCGCTCGATGATGGCTGCGTCGGGCACATCGATCTCGAGCACGAGGTCGAGCTTGACGCCGGCGGCCTTCATGGCGTCGGCCTGCGGGATGGTGCGTGGAAAACCGTCGAACAAGAAGCCGTTGGCGCAATCGGGCTGGGCGATGCGTTCTTTCACAAGGCCGATGATGATGTCGTCGCTGACCAGCGCGCCGGAGTCCATCACCTTCTTGGCGGCCAGGCCCAGCGGCGAGCCCGCCTTGACGGCGGCGCGCAGCATGTCGCCGGTGGAGATCTGGGGGATGCCGAACTTCTGGCAAATGAATGCCGCTTGCGTTCCTTTTCCAGCGCCCGGTGCGCCCAGCAGGATCATTCTCATCTCGTGTCCTCTATTTATGAATTCGCAGGGTGCCAGCAGCGGCTGCCGACCCTCGGTTGCCGATGAGAATAGCACGCGCTTCTATACGAGAAGCTGACGAACGCGCACCAGGTCTTCGGGGGTGTCGACGCCCGGGCCAGGCCGAGATGCACTCACGTGCACGGCGATGCGCTCGCCATGCCAGAGCACCCGCAGCTGCTCCAGCGATTCGATCGTTTCGAGTGGGCAGGGCGGCAGCGTGGGAAAGCGCCGCAAGAAACCGGCGCGGTAGCCGTACAAGCCGATGTGGCGCAGCGGCGGCAGGTGGCCCTGGGGTAGCTGCGTGATGCCGTTGGCATAGCCATCGCGCCACCAGGGGATGGGCGCGCGCGAAAAGTACAGCGCGCGGCCCGCGCCGTCGAGCACGACTTTCACCACGTTGGGGTTGCCCAGCTCGCTGGCCGAGTCGATGGCGTGGGCGGCGGTGCTCATCACACAGTCGGGGCGGGTGTTGAGCAAGGCCGCGCAGGCGTCGATCAGCGAGGGATCGATCAGCGGTTCATCGCCCTGCACGTTGACCACGGCGTCGTCGCCGTCGAGCCCGAGCAGGGTGCAGGCTTCGGCGAGGCGGTCACTGCCGGTGGCGTGGTCGGCGCGGGTCAGCACACAATCGACCTGGTGGGCCTGGCAGGCCTGCACGATTTCCTTGTCGTCGGCTGCGACCACCACGCGTGCAGCGTGCGAGCGGGCGGCCTGCTGCGCCACCCGCACCACCATCGGCACACCGCCGAGGTCGGCGAGGATCTTGCGGGGCAGGCGGGTCGATTGCAGTCGCGCCGGCACCAGCACGGTGAAACTCACGCCGCGGGCTCCGCGGCCGGCGTGTCGAGCGAGCGCGCTTCGGATTCGAGCATCACGGGGATGCCGTCTCGCACCGGGAAGGCCAGGCGGTCAGCGCGGCAGATCAACTGGTGCTGCGCATGAAAGGGCGGGCGCTCGTGTTCCAACGGCCCTTTGCACAAGGGGCAGACCAGCAGTTCAAGCAATCGAGTGTCCATGTCGGATCCTTCAGGGTCTATCGGTGGCGGGCAGCCACTGCATCAGTTCGGACGCGAACGCCGGACTCAGCTCAAAGTCTAGCGTCGCCACCCACACGCGGGTGGTGCCGATCGCGTCGGGACGCAGTTTCACGGCGTCCTTTTCAGTCACGATCACCTCGGACGTGTCGGCTGGCCAGGGCAGGGGGGCGAAGTCATGGTGATCGGGCAGGGGGAGCTCAGTGATCGAGAGCCCTTGCGCGCGCAGCATCTCGAAAAACCGCTGGGGCCGGGCCAGCCCCGCGGCGGCCAGCACGCTGCGCCCCTTCAGTTCAGCAAAGGCCTCGGGCTTCGCGGCCCGGCCCTGGCTCCATTCCGCCAAGGGCACGAGGCCCGTCAGGCGTCGCGCTGCAAGGTGACCTCGCAACGCCGTGCTTGGTGATGCGGCGTTGTAGAGCACCACGCTGCGTGGTGGCACGGTGGCCGGCACGGGTTCGCGCAAGGGGCCAGCTGGCAGAAGCCAGCCGTTGCCCGCGCCGCGTTCGTCGAACACGATCACCTGGGCGTCGCGCGCCAGCCGTTGATGCTGCAGGCCGTCGTCGCTGACGACGATGTTCACCCCGGGGTGGGCACGCAACAGCGCCTGACCCGCAGCCACACGGTCGGCGCCCACCGCCACGGGTACACCGCTGCGCAGGTGCAGCAGCAACGGCTCATCGCCGGCCTCGCGCACCGGCGTATCGCGGTTGAGCAAAACGATGTTGTCGGAGTGCCGCCCATACCCGCGCGAGACGATGCCAGGGGCGAAGCCACGCTCGCGCAGCAGTTGCACCAGCGCGATCGTCGTGGGCGTCTTGCCGGCACCACCGGCCACCAAGTTGCCCACCACCACCACCGGGACAGGCAGCCTCACAGAACGCATCAGCCGCAGGCGGAAACACGCGGCCCGCAACGAAATGAGTGCGAGGTACAGCCACGACAGCGGCAACAGCGCCCGGGCCAACCCGCCTCGCCGCAACCAGGCCGCCTGCAACTGCGATGCAGCCGACACGGCGTGGCCTTCAGGGGCTCGGTCGAGCCGTGGCGCGCGTGGACAAGCCTATCGCCCCTGTCCGGCCTGGGTGGCGAAGGTCAGCTTGGCGAGGCCCGCGCGGCGCGCGGCGTCCATCACCGTCACCACCGACTGGTGAGCGGCCGTGGCATCGGCCGAGATGATGACGATCGTTTCATTGGCGCCGCCCGCGGCCACCGCCAGCTCGGCGGCGAGCAGCTCGACGCTGCGCCCCTCCAGCACCTTGCGGTTGATGGCGTAACGCCCTTCGCCCGAGACCGAGACGATGATTTCGCGCGGGTTGTCGCGCGGCTTGTCGGCGTCGGCCACCGGCAGCACGACCTGCAGCTCGGTGAACTTGGAGTAGGTGGTCGACAGCATCAGAAAGATGAGCACCACCAGCAACACGTCGATGAACGGGATCAGGTTGATCTCGGGTTCTTCGGGTTGGTGCTTGCGAAAGTTCATCGCCATGTCGGGTCAGGGCGCTGCCTTCTTGGCCGGCACCGAGAAGCGCATCAGGTGCGGCACCATGCGCTCGGCCGCTTGTTCCATCTCGAGCGTGTAGGCGTCGATCAGGCCACGGAAGTAGCGGTAGAACATCAGCGAGGGGATGGCGATCATCAGCGCGAAGGCGGTGTTGTAGAGCGCGATCGAAATGCCGTGCGCGAGCAGCGCGGGGTTGTTGCCCCCGGTCGGTGCTTGCGCGCCAAAGATTTCGATCATGCCGATCACCGTGCCCAGCAGCCCCAGCAAGGGTGCGGCTGAGGCAATGGAGCCCAGCGTGTTGAGGTACCGCTCCATGCGGTGCACCGCGGCGCGCCCGGCGGATTCGAACGAACTGCGCAGCACCACCTCGTTCAGGCGAGGGTCGGCGATGACGGTGCGCAGGCCGCTGGCCAGCACGGTTCCGAGGATCGAGTTGTCGGCCAGCTTGTTGACCACGTCAGCACCCGGCAGGTGGGCTCGGGTGACCGACACCACCTCATCCAGCAAGCGCGGCGGCGCAACGCGGGCTTTGCGCAGGCTGGACAGACGTTCAATGATGATCGTCATGGCGACGATGGAGCACAGGAGAAGAGGCCAAATTGGCCAGCCAGCGGCTTGTATGATCGAAAACAATCCGGTCCTCTTGGATAGTGTTGGGGCCCTTTCGGGAGCGGCGATTATGACCCCAAGGCCCGCGCTGTCACGGGGTCAATCGTTTGATGTTGTCACCACGTCTGGCTTGACACGAAACGCTTGGCCGCACAGCGCACATATCGTCCACTGCAACTGTGGACAACTTTGTGGGCAACTGGGTCTCAGTGGGGCGCAGGCCGCGCGAATTCAGGCGCTTCAACAAATTGCTTAAAACTTAGGCATAAAAAAACCCTTGAAAATCAATTACTTGCACGATTGTGAAAGCCGCGTGACAGCCAAACTTGGGCGCCAAGCCTTGATTGGCGCGCTTGTGGAGTTCTCAACCCGCGCCGACGCTGGCTTTGCCCGTGGTTGATATCGCATCGGCGCGCGGCGAGCGCATGGTCTGGAGCGTCGCGGCGCTGGTGCATGCGGTGTCAGATGCACTTGCGGCGCGCTTTTCGGCCTGCACCGTTCGAGGCGAAATCTCCGGGTTTTCGCGAGCTTCCAGTGGCCACTGTTACCTGAACCTGAAGGACGCCGAAACCGGCGCTGCCTTGATCCGCTGTGCGATGTTCCGGCGCGCGGCCAGCCTGGTCGACTTTGCGCCCGCGGATGGGCAGCTGGTCGAGGTGCGAGGTCGCCTGGCTGTCTACGAGCCGCGTGGCGAGTTGCAGTTCGTCATCGAGTCGATGCAGCGCGCCGGGGCCGGGGCCTTGTACGAGCAGTTCCTCCAGCTCAAGTCGCGGCTGGAGGCCGAAGGCCTGTTCGATGCACAACGCAAGCGCGTGCTGCCGCCACATCCGCGCCGTGTGGGTGTCGTCACCTCTCTGGGCGCTGCGGCGCTGCACGACGTGTTGACGGCCCTGGCGCGCCGTGCGCCGCACGTGGAAGTGATCCTGTACCCGAGTCTGGTGCAGGGCGCCGATGCGCCGCCGGCCCTCGTCAAGGCCATCACGACGGCGGGCCAGCGAGCCGAGGTCGACGTGCTGATCGTGTGCCGCGGCGGTGGCTCGCTCGAAGACCTCTGGGCATTCAACGACGAGCGTGTCGTGCGCGCCATCGTGGCCAGCCCGATACCGGTGCTGTGTGGTGTGGGCCACGAGACCGACATCACCCTGGCCGACTTCGCTGCCGACGTGCGCGCGCCCACGCCGACCGCGGCGGCTGAGTTGGTCTCGCCGACGCAGGAGGAGGGGCTGGCCTTGCTGGCCGCGATCGCTTCGGTGATGACGCGCCGCATGCACCACGTGATCGACACGCAAGCGCAGAGGCTCGACCACGCCACGCTGCGCCTGATGCGGCCCGCCGACCTGGTGCGGCGGCATGCGCAGCGCCTGGCCTTGTTGGGGCAACGCATGGCCGGGTATGCACGGCAAAGCGTGCCACGCGAGCGGCAGCGCTGTGCAGAAAACGCGTCACGCCTTCAACGTGCCGTGGGCGTGACGCTGGCGGCTCGCCAGCAACGCTTGGCTTCGCTCGAAGGGCGGCTCGCGGCACTCGACCCGCGCCGGGTCCTCGCTCGCGGTTATGCCTGGCTCAGCGACGATCAGGGCGTGCCGATCACGAGCGCCAAGGCGCTCACGGTGGGCCAGCCGGTGCAGGCCGAGTTCGCAGACGGTCGGGCCACGGCCACGATCACGGGCGTGGGCATGGCCCGCACCGAAACCGAATAACCCGGTTGCGACTGGGCGCGTCTCTGACGCCGCACAAGCTGCCTACAATCCTGCGAAACACTTCGACCCGCTGAAAGGACTCTCACATGGAACACACCCTGCCTCCGCTGCCTTATGCACAAGACGCACTGGCCCCGCACCTCAGCAAGGAAACGCTGGAGTACCACCATGGCAAGCACCACAATGCCTATGTGGTGAACCTGAACAACCTGCAAAAGGGCACCGAGTTCGAGACGATGAGCCTGGAAGACATCATCAAGAAGTCATCCGGTGGCGTCTACAACAACGCGGCCCAGATCTGGAACCACACCTTCTTCTGGAACAGCATGAAGCCGCAGGGCGGCGGTGAGCCCACCGGCGCACTGGCCGCGGCGATCAATGCCAAGTTCGGCAGCTTCGCGGCCTTCAAGGAAGCCTTCACCAAGAGCGCGGTCGGCAACTTCGGCTCGGGCTGGACCTGGCTGGTGAAGAAGCCCGACGGCAGCGTCGACATCGTCAACACGGGCGCGGCCGGCACGCCGCTCACCACCGCCGACAAGGCGCTGCTGACGATCGACGTCTGGGAGCATGCCTACTACATCGACTACCGCAACCTGCGCCCGAAGTGGGTCGAGACCTTCCTGACCTCGTTGGCCAACTGGGACTTCGCGGCCAAGAACTTCGCCTGATCGAAGTTGACGCCAGCAAAAAGGCCGGTCACTGACCGGCCTTTTGCATTGGGGGGCGTTGAGCGTGGGAGTCAGCGCGAAAAGGGCTGGCCCGTCAACTTGGCGCCGGCCTTGATGCCACGCTTGGCAAACCAGCCCTGGTTCATCTCAAGAACGTAGCGCACGGGCTGCAGCGAGCAGTGTGAGTCCAGGGTCTGAGGTTTCATGTCTTCGATGTTCACCACAGTGCCATCGTCGGCAAGGAACGCGATCGACAGCGGCAGGTAGGTGTTCTTCATCCAGAAGCACTGTTTCGTGGGTGCCTCGAAGACGAACAGCATGCCTTCGTTGTTGGGCATGCTGCGGCGAAACATGAGCCCGGTGGCGCGCTGCTCCGGGGTCTGCGCCACTTGGGCCTGAATGTTGTGAATGCCGGCGTTGAGCCGGATGGTCGGCAGGCTCTGCGGGCTTTCTTGCGCCCATGCAGTGCAACACCAGGCGAGGGCCATCGAGGCGAGAAGACCGCGTTTTGTCATGTCGTTCATGTCTGGCAATGCATTGGTGAGACTGATTATCGGCGGGCCCACCATGAAAAACGCCCAGTGCGAACACCGGGCGTCTTCGAGGCGCTGCAGGCAGGCTGCAGGAGGCCAGAGCAATCAACGTGACGTTGATTACTTCTTGGCTTCGGCCTTCTTTTCGGTCTTGGCTTCAGCCTTGACTTCTGCCTTCGCAGCAGCCGAAGCGGCGGGCTTTGCTGCCTCAGCAGCGGGCTTTGCAGCAGGCTTGGCAGCGTCGGCGGCGAAAGCACCAGCGGCGAACAGGGAAGCGATCAGGGCAGCCAGAAGTTTGTTCATTTGAAATTACCTTGTTGAAAGTGGGATCCACCGCCCGCTCTTCGGGCGGCATGTGCGTAACGTGGTCTGTTGTCAGTCGGTTGACAGATACCCTGGCATAGAATCTTTCGATACACATTGCGCAGTGGAGCCTTCTCTATGTACAAGCACATCAAGATCCCTTCGGGCGGACAGAAGATCAGCGTAAACCCCGACTTCTCTCTCACGGTGCCTGACCAGCCCATCATTCCCTACATCGAGGGTGATGGCACGGGATTCGACATCACCCCGGTGATGATCAAGGTGGTCGACGCAGCAGTTGAAAAGGCCTACGCCGGCAAGAAGAAGATTCACTGGATGGAGGTTTTTGCCGGTGAGAAATCGACCAGGATCTACGGCCCCGACGTCTGGTTGCCCGAAGAAACCCTGCACGCCCTGCGCGACTATGTGGTGTCGATCAAGGGCCCGCTGACCACGCCGGTGGGTGGCGGCATCCGCTCGCTCAACGTGGCCCTGCGCCAGGAGCTTGATCTGTATGTGTGCCTGCGCCCGGTGCAGTACTTCAAGGGTGTGCCTTCGCCGCTGAAGGAGCCCGAGAAGACCAACATGGTCATCTTCCGTGAAAACTCGGAAGACATCTACGCCGGCATCGAATACGAAGCCCAGTCTGACAAGG
Organism: Rhizobacter sp.; assembly: GCF_018780185.1. Taxonomy (GTDB): domain Bacteria; phylum Pseudomonadota; class Gammaproteobacteria; order Burkholderiales; family Burkholderiaceae_C; genus Rhizobacter. The sequence continues at coordinate 26,562 of NZ_JADMJX010000213.1, forward strand.
CCAAGAAGCTGATCAAGTTCCTGATCGACGAACTGGGTGTGAAGAAGATCCGCTTCCCCAACACCTCGGGCATCGGCATCAAGCCGGTCTCGATCGAAGGCACCGAGCGCCTCGTGCGCAAGGCGTTGCAGTACGCCGTCGACAACGACAAGCCCAGCGTGACCATCGTGCACAAGGGCAACATCATGAAGTACACCGAAGGTGGCTTCCGTGACTGGGCTTACGCGTTGGCACAAAAGGAATTTGGCGCCGAGCTGATCGACGGTGGCCCGTGGTGCAAGTTCAAGAACCCGAAGACGGGCAAGGAAATCATCGTCAAGGATTCGATCGCCGACGCCTTCTTGCAGCAGATCCTGCTGCGCCCGGCCGAGTACTCGGTGGTGGCCACGCTCAACCTGAACGGCGACTACATCTCCGACGCGCTGGCGGCGCAGGTCGGTGGCATTGGCATCGCCCCCGGCGCCAACCTGTCGGATTCGGTGGCCTGCTTCGAAGCCACCCACGGCACGGCGCCCAAGTACGCCGGCAAGGACTATGTGAACCCGGGCAGCGAGATCCTCTCGGCCG
>NZ_JADMJX010000075.1 GCF_018780185.1 Rhizobacter sp.
CAGGTCACCGGCACCGTGGGCCGCGTGCTCACGGTCGTGCCCGAGGCCAACACCATCTACCTCACGGTGCTCGCGCTTGCGGTGCTGGCGGTACTCAGCGCCATCGTCGTGCGGCGCAGCCGATTCGGCCTGGCCCTGCAAGGCATCGGCTTCGACGAACAACGCGCCCAGACCCTCGGCGTCAACACCCGCCTGGTGAAGATCGCCGGCTTCGCCATCACCGCCGCCTTTGCCGGCGCGGTCGGCGCGACGATGAGCGTGCGCTGGACCTACATCGACCCGATGACGGTGTTCAACCCCTTCATCGGCTTCCAGACCGTGCTCATCGCCCTCATCGGCGGCGCGGCCACGCTGTGGGGGCCGTTGATCGCCGCCATCGTGTTCAGCCTGCTGGCCGAAACGCTGCGCCTGCAGTTGCCGCAGCTCTACATGGTGACGCTGGGTCTGCTGCTGATCGTGTGCGTGCTTTACCTGCCGGGCGGGCTGGCCTCGCTGCGCGCACAAACCTTCACGCAGTGGGGCGACGACCTGCGCACCTGGTGGGCCGATCTGCGCGCACCGAAGAAGGCGACGACCCCATGAACGGCCACCCGCTGCTCGAAGCCCGCGAGGTCACCGTGCGCTTCGGGGGCCTGACCGCCGTCGACGCCGTCAATGCCGCCTTCGCCCCCGGCGAGCTGGTCGGCATCATCGGGCCCAACGGCGCCGGCAAGACCACCTTCTTCAACGCCCTCTCGGGCGTGATCGCACCCACCTCGGGCGAGCTGTTTGCCATCGGCCAGCGCCTCACCGGCGCGCCGCCGCACCGCTTTGCGCAGCAGGGCGTGGCGCGCACCTTCCAGACACCGCGCGTGTTCGCCGAGCTGAGCGTGGCGGCCAACATCGGCTTCGGCCTGCAGTTCGCCGGCCGCAAGCGGCAGGCCTCATGGCTGCTGAAAGACGAGGCCAGCATCCTGAACCTGATCGGCCTGAACGCACAAGCCGCGCTGCCAGCCGCCGCCATCACGCCCTCACAACAACGCCTGCTGGAGATCGGCATGGCGCTCGCGACGCGGCCCAAGTTGCTGCTGCTCGACGAAGTGGCCGCCGGCCTGACCGAAAACGAGGTCGACGCCATGGGTCAGCTGATCCGCCGCCTGCGCGACGAGCTCGACCTCACGGTGATCTGGATCGAACACGCCGTGACCACGCTGCTCAAGTACGTGGAACGTGTGATCGTGCTGCACCAGGGCCGCAAGATCGCCGACGGCACACCGGCCGAGGTGGTGCGCAACGCCGAGGTGGTCGAGGCCTACCTGGGCGACGAAATGGTGGAGGCCGCGTGAACAACGACATCGAGGCGGTGTTGAACCGCAAGCTCGCCCACCTGAAGGTCGAAGGCCTGTCGGCCGGCTACGGCCCCTTCATGGTGCTGCGCGAACTGTCGCTCGAAGCCCGCCCGGGGCTCACCGTGATCCTCGGCCCGAATGGCGCGGGCAAGACCACGCTCCTGAAAGCCATCAACGGCTTGATCCCGCGCAGCGGCACGCTGCGGTTCGACGGCACGGTGATCGAAACCGACGCCAAGACCTCCGAGATCGTGAAGCTCGGCCTTGCCCTCGTGCCTGAAGGCCGCCAGCTCTTCCCGCAGATGAGCGTGGCCGAAAACCTGGAGCTGGGGGGCTGGCTCGTGAGCCCCGCCGAGCGTGCGCAGCGCCTGCAGCAGGCGTTCCAGGACTTCCCCAAACTGGCCGAACGTGCCAAGCAGCTGGCCGGCACCATGAGCGGCGGCGAGCAGCAGATGGTGGCCGTGGCGCGCGCGATGATGAGCGCGCCGCGCCTCCTCATGCTCGACGAACCCTCGCTCGGCCTCGCGCCCAAGATGGTCGACGAGCTGCTCGCCATCGCGCGCCGCATTGCCGACGCCGGCACCACCGTGCTGATGGTCGAGCAGAACGTGCGCAAGGCGCTCGCCGTGGCCGACCGCGGCTACGTGCTCGAACGCGGTCGCCTGGTCGCCAGCGGCGCAGCCAAGCTGCTCGCGCGCTCCACCGTCATCCGCCACGCTTACCTGGGCAAGGCCGCAAGCGCCTCTGCCACCTCATCCACCGACCCGAAGGAGAAGACCATGTCTGACCTCACCATGCTCATCAACGGCCTGGCCGTTTCTGCCGAGAAGGGCGCCACCTTCGAGCGCCGCAACCCGCTCGACGGCAGCGTGGCCACCCGCGCCCCCGCCGCGAGCGAGGCCGACGCAGTGGCCGCCGTCGAGGCCGCCGCCGAGGCCTTCAAGACCTGGAGCCAGACCGGCCCCACCGAGCGCCGCATGCTGCTGCTGAAGGCGGCCGATGCGCTCGAAGCCAAGACGCCGCAGTTCATCGAAGCCGTGGCCGCCGAGACCGGCGCCACCGGCATGTGGGCCGGCTTCAACGTGCACCTGGCCGCCGGCATGATCCGCGAGGCGGCGGCGCTCACCACGCAGATCAGCGGCGAGGTGATCCCGTCTGACGTGCCGGGCTCGCTGGCCATGGGCATGCGCCAGCCGGCCGGCGTGGTGGTGGGCATCGCGCCGTGGAATGCGCCGGTGATCCTGGGCACGCGCGCCATCGCCGTGCCGCTCGCCTGCGGCAACACCGTGGTGTTGAAGGGCAGCGAGAACTGCCCACGCACGCACCAGCTGATCGTCCAAGCGTTCCAAGACGCCGGGCTGCCCCCAGGCGTGGTGAACTACATCACCAACGCACCGGCCGATGCGGCGCGCGTGGTCGAAGCCATGGTGGCGCACCCAGCCGTGCGGCGCGTCAACTTCACCGGCTCCACCCGCGTGGGCAAGCTGATCGCGATGACCTGCGCCAAGTACCTCAAACCCGTGGTGCTCGAACTCGGCGGCAAGGCGCCGCTGGTGGTGCTTGACGACGCCAACCTCGACGACGCGGTGAACGCCGCCGCCTTCGGCGCGTTTGCCAACTCGGGGCAGATCTGCATGTCGACCGAGCGCCTGATCGTCGACAAGAAGATCGCCGACGACTTTGTCGCCCTCTTCGCCAAGAAGGCCCGCGGCCTGCCCGTGGGCGACCCGCGCAAACCCGAGCCGGTGGTGCTGGGCTCGGTGATCGGCATGGGCACGGTGGAGCACTGCAACGCGCTGATCGACGACGCGCTCGCCAAGGGCGCCAAGCTGGTGTGCGGCGGCAAGGCCGAGAACACGCTGATGCCCGCCACCGTGCTCGACCACGTGACACCCGCGATGCGCATCTACCGCGAAGAAACCTTCGGCCCGGTGAAATGTGTGGTGCGTGTGGACGGCGTCGACGCGGCGGTGGACTGCGCCAACGACAACGAATACGGCCTGTCAGCCGCGGTGTTCGGCCGCGACATCGCACGGGCGATGAACGTGGCGCGGCGCATCGAGAGCGGCATCTGCCACGTCAACGGGCCGACCGTGCACGACGAGGCGCAAATGCCTTTCGGTGGCGTGAAGGGCAGCGGCATCGGGCGCTTCGGCGGCAAGGCCGGCGTGGCCGAGTTCACCGAACTGCGGTGGATCACGGTGCAGATGGGGGCGCGGCACTATCCGTTCTGAGGCTGACTCGAGTATGGGCTGACTAGCCTTTGCGATCGTTGGG
>NZ_JADMJX010000018.1 GCF_018780185.1 Rhizobacter sp.
CGAGCTACAACGTCAGCAAGGGCGGCATCAACCAGCTCACGCGCGTGATGGCGCTCTCGCTCGCCGACCATGGCATCCGCGTCAACGCGGTGGCACCGGGCACCATCGCCACCGAGCTCGCGAAGAACGCCGTGCTGGGCAGCGACGAGGCGCGCGCCCGCATCATGAGCCGCACGCCGATGAAGCGCCTGGGCGAGCCCGAAGAGATCGCCGACGTGTGCGCGTTCCTGCTCAGCAGCGCCTCGAGCTACATGACGGGCGAGATCGTCTACGTCGACGGCGGGCGGCTCACGCTCAACTACACAGTGCCCACCACATGACCGGTGGCTTCGAGGCGTTCTGGGTTTCGACCGGGGTTGTCGCGCTCGGCGAGATCGGCGACAAGACGCAACTGCTGGCACTGCTGCTGGCCGCGCGCTACCGCAAGCCGGTGCCGATCATTCTGGGCATTCTGGTGGCGACGCTCGCCAACCACGCGGCTGCGGCGGCGCTGGGCGCGTGGGTGCAAAGCCTGGTCACCCCGCAGTGGCTGCGTTGGGGCCTGGGCCTGTCGTTCCTGGCGGTCGCAGTGTGGATGCTGATCCCCGATTCGGTCGACGACGGCGAGACCGCCAGCGCCGGCCGCTGGGGTGTGTTCGGCGTGACGGTGGTGGCCTTCTTCCTCGCCGAGATGGGCGACAAGACCCAGATCGCCACCGTGATGCTGGCCGCTCAGTTCAAGTCGCTGTTGTGGGTCACGGCAGGCACCACGCTCGGGATGATGCTGGCCAACGTGCCTGCGGTGCTGTTCGGTGAACGGGCGGTGAAGCTGGTGCCGATCCAGTGGGTGCACCGCATCGCGGCGGCGGTGTTCGCGGTGCTGGGGGTGTTGGTGCTGTTGGGCGTGGGCGCTTAAGCCGCCGCGACCACCGGGCGTGGCTTTGACGCTTCGCGAATCGGCAGGTGGATGAGCGCTGCACCCACGGCGAGCACGATGTCGGCGTACCACATCCAGTTGTAGCTGCCGGTCCACTCGAAGGCCTTGCCACCCAGGTAGGCACCGAGGAAGCCGCCGATCTGGTGCGAGAGCATCACCAGCCCGAAGAGGGTGGCCATGTGTGCCGGCCCGAAGAACTTGGCCACCAGGCCTGCCGTGGGCGGCACGGTGGAGAGATAGCTCACGCCGATCACCGCGGCGAAGACGAGAAAGGTGAACTCGGTCTTGGGTGCAATCAAGAACAGCAGCACCGCCACCGCGCGAGTCGCATACACCAGCGACAACAGCGACTTCATGCGCCAGCGCCCGCCCTGGAACGACACCGCCCAGCCCATCGCCACGCTGCCCACGATGTTGAACAGCCCCACCGTGCCCAGCGCCCACGCACCCAATGCAGGTGGCAGGCCGCACGAAGCCACCACACCCGGCAGGTGGGTCGCGATGAAGGCCACGTGAAAGCCGCAGACGAAGAAACCCGCGCACAACAAGCGGTAACTTGGATCGCGCACCGCGCGCGCTATCGCCTCGCGCGTGGTTTCGCTCTTGGGTGTGCCGGAATTGACCGGCCCCACGTGCTTGGAGTTGCCGCGCAGCACCCAGGCCGCCGGCAAGGCGAGCAGGCTGAACAGCGCCAGGCTTTGCAACGCCACCACCCAGCCTGCGGCTGCGGTGATGCCCTGCGCGATCGGCGCAAACACGAACTGCCCGAACGAGCCGCCCGCGTTCACGATGCCGGTGGCCATGCCGCGCTTTTCGATCGGAATGAGCCGCGTGGTCGCGGCCATCAGCACCGCCGGCCCGGCCATGCCGGCGCCACCCGCCGACAAGATGCCGATGGCGAAGATCAGCCCCCAGGTCGTCGTCATGAAGGGCACGAGCGCCGTGCCCACCGCCACCAGCAGCACGCCCAGCACCAGCACGCGCCCGGCCCCGACACGGTCGGCCACCATGCCGGCAAACGGTTGTGTCAACCCCCACCACAGCTGACCGAATGCAAACGCGAGGCTGATGCTCGCCAGCCCCAGGCCGGTGTGGGTGTTGAGCGTGTTCAAGAAGAGGCCCATCGACTGGCGCGCCCCCATGGTCAGCGAAAAGGTGCCGGCCGCGGCCAGCAACACGAGCCACACCGCCATCTGGCGCTTCGGGATCAGGGGGCTATTCATCGGACTCTCCTTCGTCACTGCTGTCCATCAGCGCCATGCATTCATCGAGCAAGGCATGCAGGCGTGCCACACGCGCTGTGCCCAGTTGCTGGTTCAGCGCCATCTGCGCGTGCTTCCACAAACGTTGCGCTTCGGCACGCTTGGCGCGACCGGCTTCGGTGACCGAGACGAGGCGGCTGCGTGCATCCACGCCCGCACCCATCTCGACCCAACCCTGCGCCACCAGCGGCTGCAGGTTGCGCGTGAGCGTGGAGTTGTCGAGGTTCATGGTGGCCGCCAGGTCGGAGGGGCGCACCGGCCCCATCGAGACGATGTGCGACAGCAACGAGTACTGCGTGGTCTTGAGCCCGCTGGCGCTCACGGCGGCGTCGTACTGGCGGCTCACGCGGCGGGTGATCTGGCGCAGCTTGAGGTTGGTGCAGCCGCGCGGCGCCACATCGGGCCCGGTCGCAGCAGGGTGTTTGGTTGACATGCCATGATTGTAGCTGCAATCATTGCATATGCAACTACATGAGAAGGCCATGACCACCACCCTGACCCCCGAACAGACCCTCGCCGCCTGGAACGCCGAAGAAGCCGAGGTGCGCGCCCGCCGCAGCCCGCTGGGCGTGATCCGCCCCGACCAGATCACCGGCAAGTCGGGCATCGAGGTCTTCAACGCGATGTTCTCTGGCGAGCTGCCGCAGCCGCACATCGGCCGCACGCTCAACTTCCTGCCGCTGCGCATCGAACCAGGCCACGCCATCTTCCAGGGCCGCCCGCTGGTCGACCACTACAACCCGTTGGGCACGGTGCATGGTGGTTGGTTCGCGACCCTGCTCGACTCGTGTGTGGCCTGCGCGGTGCACTCGGCGCTGCCGGCCGGCAAGACCTACACCACGGTCGAACTGAAGATCAACATCGTTCGCGCGCTCACGGATCAGGTGCCGGTGGTGCGCGCCGAAGGCAAGATCATCCACCTCGGCCGCAGCATGGGTACCGCCGAGGGCCGGCTGTATGGGCACGACGGCAAGCTGTACGCCCACGCGTCCACCACCTGTTTCATCATGGACATGCCGGCAGCGAAGGAACGGGCCGCTGCCTAGAATCGGCCCGATGAAATACCTTCACACCATGGTGCGCGTCACCGACATCGAGCAGTCGCTGAAGTTCTACCGCGACGCGCTTGGCCTGCAAGTGCTCTCACGGCGCGACAACGACAAGGGGCGTTTCACGCTCGTGTTCCTGGCCGCTCCCGGCGACACCGAAGCCCAGGTCGAGCTCACCCACAACTGGGACCCCGAGGTCTACACCGGCGGGCGCAACTTCGGACACCTCGCCTACGAGGTCGACAACATCTACGCCCACTGCCAGCGCCTGATGGACCACGGCGTAACCATCAGCCGCCCGCCGCGCGATGGCCGCATGGCCTTCGTGCGCTCACCCGACCAGATCTCGATCGAGCTGCTGCAAAAGGGCGAGGC
>NZ_JADMJX010000161.1 GCF_018780185.1 Rhizobacter sp.
TTCCCGCGCAGGCGGGAATCCAGCATCGCGGCACATCGTGGATTCCCGCCTGCGCGGGAATGACGGAGCATGAAAATGAGAGCGGTGATTGCGGACGATGAACGGCTGATGCGCGAGCAACTCAGGGCTCGCCTTGGCGAAGTCTGGCCCGAACTGCAGATCGTGGCCGAAGCCAAGAATGGCATCGAGGCGGTGGAGCTGACCCGCCAGCATCGGCCCGACATCGTCTTCCTCGACATCCGCATGCCCGGCATGACGGGCGTGGAGGCTGCGCGCCAGATTGCGCAGATTCCCGACGAGGGCGCCGACGACGACAGCTGGCCCGGCTGCGAAATCGTCTTCATCACCGCCTACGACCAGTACGCGGTCGAAGCCTTCGAACAAGGCGTGGTCGACTACGTGCTGAAGCCGGCAGAGCGCGAGCGCCTGCAGCTCACCGTCGAGCGCATCCGCAAGCGCCTGGCGCAGCGCGAAGCCACCCACGAGCCGCCGCCCTCGGCCGGCGCCGACATGCAGCAGCTCCTGCACAAGCTCGCCCACCAGCTGAACCCGGGTGCGCCAGCGCAGCGCCTCAAGTGGATCCAGGCCACCGTGGGCCAGAGCATCCAGATGATCCCGGTCGACGACGTGCTGTTCTTCATCTCCGACGAGAAGTACACCCGAGTGCAGACGGCCACGCTCGAAGCGCTGATCCGCAAGCCCATCAAGGAGCTGATCGACGAGCTGGACCCGGAAGCGTTCTGGCAGATCCACCGCTCCACGCTCGTCAACACCAAGGCCATCGCCGGCGTGAGCCGCGACATGCGCGGGCGTCAGCTGGTCAGCGTGAAAGGCCACCCCGAGAAGCTCGAGGTGAGCCGCAGCTTCACTGGCCTCTTCAAGGGGATGTAGGCGCGCGCTTCAGCGAGCTGGCGATGCACCACTGCGCCAGCCAGTAGGTCGACAAGATCCACAAGGCCGACAGCGGCACCGGCGCGGCGAACTTGTTGATGGCCAGCAGGCTGTCGGAGGCCATGAACAACACCCCGCCGATGGCCGCCCAACGCGCCGCTGGCTCGGCCGGGTGCTTCAGCCACCACGCCGCCGCCTGCGCCGCCATGCTGGCCAGGCACACCACGTACGCGACCACCGGCGCCCGCAGGCCGGCCGGCACGCCGCCCCACAGCTGGCTCAGGATCAGCGCGGCCACCACTGCATAGACCGCAAACGCGAGTGGCTTGGCCGCCAGGCGCAGCGGCACACAAAACGCCGCGATGTAGGCCAGGTGCGCGAGCAGGAACGACACCAGGCCAGGCAGGAAGCCCTCTTTCGGCCACAACAAGAACACATCACCGGCGAGCGACAGCACGAGGCCGATCAGGATCAGCCGGCGTTGCTTCGGCGTGTCGGCGCCGCGCGGCCAGGCGTAGGCGATCACCAGCAGGGTGGTGAGCGGCTTGAACACAAACGTGAGCCAGGGGGTGATGAGGCCGAGCGCGGCGGCGATGCACAACGCAGCGCTCAGGGCGGTCAGGCTGGCGAGGGTGGCGTGTTGCTTCATCGTGGTGACCTCGTCACTTGCTCGGTTCGGCGGCCTTCGCGTCTTCCGCCCGCTTGGCCGCCGCGGCGCGCAAGGCTTTCAGTTTCTCGCGCGGGTCTTCGTGGGCCTTGGCTTCATGCAACTTCATCTCGGCAATGAAGCGGCTCGGGATGCCCTGGATCGTGTCGCGGCCCTTCTTGCGACGGCGCAGCACGTTGACGGCCAGCGTGCGCCGCGCGCGGGTGATGCCCACGTACATCAGGCGGCGCTCTTCTTCGAGCCGCTCGGGTGTCATCTCGTCGTCGTCGCTCTTGAAGGGCAGCAGGCCTTCGTTGACACCTGCCAGCATCACGTGTGGCCACTCCAGGCCCTTGCTCGCATGCAGGGTCGAGAGCGTGACCACGTCCTGTTCGTCGCCTCGCTCGGCCAGGCTGATGATCACCGAGATGGTCTGCGCCACCTCGAGCACGCTTTTCTTCTCGGTCTCGACGCTGATGCCGCCGTCGTTCTCTATCTCGCCGCCACAACGTTTGGCGATCCAGTCGACGAAGTCGAGCACGTTGGTCCAGCGGCTGGCGGCGAGCTTCTCGCTGTCTTCGCCTTCGTAGAGGTGTTTCTCGTAGTCGATGTCTTTCAGCCAGCCCAGCAACAACACCTTGGCGTCTTCGGCGCCCACCGTGTGGCGGGCGCGGTATTCGAGGTCGTTCACGTAGCGGCCGAACTCGTGCAGCGAGCCCACGGCGCGGGCGTTCAACACCGTGCCCAGGCTCTCGGCGAACAGCGCTTCATAGAGGCTGGTCTTCCACTTGCCCGAGAACTCGCCCAGTGACGACAGTGTCTGGTGGCCGATGCCGCGTTTCGGCGTGGTCACGGCGCGCAAGAACGCCGGGTCGTCATCGTTGTTGACGAGCAAGCGCAGCCAGGCACACAGGTCCTTGATCTCGGCGCGGTCGAAGAAACTCTGCCCGCCCGACACCTTGTACGGAATGTTGGCGCGGCGCAGCGCCTTCTCGAACATGCGGGCCAGGTGGTTGGCGCGGTAGAGCACGGCGAAGTCCTTGAACTGCACTTCACCGCCCTGGCCACGCAGCGATTGAATGCGCGCCACGACCCGCTCGGCCTCGTGCTCTTCGTTGTCGCACTCGATCACCTGCACCGGGTCGCCGTCGCCCAGGTCGCTCCACAGCTTCTTCTCGAAGAGCTTGGGGTTGTTGCCGATCACCGCGTTGGCGGCTCGCAGGATGTGGCCGGTGGAGCGGTAGTTCTGCTCCAGCGGGATCACCTTGAGATTCGGGTACTCCTGCGGCAGGCGGCGCAGGTTGTCGATGGTCGCGCCGCGCCAGCCGTAGATGCTCTGGTCGTCGTCGCCCACGGCGGTGAACATCGCGCGCTCGCCGGCCAGAGATTTCAGCATCTCGTACTGGATGGCGTTGGTGTCCTGGTACTCGTCGACCAGCAGGTAGCGCAGCGTGTCTTGCCACTTGGCGCGCACCTCGGCGTCGCGCTGCAAGAGCTTGTGTGGCAAGCCGATCAGATCGTCGAAGTCGACCGCCTGGTAGGCCGCCAGCCGCTCTTCGTAGCGCTTCATCACCTGCTGGGCGATGCGCTCGTCGTCGGTGTCGGGCTGCACGGTGTCGCTGCTCAGGCCACCGTTCTTCCACAGGCTGATGGTCCATTGCCAGCGGCGGGCGAGGTTGTTGTCGCTGGTCGAGCCGGCGTCTTTCAGCACGCCCAGCACGTCGTCGCTGTCGAGGATGCTGAACTGCTGCTTCAGGCCCAGCTTCTCGCCCTCGGCGCGAAGAATGCGCACGCCCAGCGAGTGGAAGGTGCTGACCACGAGGTTCTTGGCCGCACGCGCGCCGATCAGCGACTTGGCGCGCTCGCGCATTTCTTGCGCGGCCTTGTTGGTGAAGGTGATGGCGGCAATCTGCCCCGGCGCGTAGCCAGCTTCCAGCAGACGGGCGATCTTGTGCGTGATCACGCGCGTCTTGCCCGAGCCTGCGCCGGCCAGCACCAGGCACGGGCCGCCGAGGTGGTGCACGGCTTCCATCTGGGCGGAGTTGAGGGTGTCGGCCATG
>NZ_JADMJX010000102.1:0-1262 GCF_018780185.1 Rhizobacter sp.
TTCGGTGATTTGCCCGTCGAGCAGGGCGACGATGCGGTCACAGCGGCGCGTGAGCCGGTGGTCGTGGGTGGCGATCACAAACGCCGCGCCCTGGGCGTGGCCGAGCTCGCGCATCAGGTCGAGCACCTGGTCGGCGGTGCGCGAGTCGAGGCTGGCGGTGGGCTCGTCGGCGATCACGAGCTTCGGGCGCTTGACCAGCGCGCGGGCAATCGCCACCCGCTGACGCTGGCCGCCCGAGAGCGCGTCGGGCCGGTGCTGGGCGTGGTCTTGCAGGCCGACCGAGGCGAGCACCTCGGCCACCCGTTGTTTGCGCTCGGCCGGCGGCACGCCGGTCAGGAACAACGGGTAGTCGACGTTCTCGGCCACCGTCATCACCGGCACCAGGTTGAAGCTCTGGAACACGAAGCCCAGCGCATCACGCCGCAGGTGGGCGGCGCGTGTTTCGGCGAGCGTGTCGACCCGTTCGCCGCGCAGCAAGATCTCGCCCGCATCGGGCGTGTCGATCAAGCCCGCCAGGTTGAGGATGGTGCTCTTGCCGCTGCCCGAGGGCCCGGTGAGCGCCAGCATCTCGCCGGGGTAGACCTGCAGGTCGATGCCGCGCAAGGCGGGCACCACGTGGGCACCGAGCCGATAGGTCTTGTGCACGCCGCGCAGCTCGATCACCGGGGCGGTTTTCACCGCCGAGACTGTGGGGGGGTTCTTCATTGCGGCAGGCCTTGCAACTGCGCCTTGGCCGCTTCGGCCTGCGGCAGCTGGCGCTGGATCACGGCCTGGAAGTCGCGCCGTGCATCGGCGTTGCGAAACTCTTTCGCGGCCTGCTGGCCCGCACGCAACAGCACCGCCCCCTGGAAGCCCGGCGTCGCCTGGTTGAGCAGCGGGCTGGCCTGCACCTCGGCCAGCAGCTTCACGCCACGTGCGTTGCGGTTGAAGAAAGCCGGCAGGTTGAGAAAGGTGTTGGCCGCGGTGAAGCGGGCCTGCAGGCTCACCGGCGAGCGGTTGAGCAGCGTCGTGTCGTGGGCTGGCTGCAGCAGGGCCAGGCCCTTGTCGATCAGCGCCAGGCCATCTTCGGCATAGCCGATCTTCTTCCACGGCATGAAGGTCGACTTCGCCTTCAGCGCGGTGGCCGCACCGGCATACACCATCAAGGTCGGGTGGCCAGGCTCGGCCTTCAACAAGTCATTGAACTGGTCGGCCGCGACGTCGAGCGCCGCGCCGTCGCCGTTTTGCGCGGCCTGGAAGGTCTGGAATGCCGACTGGAACTG
>NZ_JADMJX010000102.1:1362-3532 GCF_018780185.1 Rhizobacter sp.
CGAGGCCATTCTCCGGCATCGGCTCGCGCACTCATTTCGCCTTGCGCTGACGCTCCTGCTTGCGCCAGTAAGTGAACTCGTCTTCATGGACCTCGATGTCGAGCTCTGACACCCGCGCCTGCAGGCGCTCCTGCACGTCGGCCACCGCCTGGTTGTAGACGAGCGGGCCGATCTCTTCGAGAAAGAAGCCGAGCAACGCGCCCGCGGCGATGTTGCCGATCTTCTCGTCCATGTTTTCCTGGAAGTAACGCTCGATCGAGGTGATGGCCTCCTTGCGCGCTTCCTTGGGGATCTCGATGCTCATGGCTCCTCCTGGGGATGACAACGGGTGCAAGCAAATGGTGGATGATGGTATTCACAACGTCGGCCAGGTCGCAGCCCGAGCGCCAGCGAAGATGGCCATCCCACGTCAGACAACTTTGGAGCCAAAGATGACTGAGCGATCGCAGGACGGGCTGAGTACGGCTGAGTTGATACGTGTCGAACTGGACGGAAAGAACGTCGCCCTCGGGCGCTACGACACGATTCTGTGGCAGGTCCGATCCGGGTTCGTCATCGTTCTCTATGGGGCGCTGGGCCTGCTCTTCAAAGACGGGCTCAGCCTCAAGGGCCTGAGCGATCAGATCGTCTTGCTCGTCTGTGGGTTCAGCGTTCTGGCCTATGCAATGGATCTGGTCTTTCGAATCCGCCAACTCCGCGTGGTCAACGCGTACAACCGCCTCGTTGACCAAGCGCTCAAGCATTCAGCCGGAGAGCAGGTCGACACAGCCACGCTGCGTGAGCTGCTCCACCTGGCCGGAGAGTCGCAATCTCCAATCGGTCTCGGTGCTGCACTGCGGGCAGTTCTGCTGATCTTTGCGTTCTATTCCTTCACACCGGTTGCAATGCTTCTCCTGCGTCTCACATAGGCCAGCCATGTGCGCCCCAAGCTCACCACGTGCCAGATGCAAAGCCATGGAGCGGGCGTCACACAGGCTGCGCGCTTGCGCCCCCTCTCATGTCAAACCTTAGGCCTCATGGAGGTCGTGCCATGCTGCGCAATCAAGACCCCTACGATCTCAATCGTTTCATCGAAGCGCAGGAGGCAAACTATGACGCCGCGCTCGCTGAATTGCGTGCCGGAAAGAAGCGCACGCATTGGAGCTGGTATGTCTTTCCTCAGATCCGGGGCTTGGGGTCAAGTGCCATGTCGGTTCGCTACGCCATCGGTTCTCTGGCTGAAGCTGTCGCCTACCTCCAGCACCCCGTTCTCGGCCCGAGGCTTCGCGAGTGTGTCGCGTCCATGAACTCCCACCACGGGCTCAGCGCCAGCGATGTACTGGGTGGCATCGATGCGCAGAAATTTCAGTCTTGTCTCACCCTGTTCAGCCAAGCGGCTCCTTCTGAACCAGGCTTCAAAGAAGCGCTGAACAGATACTTCGATGGCGAGCTCGATGCGGCGACCCTGCGCATCCTGGCCACGCAACACAACCGCACAGATGAGGCCTGACCCTTCGATCAAGTGGGCATCCAGGGGCTAGCGAGCGCCCGTGTCTGCGCCTCATGTCGAACACCAGGTTTTGCGAACAGGAGGCCCACCCATGCCGTCACCTTACGCGGGCACTTGCATGTGCGGTCAGATCCAGTTTCGACTGAACGCTGAACCCATCACCCTGTATGCCTGTCATTGCACCGACTGCCAGCGTCGCTCCGGCGGCGCGTTGCTGCTCTCGATGTGGGTTCATCGAGACTCGCTCGAAGTGCTGGACGGCACCCCGAAACTGGTTTCATCGATCGCCAACGACGGGCGAGAGCGCAAGAACAAGGTGTGCCCGGCCTGCGAAGTTCGCCTCTGGTCGGAACCCGTCAATCGGCCGAAGCTTGCCATTCTCCGGCCGGGCCTGCTGCATCAGGCAAAAGACTTCACGCCCATCGCCCATCAATTCGTTCGCAGCGCGTTGCCCTGGTTTGTCTTCCCCGAGGGCGTGAAGCTGTATGAAACTTCGCCCGAAGATCCCACGGAGCTGGTTCGCCTGTGGCGACAGGCGAGTGCTGCTCACCCCGATGGGCGCGACACCTGAGAGGTCATCTGTGACAACCCGCGTATGGCGCAAAGCCCCGCAGCGGCATGGATGCCCTAGGCTCCCTTGCGCCGCTGCTGCCACGCGATCAGCTCGCCCACGAAGCCGCG
>NZ_JADMJX010000376.1 GCF_018780185.1 Rhizobacter sp.
GCGGCATGGGAGTGCGTGAAGTCGTTCGACACCCCCGCCTGCGTGATCGTCAAGCACGCCAACCCCTGCGGCGTGGCGCTCGGCGCCAACGCCGGTGAGGCCTATGCCAAGGCCTTCAAGACCGACCCGACCTCGGCCTTCGGCGGCATCATTGCCTTCAACACCGAGGTCGATGCGGCCACCGCCGAGCAGGTCTCCAAGCAGTTCATGGAAGTGCTGATCGCACCGGCCTTCACACCCGAGGCGCTGGCCATCTTCACGGCCAAGAAGAATGTGCGCGTGCTGCAGATCGCACTCCCCAAGGGCGGCGCGACCGCATGGGAGCAGGGCCGCAATGCACAAGACGTCAAGCGCGTCGGTTCGGGCCTGCTGATCCAGAGCGCCGACAACCACGTGCTGAAGCTGTCCGACCTGAAGGTGGTCACCAAGGCGCAGCCCACGCCGCAGCAACTGCAAGACATGCTGTTCGCCTGGACCGTGGCCAAGTACGTGAAGAGCAACGCCATCGTCTTCTGCGCCGGCGGCATGACGCTGGGTGTCGGTGCCGGCCAGATGAGCCGGCTCGATTCGGCGCGCATCGCCGGCATCAAGGCCGAAGCGGCTGGCTTGTCGCTGAAGGGTTCGGCGGTGGCGAGCGATGCCTTCTTCCCGTTCCGCGACACGCTCGATGAGCTGGTGAAGGCCGGTGCTACCAGCGTGATCCACCCGGGCGGCAGCATGCGTGACGAAGAAGTGATCGGCGCCGCCAACGAGCACGGCATCGCGATGGTTCTCACCGGTGTGCGCCATTTCCGCCACTGATGACGCGCGGGCTTCGACGGGCTCAGCCCGAACGAGGTCTCGCGCATGACGCTCCCCGAAGCCGCGGGTCTGCTGCTGGCCTTTCTGGCGCGCCTGATCACCGGCGCGCAAGGCCATTGGTACGGCAGCCCGCCCAAGGCCGAGCAACGCATCTACTTTGCCAACCACCAGAGCCACTTCGACTGGGTGCTGATCTGGGCCGCGCTGCCGCGCGACCTGCGCGCGCAAACCCGGCCCATCGCCGCGCGCGACTACTGGACGGCAACGCCCTTCAAGCACTGGATCACGCGCGAGGTGTTCAACGCGGTGTACGTGAGCCGTGTGCGAACCGAAGACGAAGACCCGCTGGAGCCGCTGGCCGACGCGCTGCGCAACGGCGACTCGCTGGTGATCTTTCCCGAGGGCACGCGTGGCAACAAGGGCGACCCGCAGGCCTTCAAGGCCGGGCTGTACCACCTGGCCGAGCAGTTCCCGGACGTGCAACTGATCCCGACCTGGATCGACAACGTGCACCGTGTCATGCCCAAGGGCGAAGTGGTGCCGGTGCCGATCTTGTGCTCGGTGACCTTCGGCGCGCCGATGCAGCTCAAGCCCGGCGAAGACAAGCGCGAGTTCCTGGCGCGCGCCCGCGATGAAGTCATCGCGCTGAGCAAGGTGGCGGCATGACGACCGCACACGCCATGGGAGCCGTGTGATGGGTGCGCTTCGCCAACTCACCGTCTCGCAGCAGATCGGCCTGCTGTTCGTCATCGTCTTCGGGTTGCTGGCCCTGGCGACGGCGGCCGCGGTGGCACGCTCGCTGCGCGACATGCCACCCGAGAAGCAGGCCCGCCACGACGCCATGCTGCACGACCTGCGGGCGATGTGGATCGGCACGGTGCTGTTCTGGGTGTCGTGGGTGTCGGGCGCGTTCGTTGCCACGCTGCTGTTCGCGGTGGTGTCCTTTCTCGCGCTGCGCGAGTTCATCACCCTCACCCACACGCGCCGCGGCGACCACCGCGCGCTGCTCGCGGCCTTCTTCGTGGTGACGCCGGTGCAGTACGTGCTGGCCGGTGGGCAGTACTTCGACCTGTTCTCGGTGTTCATCCCGGTCTACGCCTTTGCGGCCCTGCCCTTCCTGGCCGCCCTGGGCAACGACCCGACACGCTTTCTGGAGCGCACGGCCAAGATCCAGTGGGGCGTGATGGTCTGCGTGTACGGCATGAGCCACGCGCCGGCGATCCTGCTGCTGGAGTTCCAGGACTACCAGGACCGTGGCGCCTTCCTCGTGCTCTACCTGGTGGCGGTGGTGGCCACGGCGCAGATCGTGCAGCAAGCGGCCGGACGCCGTCTGCGCCGCCGGCCGGTCGCGCGGCAGATCAGCCGCACCTTCTCGTGGCGGGCCTGGGCTCTCGGCGCGCTCGCCGGAGGCGTGGTGGGCGGGCTGCTGTACTGGGTCACACCGTTCAAGCCACCGCAAGCCCTGTTCATCGGCTTTGTGGCCTCGGGCTGCGGCACGCTCGGGGCGCTGGTGATGCAGGCCTTGAAGCGTGACGCGGGGGTGCGGCATTGGGGTGGGCGGGCGTCAGTGACAGGCGCGGTCGGTCTGCTTGATCGTGTTGCTCCGCTGTGTTTTGCCGCGCCTGTGTTCTTCCATTCGGTCCGCTGGTACTTCGGCGCATGACGATCGCCCCCCAGTCGCTTTCAGCTCCTGCCCCCAAGGGGCGCCGTTCCGGCTTGAGGCGGCTCGGCGCCGGAACCCAATGAGAATCCTCGGCATCGACCCCGCGCTGCGCACCACCGGCTTCGGTGTGATCGACGTCGAAGGCAGCGAGCTGCACTACGTGGCCAGCGGCACCATCAAGACCGATGCGGTCGACAGCGGCCAGCTGCCGCTGCGCCTGAAGGTCATCTACGACGGTGTGCGCGAAGTGGCGGCGCGTTACCAGCCGCACTGCGCGTCGGTCGAGATCGTGTTCGTCAACGTCAACCCGCAGAGCACGCTGCTCTTGGGTCAGGCGCGCGGCGCGGCCATCACCGGGCTGGTGTCGTGCGACATCGAAGTGGCCGAGTACACCGCCTTGCAGATGAAGAAGGCCATCGTCGGCGCCGGCCACGCGACCAAGGAGCAGGTGCAGGAGATGGTCAAGCGCCTGCTCAAGCTGCCCGGCGTGCCGGGCAAGGACGCGGCCGACGCGCTGGGCCTGGCGATCTGCCACGCCCATGCGGCGCGCTCGTTTGCCGCGATCGAAAAGGCCACTGCGCGGGTGCGCACGACCAAGGCCCAGTTCAAGGGCGGGCGCAGCTACTGAGCTGCTGCGTGTCGGTGTTCAGGCCAGCTTGAACACCGCCACCGCATCCACCAGCTGCGAAGCCTGCGACTTGAGGTTTTCGGCCGCGCTGCTGCTCTCTTGCACCAGCGTGGCGTTTTGTTGCGTGGCGCGGTCCATTTGCGCAACCGCCTGGCTGACCTGGGCCACGCCAGCGCTTTGTTCGCTGCTGGCCGAGCTGATCTCGCCCATCAGCGTGGTCACGCGGCGGATCGAGTTGACCACCTCCAGCATGGTTGCGCCGGCCTGGTCGACGAGGACGGTGCCTTCGTCCACACGCTCCACGCTCGCCGAGATGAGGGTCTTGATCGCCTTGGCCGCTTCGGCCGAGCGCTGCGCCAGCGAGCGCACTTCGCTCGCCACCACCGCGAAGCCGCGCCCTTGTTCACCGGCGCGCGCCGCTTCCAC
>NZ_JADMJX010000146.1 GCF_018780185.1 Rhizobacter sp.
CCCACTGCCGTCACCCCTCCCGAGGCCCGCGCGCACGGCGCCTGGCCGCGCTGGCTGCGCGAGCCCCTGCTGCACTTCATGCTGCTCGGTGCGGCGCTCTTTGCGCTCGACCATGCCGTCAACGGCAATGCCAACGACGAGCGGGTGATCGTCATCGACGAGGCGGTCGACAAGGAGGCGCTGAAGGTGTTCAAGGAAGCCCGCGGCCGCGAGCCGACCCAAGACGAGCTCTACGCGCTGCGCCGTGTGTGGCTCGACAACGAGGTGCTCTACCGCGAAGGCCTCGCGCTGCAGATGGACAAGGGCGACAAGGCCATCAAGGACCGCGTGATCTTCAAGGCCTTGTCGATGATCAACGCCGGCCTCAAGCGGCCGCCGGTCGACGACACCGTGCTGCGCAGCTGGTTCGAGCAGAACCGCGTGAAATACGACGAGCCGGCGCGCTACGACTTCTCGGAAGCGGTGCTCGACGGCGACGCGTCGGAGTCGGCGGCCACCAGCTTTGCGGCGGCCCTGAACGCCGGCTCGCCGGGCGACGCCAAGGCCGGCCTGCGGCTCTTCAAGGCTCGGCCGCACCCGAACATCGTGCAGAGCTACGGGCCCGAGTTCAGCCAGGTGCTGCAGGCCCTGCCGCTCGGCGAGTGGCGCGCACTGCGGCATGGCGATGGCTGGCGAGTGATGCGGCTCGAAGGCGTGGCCGCAGCCAAGCCGGCCGCGTTCGAGGCCTTGCGCGGTGTGGTGCTGCAAGACTGGACCGACACCGTGATGGCCGAGCAGCGCTCTGCGGCCGTGCGGGTGTTGGCGAAGAAGTACACGGTCAAGACCGAGGTCAGCGCGCCATGATCAAGGGGTGGCACACCTGGTTTGTGGCGGTGCTGACTTTTATCGCCGCCAGCGCCTCGGCGCACGAGATCAGCATGGCCGAGATGGAGCTGCGCCAGGCCACGCCGGCCGAGTTCGTCTGGCAGTGGACGGCCGGCAACCGCGCGGGGGAGAGCGCGCTGCGCCCGCTGTGGCCCGAGGGCTGCCGCGACGAAGCCGGCGTGCTGCGCTGTGGTGACGGTGGCCTGCGCGGCCAGCTCGGCATGGAGGGTGTGGGCAAACGTTTTTCGGCCGTGCTCGTCAAGGTGTTCTGGCTCGACGGGCAAATGCGCGTCTACACGCTCACGGCAGGCCAGCCTTCGGTGCAGGTGTTCGGCTCGGCCGACGACGAGCGCGGCATGGGCGAGATTGCCACCGCCTATTCGCTGCTCGGCGTGGAGCACATCCTGGCTGGCTTCGACCACCTGTTGTTCGTGCTGGGCCTGCTGTTCCTCGTGGGCTTCAACCGCCGGCTGGTCTGGACCATCACCGCCTTCACGCTCGCGCACAGCGTCACGCTCGCACTCAGCGCGCTCGGCTGGCTGGTGCTGAGCCCGCCGCCGGTGGAGGCCACGATTGCGCTGTCGATCATGCTGGTGGCCGGCGAGGCGCTGAACAAGGAGCAGACCCTGTCACGCCGCTGGCCTGCGCTGGTGGCCTTCTTGTTCGGCCTGATCCACGGGCTGGGGTTTGCCGGCGCACTCAAGCAGATCGGGCTGCCCGACAACCACCTCGCGGTGGCGCTGGTCACGTTCAACGTCGGTGTCGAGGCGGGTCAGCTTCTGGTGGTGCTGCTGGCCTGGTTGCTGGCGATGGCGCTGGCACGCTGGCCGGTCATGGCCCGCGCTCGCACGCCGGTGCTGTACGGCATGGGCGGCATCGCGGCCTATTGGTCGATCGGGCGCATCGTGGCGATCGTGGCCTGAGAGGTCGCACGGGTTTCGACGCGGGCGCTTCGGTTCAATCGGGCCGCGCGCCAGCGGTGCGCCCTGGTGCCGGTGACAGGATGGCAATCCACGCCCCGCGGTAGCGGCGCGCATAGTCCACCCGCGCACCGCCCGGGAGCTGGTTTTCTTCTCGATAGACGAACAAGGCCCTGCCTTCGCGGTGGTTCGCGAGCCACGCGTCGACTTGGTCGTCCGGCACTTCGGCCAGCGGGTGCCGCAGGCGCGCAGGCAGCGTCCATTGGCCGTGGTACCGGCCGTTGATGGCGAGAGGGCGGCCATCGCGCTCGAACTGCGCCAGCCGGGCGGCGATGGCCTGCATGTCATACGGCTCACGCATGGCCGCGCTGAATGCGGCCAGCAAGCCGCTCATCGCAACGACGCTTGCCGTGGCCACACGGCGCACGTCGTGCAGCGGCTCGCCCGGTCGGCACACGGCGAGCGCTACGCCGCAGGCCACGGCGAGCGCGCCGCCCCAGCGCAGGGCCAAGGCATCGTCGAGACCGCCGAGCCGGCCTGCGAGCCACGGCGCCGCCACGAAGGCCGCCACGCCCACGGCGCCGAGCGTGAGCGCGGGCACGACGAGCCGCCCGCCCGGCGAGCGCGTCGTCGCGAGCGCGCGCGCGAGCAGCAGCGCGAACAGGCTGAATTCCGGCAACAGGTACTGCCAGCGCTTGCCGCTGATCGCCGAGAAGAACACCAGTGCGACGGTGAGGCTCATCACCACCAGCCGCAGGCCGCTGTCCCATTGCGACACGGGCTGCAGGCCACGCCACCAGCGTGGCCACAGCAGCCACGGCGCCAGCATCAAGGGCAGGTACGCGAGGTAGAACCACCACGGTGCCACGTGCGCGAAGCTGCGCACCATGCGGCCTGCGCTCTGGCCCCAGAAGATCGCGCGTTGATAGTCTTCGCCGCCCGCCAGACCGGCCGGCACGGCCCAGGCCAGGATCAGCAGCGCCGCGCCGAGCACGGCCAGCCCTGCGCCTGCATACCATCGGCCCCAACGTGGCCGCTGCTCGCGCATCCACCACGGTGCCAGCAACGCCGCGGGCAACAGGTGCACCAGCCCCACCGGCCCCTTGCTGTACAGGGCGCCGCCCAGTCCCACGGCAAACAATGCAAACCCCTGCCCGAGCGCCCCGCTGCGCCAGGCATGGGCCAGGCCGACGAAGCCCAGCACCACGAAGAAGCCGAGCATCGCGTCGAACATCAAGGCCGAGGCGAAATAGACGAACAAGGCACTGGCCAGCAGCACATAGGGCGCCATGCGGGCGACCTCGCGTTGCTGCGGCCACAACTGGCGCGCCAGCACGGCGCAGCACCCCAGGGTGCCGGCGGCAAACAGCGGTGAGATCCAGCGCAGCCACCAGTCGTTGACACCGAAGACGGCCCAGCCGGCGTGGATCAGCCAGAACAGCAGAGGCGGCTTGTGGTGGTAGGGCTGGCCGTTCAGGTGCGGCACGAGAAAGTCTCCGCGCGACCACATCTCCCAGGCCACCGACGCATAGCGCGTCTCGTCGATCGGCAGCAGCGGGCGCGCCAGGCTGCCAGCGACGATCACCCCGAGCAGGCCCGCGAGCCACGCTGCGTCGCGGCCTGCAAGCCGCATGGCTAGGCGCCGGCCGGTGTGGTGGCGCGTTTCTCCTTGAGAACCAGCCACAGGTTGCGCAGGTAGATGAAGAGCCCGAGCCCCTGGCCGACGATGAACA
>NZ_JADMJX010000387.1 GCF_018780185.1 Rhizobacter sp.
GCGCGCCAGCAGGTCGAAAACGGCGCCCAGGTGATCGACATCAACATGGACGAGGCCATGCTCGACAGCAAGGCGGCGATGGTGCGCTTCCTGAACCTGATCGCGAGCGAGCCCGAGATTGCGCGCGTGCCGATCATGATCGACAGCTCCAAGTGGGAGGTGATCGAAGCCGGGCTCAAGTGCATCCAGGGCAAGGGCATCGTCAACTCGATCTCGATGAAAGAAGGCGTCGACGAGTTCAAACGCCAGGCCAAGCTGGTGCGCCGCTACGGCGCCGCCGCGGTGGTGATGGCCTTCGACGAGAAGGGCCAGGCCGACACCTTCGAGCGCAAGATCGAGATCTGCGAGCGCGCCTACCGCATGCTGGTCGACGAGATCGGCTTCCCGCCCGAAGACATCATCTTCGACCCCAACATCTTTGCCATTGCGACGGGCATCGAAGAACACAACAACTACGCGGTCGACTTCATCAACGCCACACGCTGGATCAAGCAGAACCTGCCGGGCGCCAAGGTGAGCGGTGGTGTGTCGAACGTGTCGTTCAGCTTCCGCGGCAACGACCCGGTGCGCGAGGCGATCCACACCGTGTTCCTGTACCACGCCATTCAGGCCGGCATGGACATGGGCATCGTCAACGCCGGCATGGTGGGCGTGTACGACGAGCTGGAGCCCGAGCTGCGCGAGCGCGTGGAAGACGTGGTGCTGAACCGCCGGCCCGATGCGGGCGAGCGGCTCGTTGAAGTGGCCGAAAACGCCAAGGGCGCGGCCAACGACGACAGCAAGAAGAACGAGTGGCGCGCGCTGCCGATCCGCGAGCGCCTCTCGCACGCGCTGGTGCGCGGCATCAACGACTTCATCACCGAAGACACGGAAGAGATGTGGCGCGAGATCGAGGCTGGCGGCGGCCGCCCGCTGAATGTGATCGAAGGCCCGCTGATGGACGGCATGAACGTGGTCGGCGACCTGTTCGGCCAGGGCAAGATGTTCCTGCCGCAGGTGGTGAAGAGCGCGCGCGTGATGAAGCAGGCCGTGGCCCACCTGCTGCCCTACATCGAAGAAGAAAAGCGCCTGCTGGTCGAAGGCGGCGGTGAAGCCAAGGCCAAGGGCAAGATCATCATCGCCACCGTCAAGGGCGACGTGCACGACATCGGCAAGAACATCGTCACCGTCGTGCTCCAGTGCAACAACTTCGAGGTGGTCAACATGGGCGTGATGGTGCCCTGCCAAGACATCCTGGCGCGCGCCAAGGTCGAAGGCGCCGACATCATCGGCTTGAGCGGCCTGATCACGCCAAGCCTCGAAGAGATGCAGCACGTGGCCGGTGAGATGCAGCGTGACGACTACTTCCGCATCAAGAAGATCCCGCTGCTGATCGGCGGCGCCACCACCAGCCGCGTGCACACGGCCGTGAAGATCTCGCCGCACTACGAAGGGCCTGTCGTCTACGTGCCCGACGCGAGCCGCAGCGTGAGCGTGTGCAGCGACCTGCTCAGCGACGGCAGGGCCGCGGCCTACATCGCCGAGCTCAACGCCGACTACATCCGCGTGCGCGAACAGCACGCCAACAAGAAGGCCACCCCGCTGGTCACGCTGGCGCAGGCGCGTGCCAACAAGACGCCGATCGACTGGTCGCACTACACACCGCCCAAACCGAAGTTCACCGGCCGGCGTGTCTTCAAGAACTACGACCTGGCCGAGATTGCGCAGTGCATCGACTGGGCACCGTTCTTCCAGACCTGGGACCTGGCCGGCCCGTACCCCGCCATCCTGACCGACGAGATCGTCGGTGAGTCGGCGCGCCGGGTGCACAGCGACGGCCAGAGCATGCTCAACCGCCTGATCAAGGGCCGCTGGCTGCAAGCCAATGGCGTGATCGGCCTGTACCCCGCCAACACGGTGGGCGACGACGACATCGTGCTCTACACCGACGAGTCGCGCAGCGAGGTGCTGATGACCTGGCGCGGCCTGCGCATGCAGAGCGTGCGGCCGGTCGTGGACGGTGTGATGCGGCCGAACCGCTGCCTCGCCGACTTCATCGCCCCAAAATCATCAGGAGCTCCAGACCACATCGGCCTCTTCGCCGTGACCGCCGGCATCGGCACCGAGAAGAAGGAGAAGCAGTTTCTCGACGACCACGACGACTACAGCGCCATCATGCTGAAGGCACTTGCCGACCGGTTGGCCGAGTCGTTTGCCGAGCGCATGCACCAGCGTGTGCGCAAGGAGTTCTGGGGCTATGCGCCCGACGAAGCCTTGAGCAACGAAGAGTTGATCGCCGAGAAGTACCGCGGCATCCGCCCCGCCCCCGGCTACCCGGCCTGCCCCGACCACACAGTCAAGGCCGAGATGTTCCGCGTGCTGCAGTGCGCCGAGATCGGCATGGGCCTCACCGAAAGCCTGGCCATGACACCGGCGGCCAGCGTGAGCGGCTTCTACCTGTCGCACCCCGACGCGACCTACTTCAACGTGGGCAAGATCGGCGACGACCAGCTGAAGGACTGGGCCCAGCGCAACCAGTTCGACGCCGCTCAGGCTCAACGTTCGCTCGCCTCGCTGTTGTAGCGGCGCACACCCGGTTGCCCCTGCTTACAGACGATGCATCTGCAAGCAAGGGCCTTGTGAATGGTCACCAAATGCCCCGTTGCAAGACGTAAGCCTTTGGCGAAACGCCAACAATTCACGCTTTCCTTCACTGTCAGACCCGAACAATCGAACTCGCATCGCTGAAGTGCATTGCCTGCACCTCACCGCTGCGCCAGATCGACCACACGAGGGGACGGCAGTGAACAACACGATTCGACAAACAACGGCCCGTCGCGGCCTGCGCACCGCCTGGGCCCTGGCCCTGGTGGCCGTGCTGGCAGCCTGCGGCGCCGGCAAGGAAGACGACACATCGCAACCGCAGCAGCCCACGGGCCCGGCACCGACCCGTGCCGAGGCAGCGCGCTTCCTGGCGCAAGCCACCTACGGCCCGACCGACGCATCGATCAATGCACTGGCGCAGAGCAACTACAGCGCCTGGCTGGACACGCAGTTCAACCAGCCGCAGCTGCCGCACCGCACCCACCTGGCACGGCGCGCCGACGAGCTCGGCGCCAACATGCAGACCGTCAGCCAGACACAGTTCCGCGAGTCGTACTGGGCACAGGCCCTGACCGGGCCGGACCAGCTGCGCCAGCGTGCGGCCTTCGCGCTGTCGCAGGTGTTCGTGATCTCGTTCGTCGACGGCAACCTGGCCAACCAGACGCGCGGCGTGACGGCTTACTACGACATGCTGGCCGAGAAGTCGTTCGGCAACTTCCGCGACCTGCTGGAGTCGGTGAGCCTGCACCCGATGATGGGCACCTACCTCACCAGCCTGCGCAACCAGAAGGAAGACACCACCACCGGCCGCGTGCCCGACGAGAACTACGCACGAGAAATCATGCAGCTGTTCACCATCGGCCTGTATGAGCTGAACAACGATGGCACCTACCGCGGCGGTAC
>NZ_JADMJX010000149.1 GCF_018780185.1 Rhizobacter sp.
AGGAGCAGGCCTCCGCCGACGCGGCCGTGGCCGCCGCCGATGCCAACCTGGCCGCAGCGCGCCAGGACACCCAGCGCCTGATGGCTGAGCGTGCGGGCTTGCGGCAGCAGCGCGACAACGTGCGCTTGCTGGCGCCCGCCCCGGGTTTGGTGGTCAGCCGCGATGCCGAAGCCGGGTCGACCGTGGTGGCGGGGCAGGCCGTTTTACGGCTCATCGAGCCCGCGTCCTTGTGGATACGGCTGCGCTTGGACCAGGGCCGCTCGGCGGGCCTGGTCGCCGGGCTGCCCGCCGCGATCGTGCTGCGATCGAATCCGTCGGCGCGCCTGTCCGGCAAGGTGACCAGGGTCGAGGCCACGAGCGACAGCATCACCGAGGAGCGTGTGGCCCTGGTGTCGCTGGATACGCTGCCCAGCGGCCTGTCCACCGGCGAGTTGGCCGAGGTCACGTTGACCTTGCCCGCCACGGCCGCGGCCGTGGTGCTGCCCAACTCTGCGGTTCAGCGCCGAGCCGATCAGGTCGGCGTGTGGCGACTCGAAGGCGGCCAACCGAGGTTTGCACCCGTGCGCATCGGCGTGACCAGCCTCGACGGCCAGGTGCAGGTGCTCGAAGGCCTGAAAGCCGGAGACGAGGTGGTCACCTACAGCGAGAAAGCGCTCACGGCAGGCAGCCGCATCAAGGTGGTCGACACGCTCGTGAGTGGCCCGCCATGATCAGCCTTGCCGGTCGCGACATCCTGCATTCCTGGGGGAAATTTGTGCTCACCGGCATCGGTCTGGGCCTGTTGATCGGCGTCACGCTGACGATGGCTGGTGTCTACCGCGGCATGGTGGACGATGCCCGGGCCTTGCTCGACAACAGCGGCGCCGACATCTGGGTGGTGCAGCAGGACACGCAGGGGCCGTACGCAGAGTCGTCCAGCCTTCGCGACGACGTTGTGCGCAGCGTGCTCGGCCTGCCGGGCGTGGCGCGCGCCGCCAATGTCACCTACCTGACGATGCAGGTGCGTGCAAGCGAAGGGCGAGGTGCGGGCCGCGAAGTGCGCGCGATGATCGTCGGCTTCGAGCCCGGCCAGCCTGGCGAGCCCGGCTATCTGGTGGCAGGCCGCCACATCACGCGCAGCCACTACGAGGCGGTGGTCGACGTTCGCACCGGCTTCGCGCTGGGCCAGCGCATCCGCATCCGGCGCCACGACTACACGGTGGTGGGCCTGACCCAGCGCATGGTGTCGTCCGGCGGCGACCCGATGGTCTTCATCCCGCTCAAGGACGCGCAGGAAGCGCAGTTCCTGAAAGACAACGACGCCATCCTGAACGACCGCGCCCGCACGGCCGCCAACCCGGCGTTGAACCGGCCGGGGGTGCCCGGGCTGCTGGAGGCGATCCAGGCCTCGCAGGCTGCCAACCACAACATCAACACGGTGCTGGTGCAGGTGCAGCCCGGCGTCGCGGCCGAAAGCGTGGCCGAGCCGATCCGGCGCTGGAAGCACCTGGAGGCCTACACGCGCGCGCAGATGGAAGAGATCCTGGTCGCCAAGCTGATCGCCACCTCGGCCAAGCAGATCGGCATGTTCCTGGTGATCCTGGCGGTTGTCAGCGCGGCCATCGTCGCCTTCATCATCTACACGATGACGCTGGGCAAGATCCGCGAGATCGCGGTGCTCAAGCTCATCGGCACGCGCAACCGCACCATCGCCGGCATGATCCTGCAGCAGGCGTTGGGCCTGGGTTTGATCGGCTTCGTCGTCGGCAAGGTGTCGGCCACTTTCTGGGCGCCCATCTTCCCCAAGTACGTGCTGCTGGAGCCGGGCGATGCGGCACGCGGGCTGGTCGCGGTGATGGTGATCTGCGCACTGGCCAGCACGCTGGCGATCCGCGCGGCCTTGAAGGTCGATCCGGCTGCGGCCATCGGTGGGTGAGGGCGCACGACATGAGCGAAGCCGGCATCCGCATCGAAGGCCTGCGCAAGCGCTATGGCGAAGGCGACACAGCGGTCGACGCGCTGAAGGACGTCAACATGGTCGTGGCCCCCGGCGAGGTGGTGGGCCTGATCGGCCCGTCGGGCTCGGGCAAGAGCACCTTGCTGAAGTGCCTGGGTGCCGTCATCGAGCCGACGGCGGGGCGCATGATCCTCGGCGGGCAGACCATCTATGACGATGGCTGGAAGATCGCCGACCTGCGCGCGTTGCGCCGCGACAGCATCGGCTTCGTGTTCCAGGCGCCGTACCTGATCCCGTTCCTCGACGTCACCGACAACGTCGCCTTGTTGCCGATGCTGGCCGGGCGACCCAATGGCGAGGCGCGCGCACGGGCACTCGAGCTGCTGGCGGCGCTGGATGTGGGGCACCGCGCCAACGCGCAGCCGTCCGAGCTCTCCGGGGGTGAGCAGCAGCGCGTGTCGATCGCCCGCGCCTTGGCGAACCGGCCGCCGGTGATCCTCGCCGACGAACCCACGGCCCCGCTGGACAGCGAGCGGGCCCTGGCCGTCGTGCGCATCCTCAACCAGATGGCGACGCAGTACCACACGGCCATCATCGTGGTGACCCACGACGAGAAGATCATCCCGACCTTCAAGCGGATCTATCACATCCGGGACGGTCGCACCGAAGAAGAGGCTGGGCAGGGCCTGAGCCTGTGACCTGGTTCAGCCCCGTTCCGCACCGTTCAACCCGGGCCGAAACCATGCATGCATCAAGGGGAGACCTTCGGTTGAAGTCAGTGGCCCTGGGGTTGTGGGGGCGCCGCCGCTGGTCGGTGCTGCTTGCCGTGGTCATCGCCCTTGCGACGGCAGGGGTGTTCGCGGCCTTCGGCGCCCATGCGCTGAGCGGCGGCGCATATGAGGCGCGCACCGTCGGCGCGATGGCGCTGCGCACGCTGTTCTGGGTCGGGGTCGCGTGGGCAGCCCAGCACATCGTCGGACGTGACCGAGTCAGTGCAGGTTCGGGATCGGCTTGAAGCCGGGGTGTTCAAAGTGCTTGCCGTACTGGTTGACGGCCAGCGCCACCTTGACCAACCCCTGCGCAGGAGACCGCTTGGCGTTCTTGCCTGCCATCTCATCGGTGCCTTCACCCAGGTCGGCGATGACCAGGTGCAGCATGGCGTCGGCCTTGGGTTCGAGCTTGCAGGTCGCGACGATGCTCGCCACTTCGGTCTCGACCTGCGTGGCCAGCTCGCGGTATTGCTGGGTGGTCAACTTGCCGGCGTGGGCTTCCTTCAGGCGCGGTGCGACCACGGCGCGAATGCGGTCCATGCCCTTGCGCAAGGGCTCGTCAGAGGCCCACTTGTGACCCTGGTTGAGGCTCAGCTTGTGCGACGCGGCGGCGTCGTGGCTGTGCGCTGCGGTCTGCGCGAGCGCGGGGCCCGCCAGGCTTGCTGACAAGCCTGCCGCGGCCAGGGCGCTGGCGATCCTGTGCCATGTCTTTCTCGTCATCTTCATCTCCTTGGGGTT
>NZ_JADMJX010000178.1 GCF_018780185.1 Rhizobacter sp.
ATGCTGGGCTACAGCGACAGCAACAAGGACGGCGGCTTCTTCACCAGCAACTGGGAGCTGTACCGCGCCGAGATCACGCTCGTCGAGCTGTTCGGCAGCCTGCGCGCCGACCACGGCATCACGCTGCGCCTGTTCCATGGCCGTGGCGGCACGGTGGGCCGTGGCGGTGGCCCGAGCTTCCAGGCCATCCTGGCGCAACCGCCCGGTACGGTGAACGGCCAGATCCGCCTCACCGAACAAGGCGAGGTGATTGCCTCGAAGTACGCCCACCCCGAGATCGGCCGGCGCAACCTTGAGACGCTGGTCGCCGCCACGCTCGAGGCCACGCTGCTGCACCCAACCAAGAGTGCGCCCAAGAGCTTTCTCGACGCGGCCGACGCGCTGAGCAGCGCAAGCATGGCCGCCTACCGCAAGCTGGTCTACGAAACACCGGGCTTCACCGACTACTTCTTTGCCGCGACACCCATCCGCGAGATCGCCGAACTCAACATCGGCTCGCGCCCCGCGTCGCGCAAGGCCACCCGCGCCATCGAAGACCTGCGCGCCATTCCCTGGGGCTTCAGCTGGGGCCAGTGCCGCGTGGCGCTGCCGGGCTGGTGCGGCTTCGGCTCGGCGATCAACAGCTACCTGAGCGACAGCCCCAAAGAGCGCAAGGAGCGGCTCGCGCTGCTGCAACGCATGCACAAGCAGTGGCCGTTCTTTCGCACGCTGTTGTCGAACCTCGACATGGTGCTCGCCAAAAGCGACCTCAACATCGCCGCGCGTTATGTGGAGCTGGTGGAAGACAAACGCCTGGGCAAGCGCATCTTTGCGGCCATCCAGGCCGAGTGGCAGGCCACCTCGGATGCGCTCAACCTGATCACCGGCGAGAAGAAGCGCCTGGCCTCCAACCCGTCGCTGGCGCGTTCGATCGAGCACCGCTTCCCGTACCTCGACCCGCTCAACCACCTGCAGGTGGAGCTGATGCGCCGTTACCGGCAACAGCGTGAGGGCGACCCGGCGAACGAGAGGGTGCAGCGCGGCATCCACATCTCGATCAACGGTGTGGCGGCGGGCTTGCGCAATACCGGTTGAAAAGCACTCCCCCCCGTCATTCCTGCGCGGGCGGGAATGACGCGGCGCCGGCATCAAACCACGCGGCCGGTCGCCCTCTGCAGCAACTGCGCCACGACCGCCACCGCAATCACCTCGGGCGCCTTGCCGGCGATGCCCGGCAGGCCGATGGGGCAGACCAAACGGTCGATCAGCGCGGGCGCGATGCCGCGCTCTTCAAAGCGGTGGATGAATTTCTGCTTCTTGGTGCGTGACCCGATGAGGCCGAGAAAACCGAAGTCACCCCGCCGCAGAATCGTTTCGGTGATGCGCAGATCGAGGTCGTGCTGGTGGGTCAGCACCAGATAGAACGCACCTGCCGGCGCGTGGCGCACCTCGGCCTCCACACCCTCGCCCACGCATTTGCGGATGTGCGCCGGCCACACCGGCCCGCCCAGCGTGAGCGGGAACTCGTCTTCACGCTCATCGACCCAGTCGACCTGCACGTTCAGTGTGGCCAGCACGCGTGCGATGGCGCGGCCCACGTGGCCTGCGCCATACAGCTGCAGGTGGAACAACGGCGCCTCGGTGGGCCAGGCGTTCAGGTGCTGCTCTTGCAAGCGCTCGAAGTGCAAGGTCACCGCACCGCCACAACACTGCCCCAGCGCCGGGCCCAGCGGCAGGTGCAGCGAGCGCACGCTGGCGTCGCCGCTGGACAGCATCTCGCGAGCCAGGGCAATCGCTTTCAGCTCCAGATGCCCCCCGCCGATGGTGCCTGCCGCCTGCTGGGCCGACACCAGCATGCGCGTGCCCCGCTCGCGCGGCACCGAGCCTTGGGTCTCACGCACCTCGACCCACACGACGGCCACGCCCGCTGACCACCACTCGCGAGCGATCAGAGCGAGTTGCATGGCCTCAGGCGCCAGCCCGCACTGCGTTGATCGCCCGCAGGATGGCCTCACTCGTGGCCGGTGCCGCAAGCGGTGGGTCGACACGGTGTCCACCCACGGCCGACACCGCATCGCGGATCGCGAAGAACACCGAGAACGGCAACAGCAGCGGCGGCTCGCCCACCGCCTTGCTGCGGTGGATGGTGTCGGCCGGGTTGTCGCCGTCATACAGCTTCACGTTGAAGACGGGCGGGCAGTCGTTCGCCGTCGGGATCTTGTAGGTGCTCGGTGCATGCGTGCTGAGCAGGCCCGTCTGTGGGTGCCACACCAGCTCTTCGGTGGTGAGCCAGCCCATGCCCTGGATGAACGCACCTTCGACCTGGCCAATGTCGACGGCGGGGTTGAGCGAGCGGCCCACGTCGTGCAGCAGGTCGGCGCGCAAGAGCTTCCATTCGCCGGTGAGCGTGTCCACCAGCACCTCGCTCACCGCGGCGCCGTAGGCAAAGTAGAAGAAGGGCTTGCCTTGCAGCGTGTCGCGGTTCCAGTGCAGGCCGGGGGTGGCGTAGAACCCGTCAGACCACAGCTGCACGCTCGCAAGGTAAGCCTGCGAGACCAGCTCACGGAACGGCAGCTCCAGCTTCTTGCCGCCCTTTTTCCCGATGACGACCTGGTCGTTGGCGAAGCGCACATCAGCGGGCTTGCACCCGTGGCGCGCCGCGGCAAACGTGGCCAGGCGTTCGCGGATCTGGCGCGCCGCATCTTGCGCGGCCTTTCCGTTCAAGTCGCTGCCCGTTGAAGCCGCCGTGGCCGAGGTGTTGACCACCTTGTGCGTGTCGGTGGCGGTGACGCGAACGCTCTCAAACCCCACCCCCAGCTCGTGCGCCACCACCTGCGCCACCTTGGTGTTGAGGCCCTGGCCCATCTCGGTGCCGCCGTGGTTGACCAGCACCGAGCCGTCGGCATACACATGCACCAGCGCACCGGCCTGGTTGAAGTGCGCCACGTTGAACGAGATGCCGAACTTGACCGGCGTGAACGCGATGCCGCGCTTGAGCACCAGGCTCGTGGCGTTGAACTGCGCGACGGCCGCGCGGCGCGCGCGGTAGTCGCTCGTCACTTCGAGCTGCGCGCTCAGCTCGTGAATGATGTTGTCTTCGACCTGCTGGCCATACGGTGTCGTGACACCGTTCCCGGTGTCGGGCGTGGTGTGGCGCTCGCTTCCCGTGCTCGGGCCGTAGTAGTTGGCCCGCCGCACATCGAGCGGGTCGCGGCCCAGCGTGCGCGCAATCGTGTCGAGGATGTTCTCGATCGCAATCGCCCCCTGCGGGCCGCCAAAGCCGCGGAAGGCCGTGTTCGACTGCGTGTTGGTCTTGGCCGAGTAGCCGTGCATGGCCACGTGCGGCAGCCAGTAGGCGTTGTCGAAGTGGCACAACGCGCGTGTCATCACCGGCCCCGACAGGTCGGCCGAGTGGCCGGCGCGCGAGACCATGGTGATCTCGCTGCCGA
>NZ_JADMJX010000255.1 GCF_018780185.1 Rhizobacter sp.
TTTCCTTGATTTCTTCACGCTGGTTGGCGTGCATCTGCAGGATCCGGCCGATGCGTTCCTTCTTGCCGCGGATCGGGTTGTAGACCGAGTCGCCGGACTTCAGCACGCCCGAGTACACGCGCACGAAGGTAAGCTGACCAACGTACGGGTCGGTCATCAGCTTGAACGCAAGCGCAGAGAACTTCTCTTCGTCGGTGCGAGCGCGCGAGACGGGCTTGTCGTCGTCGTCGGTGCCTGGCACCGGTGGGATGTCGGCCGGTGACGGCATGAAATCGATCACGCCGTCGAGCATGCGCTGCACGCCCTTGTTCTTGAAGGCGCTGCCGCAGAACATCGGCTGGATCTCGGCGCCGATGGTGCGCGCGCGGATACCGGTCTTGATCTCGGCCTCGGACAGATCACCCGATTCGAGGTACTTGTTCATCAGCTCTTCGCTGGACTCGGCCGCGGCTTCGAGCATGTTCTCGCGCCACTTGGTGGCCTCAGCTTGCAGTTCGGCCGGGATGTCGCGGTAGTCGAACTTCATGCCTTGCGAAGCCTCGTCCCAGATGATCGCCTTCATCTTGATGAGGTCGATCACGCCGGTGAAGGTGTCTTCAGCGCCGATGGGGATCACGATGGGCACGGGGTTGGCCTTCAGGCGAGCCCTCATCTGGTCGTAGACCTTGAAGAAGTTCGCGCCGGTGCGGTCCATCTTGTTGACGAACGCGAGGCGGGGAACCTTGTATTTGTTGGCCTGGCGCCAGACGGTTTCCGACTGGGGCTGCACGCCACCCACGGCGCAATAGACCATGCAGGCACCGTCGAGCACGCGCATCGAGCGCTCGACTTCAATCGTGAAGTCGACGTGCCCGGGGGTGTCGATGATGTTGATGCGGTGCTCCGGGTGGCCGAGCTCCATGCCTTTCCAGAAGCAGGTGGTGGCAGCCGAGGTGATCGTGATGCCACGCTCTTGCTCTTGCTCCATCCAGTCCATCGTGGCGGCACCGTCGTGCACCTCGCCGATCTTGTGGTTCACACCGGTGTAGAACAGGATGCGCTCGGTGGTCGTCGTCTTGCCGGCGTCGATGTGAGCCGAGATGCCGATGTTGCGATAGCGCTCGATGGGGGTCTTGCGGGCCATGGTGGCACTCCAGAAACTGAAACGCGCCCGACGGTCGTGTAGACCGAGGGGCCGCGCGGGGAACTAAGGGTGTCTTAGAAGCGGAAGTGGGAGAAGGCCTTGTTGGCCTCTGCCATGCGGTGCACTTCGTCGCGCTTCTTCATCGCGCCGCCGCGGCCTTCGACGGCCTCCAGCAGCTCGTTGGCCAGGCGCTGGGCCATGGACTTCTCGCCGCGCTTGCGGGCCGACTCTTTCAGCCAGCGCATGGCCAGGGCCACACGGCGGACAGGGCGAACTTCCACGGGAACTTGGTAGTTCGCACCGCCCACGCGGCGTGACTTCACTTCGACCATCGGCTTGATGTTGTTCAAGGCAACGGTGAAGACTTCGAGCGGGTCCTTGCCCGACTTCTTTTCGACCTGCTCCAGGGCACCATAAATGATGCGCTCTGCGACGGCTTTCTTGCCGGACTCCATGATCACGTTCATGAACTTGGACAGATCGACCGAATTGAATTTCGGATCAGGGAGGATGTCCCGTTTGGGGACTTCGCGACGACGAGGCATTTCTCTTCCTTTTGCTTCAGTTGGCTCAGGCTTTCGCCATCACCCTGGGCACCACCAACATCTGGGGCCACCCACTTACTCGACAGACCCTTGGGCCCTGCCGAAACACGCCTGATCTGACCTTGAGGCCAGGCAGGCAACCTGTTGGCTTAAGCCTTCTTCGGGCGCTTCGCGCCGTACTTGGAGCGCGACTGCTTGCGGTCTTTCACGCCTTGCAAGTCGAGCGAACCACGCACGATGTGGTAACGCACACCTGGCAAGTCCTTCACCCGGCCGCCACGAACCAGCACGACGCTGTGTTCCTGGAGGTTGTGGCCTTCGCCACCGATGTAGGAAATGATTTCGAAACCGTTGGTCAGACGAACCTTGGCCACTTTACGCAGCGCAGAGTTCGGCTTCTTCGGAGTGGTGGTGTACACGCGAGTACACACACCGCGCCGCTGGGGGCCACCCTGCAGCGCTGGCGATTTGGACTTCGTGACCTCGGTCTCGCGACCGTGACGCACGAGTTGATTGATGGTTGGCATTGGTAACTTGTTCCCGTTTGAAGTCACACGGGCACCGCTGTCACCCACGTGAGGATGCTGGCAGTGCCTTGTTTCTTTCTCAGTAGAAATCGAGCGCTCCGCTGGGAGACGAGCCCGAGGCCGTGATGGAGTCACGGGGGGCCGCCCGACAAAGAGCGCAGCAAAACCTGCTGAAAAGCCCTCGATTATATTCGTGTGAACCCTGACCCGCAAGCCACGACATTGAAAGTACTTCTCAAACCCGCTGTTGTGCTCGACACCAATGTGGTCCTGGACTGGTTGGTGTTCCGCAATCCGCACTGCATGCCTCTCACCCAGGCCATTGAAAGCGGGCGTCTGCGCTGGCTAGTGACCGAGGCCATGCGCGACGAGCTGGCGCATGTGCTGGGACGAGGTGTGGTGGATGCGTGGGCGCCAAACCACGATCAGCTCTGGGAAAGTTGGCGACTACTCTCCGAATCGGTACCGACGCCGCTGGTCACAGGTGAGGCCTTGCGCCTTCGCTGTACCGACTCCGACGACCAGAAGTTCGTTGACCTGGCACTCGGCAGCGCGCAGTGGCTCATCAGCCGCGACCGGGCGGTGTTGAAGCTGGCGCGCCGCGCCCAGCGGCTGGGGGTCTGCGTGACAACGCCGGAGTGCTGGTCGTCACCATGAAAAAGGGCGGCCGAAGCCGCCCTTTCATGCCAGAGAGCGTGACGCTTACTCCGAGGCATCTCCCGTGGCCGGAGCGGCTGCAGCTGCGGCGGCTGCAGCTGCCGTTGCGTCGTCCACTGCGGTCATCTCTTCGGCCGCTTCTTCCAGCGCAATCGCGCGGCGTTCGGCGTCGTCGAGCTCTTCCTTCACCTTGCGGGCGTCGTGGAAGGCCATGCCGGTGCCTGCAGGAATCAGGCGACCGACGATGACGTTTTCCTTCAGGCCACGCAGCTCGTCGCGCTTGCCCATGATGGCAGCCTCGGTGAGCACACGCGTCGTTTCCTGGAAGGACGCCGCCGAGATGAAGCTGTCGGTCGACAGCGACGCCTTGGTGATGCCCAACAGCACGTCGGCGTGGGTGGCGATGGCCTTGCCTTCGCCGCGCAAGCGGTCGTTGGTGTCGAGCAACTCCGAACGCTCAACCTGCTCGCCAGCGATGTAGTTGCTGTCGCCCGGGTTGACGATCTGCACGCGGCGCAGCATCTGGCGAACGATCACCTCGATGTGCTTGTCGTTGATCTT
>NZ_JADMJX010000139.1 GCF_018780185.1 Rhizobacter sp.
GGCCTGGTAGCTCAGTTGGTAGAGCAGCGGATTGAAAATCCGCGTGTCGGTGGTTCGATTCCGCCCCAGGCCACCAAGATCGAAAGCCCTTGATTCTTCACAGGATCGAGGGCTTTTTCACATCTTGGGGCTCGTTAACCGCCAGGTCAGGCCCCAGTCGATCGCGGCTTGCGTGCTCACCGCATGTCAATCCTGGTAGAGCGACGCGACGACGTCTCGGTGCGCCTCGATCACCGTCTTGCGGCGCAGTTTCAGCGTGGGCGTCAGCTGCCCGGCATCGACGCTGAAGTTGCCGGCAATGATGGCGAACTTGCGCACCTGGCTGACGCGCGCATGGCGCGTGTTGACTTCGTCCACCTGCGCCTGCACGGCGGCGAGCAGCCTGGGGTGCTGGTTCAGCCCCTCCAGCGGCAGGCCCTCGCGCTCGGCAAAGGCCTTGAGCTCGTCGGCCTTCAGCGTCAGCAGCGCCGAGAGGAAATGTTTGCCCTCGCCCACCACCACCGCATGCTCGATCAGTGGCTGGCTCATCAGGTCGCTCTCGACATTGGCCGGCGAGATGTTCTTGCCCCCCGAGGTGATGATCAGGTCTTTCTTGCGGCCGGTGATGTAGAGGTAGCCGTCGGCGTCGATGCGGCCGAGGTCGCCGCTGTGCAGCCAGCCGCCTTGCAGCGCCTCGGCCGTGGCCGCCTCGTCGCCGGCGTAGCCCTTGAAGACGCCGGGGCCCGACACCAGCACCTCGCCGTCGTCGGCGATGCGTAGCGTCAGGCCCGGAATCGCGCGGCCCACCGAGCCGATGCGTGTCGCGCCTTCGACATTGAGGGTCGAGGGCCCGCAGACCTCGCTCTGGCCGTAGGCCTCGCGCACCACCAGGTCCAGGCCGAGGAAGAACTTCAGGTTCTCCGGCGAGATCGGCGCGGCGCTCGAGATCAGCAGCACCGCCTGGTCCAGCCCCAGCGCCAGCTTCACCTTGCCGAGCACCAGCTTGCGCGCCAGACCCATCTGGAGGCCCAGCAGCACACCGGGCTGGCGGCCGTCCAGCCGGGCCTCATGCCAGCGCCGGGCAACGCCCATGGACCAGCGCGCCAGCGCTCCCTTCACGCCGGTGGCCGCGCCGATCTTCTCGGCCAGGCCGGCGTGCATCTTTTCCCACAGCCGCGGCACGCCGAAGTAGATGGTCGGGTGGACCTCCTTCATGTGGTCCAGCAGCTGGTCGATGGAGCGCGCGAAATAGATCGCATAACCCCCGCGCGCCGGCGCATGGATGGCGCCGACCTTCTCGGCCACATGGGCGAAAGGCAGGAAGGACATCAACCGCGACTGCTCGTGCGTGTTGTAGATCTTCTTCAGCGCATGCGCCGTCCAGGCCAGGTTGCCGTGGCTGAGCATCACCGCCTTGGGGTGGCCGGTGGTGCCCGAGGTGTAGATCAGCGAGCCCAGGTCGTCGAGCTGGATGCCGGCCATGCGGCGGTTCACCTCTTCCTGCAGGCTCACCGCGTCGGCCCCGTTGCCGAGCGCCAGGAAGTCGTCCCAGGCCAGGGTCTGCGGCAGGCGCGCCGTGCCCATGGCGATCACGTCCTTCAGGTGCGGCAGCCGCGGCCGGCGGCCGTCGAGCTTGGCCAGCTGGCCCGCGTCTTCCAGCAGCAGCAGCGGCGCCTTCGAGTGGTTGAGCACGTACTCGACCTCGGGCGGCGCGCTGGTCCAGTAGATGCCGGCCGTGGTGGCGCCCACCATCATCGCGGCATGGTCCATCACCAGCCACTCGGGGCGGTTGAAGCCCAGGATGCACACCGACTGGTGCGGCTGCACGCCCAGGGCCACCAGCGCGCGGGCAGCCTGCTGCACCTGCTGCAAGAGACTGGCCCAGCTTGTCGGCTCCCACCCGGTTTCGCCGCGCACGAAATACGCCGGGCGGTCCGGAATGCGGGCCGCAGTCGCCAGCAGGGCGTGCGGTGTCGGCACGCTGGCCGGGTCGCCCGTGGCCGTGCGGCTGTTGCTCTCGTTCATCGGTTGTCTCCTCCGGGCGCTTTTTTGTCGCGCACCCTGTGAGTGGTGGAACGGGGACGGCTAGCGCATCAAGTGCCCTTATCAGTGCGGGCCCAGGCCCAGCAAGGCGCGCGCCTCGCCGGGGCTCGCGATCGCGCGGCCGGCGTTGCTGGCGCAGCGCGCCAGGGCCTCGATCAGCGCGCCGTTGCCGCTGGCGCGCGAGCCGTCGGGCAGGTAGAAGGTGTCTTCCAGCCCGGTGCGCAGCATGCCGCCCAGCTCGGCGGTCTTCTGGTGCACCGGCCAGATTTCCTGGCGACCGATCAGCGTGGTCTGCCAGACTGCGCCGTCGCACAGGTAGCGCGGCAGCAGCGCCAGCAGGTCGGCGTCGCAGGGCATGCCCGAGGCCACGCCCATCACGAAGTTGTATTCCGGGCGGCCCATGCTCTTCTTGAACATGCCGTTCTTCACGAACATGCCCACCGCACGCACGATGCCCACGTCGAAGCATTCGAACTCCGGGTGCACTCCGCACTGCTCCATCACGTCGAGGAACTGCTGCACCTTGGCCACCGGGTTGTCGAACACCATCGGCGGCCAGGCCCAGGAGCCGTCTTCCTTGAGCTTGAGGTAGTTCAGGCTGCCGGCGTTGCAGGCGGCGATCTCGGGCTTGACGCGGCGGATGCAGGCCTCGGGGCCGCTGATGTCCTGGCCGATCACGCCGGTGGTCAGGTTGATGATCACGCCGGGGCAGGCCTCGCGGATCGCACCGACCACCGCCTCGGCGACGTCCGGGTCCCAGCTGGGCAGGTGGCCGAGGCCTTCGTCCTGCATGCGCAGGTGCACGTGCATCACCGAGGCTCCGGCGTTGAAGGCGTCGCGCGCCTCGGCGGCCATCTGTGCCGGCGTCACCGGCACCGGGTGCTGCTTGGGGTTGGTCAGCACGCCGGTCAGCGCGCAGCTCAAAATGGCTTTGTCCTTGGACATGATCAGGCTTCCTCTGGTGTTTCAAGTTCGATCAGCAGTGCGCCGGCCGCCACCGATTCCTGCGGCGCCGCGTGCACGGCCTTGACTCGCCCGGCACAGGCCGCGTTGAGCCACATTTCCATCTTCATCGCCTCGACGCTGAGCATGGGCTGGCCCTCGCTCACCACGTCGCCGGGCTTGACCAGCACCTGGGCCACCAGGCCCGCCACCGGTGCGGTGGCACGCAGCGGGTCGTTGGCATTCACGCCCTCGGGCACCGGCGACGGCTCCTCGAAGACGAAGACCGCCGCGTCGCTGACCAGCTGCAGCCGCAGCCCGTCGCGGCGCGCGATCAGCCAGCGCTGCACGCCGTCCACGGCCACGCGCAGGCGGCCGTCGGCATCGCGGCCCTGCAGCTGCACGCGGTGTGTCTCGCTGCTGCCGGCCGCAGCGAGCTGCACGGC
>NZ_JADMJX010000321.1 GCF_018780185.1 Rhizobacter sp.
TCAGCGCCTGTCGACCAGCGCGTGGGCGATGGTGCCCAGGTCCACGTATTCGAGTTCGCTGCCGATGGGCACACCACGCGCCAGACGGGTCACGCGCAGGTCGCGCGCCTTGAGCGTCTCGGCCAGCACGTGGGCGGTGGCCTCGCCTTCGGCGGTGAAGTTGGTCGCGATGATGACCTCATCCACTGTGCCATCGGCGGCGCGGTCAAGCAGTTGCTGCAGGCCAATGTCTCGTGCGCCGATGCCGTCGAGCGGGCTCAGGTGGCCCATCAGCACGAAGTACAGGCCCCGGTAGCTGCCGGTGCGCTCCATCGCGGCCTGGTCGGCCGGTGTTTCGACCACGCAGAGCAGGCGCTTGTCGCGGGTGTCGTCAAGGCAGGTGTGGCAGACCGGCGCTTCGGTGAAGGTGTGGCAGCGTTCGCAATGGCGAATGTTGTCGACCGCGCCTTGTAGAGATTGCGCAATGCGCCGCGCGCCTTCGCGGTCGTGTTGCAACAGGTGAAACGCCATGCGCTGCGCCGACTTCTGTCCCACGCCGGGCAAGCGGCGCAGGGCTTCGATCAGGGCGTCGAGTGCGGGTTCGGCCATGGGATCTGGGTCACACCACCCGTTCGCCCTGAGCTTGTCGAAGGGCCTGCACCGTGAGGCACGCTGGCTTCGACAGGCTCAGCCCGAGCGGAGTTTGGGGGAGCGCTGGGCTCAAAACGGAAACTTCATGCCCGGAGGCATCGGCATGCCGGCGGTGAGCTTGCCCATCTTCTCTTGCGACACCTCTTCGGCGCGGCGAATGCCGTCGTTGAAGGCCGCAGCCACCAGGTCTTCGAGCATGTCTTTGTCGTCGGCCAGCAGGCTGGGGTCGATCGCCACACGCTTGACGTCGTGCTTGCAGGTCATCGTGACCTTCACCAGGCCGGCGCCCGATTGGCCTTCGACCTCGATGTTGGCCAGCTCTTCCTGGGCCTTCTTCAGGTTGTCTTGCATCGCCTGGGCTTGTTTCATCAAGCCGGCGAGTTGGTTTTTCATCATGGGGCGTTCTCCTGAATCAATGAGGTTTGACCGACCCCGGCACGATGCGCGCGGTCTTGAACTGCTGCATCAAGGCCTGCACCAGCGGGTCGTTGTGGATGATCTGTTCGGCTTCGTTCTGGCGGCGCGTGCGCTCGGCGGTGGCGCGCTGCGCGGGGGTGTCGCTGGCCACACCGGCTTCGACTTCAATCTGCACGGCATGCTGGAGCAGGTCGGACAAGGCCGCCTGCAGCTTGTCGCGCTGCGCCGGCGCACGCAAGGTTTCGCGCTCCACACGCAGGCGCCACACGGGGGGCTTGGCGCTTTCGTCGATCGACAGGCATTGCGACTGCATCGCCAGCTCGCGCACCAGGGCGCCGATGCTGGCCGCTTCGTTCATCTGGCCCACCACCTGCGCCCAGCGGTCACCCAGGGGTGTGGGGGTGAAGGTGGCCACCGGCGGCCTGACGGGTTCGGGCTCACGCACGGCCACGGGTGCCACGGGAGCTTCGTCTTCGTATGGCACGTCGACCCACGGCGGCGGCTCGCTGGCGGCAGGCGCACTTGCACGGGACACCGGCGCAGGCGTCACCACCGCAGGCCTCACCGGGGCGGCGGCCACCACCGGCTTGCTCATCACCGGGGCAGCCACCGGCTTGGCCGCGGCCGGCGCCGCAGCGCGCTGCGGCGAAGTGCCTGCACCACCCGGGCGAAACGCCAGCATGCGCAACAACACCATCACCAGGCCGCTGTATTCATCGGGGGCCAGACCCAGCTCAGCGCGGCCGTGCAGCACGATGCTGTACAAGAACTGTGTCTCGTCGGGCGCGAGCAAACCGGCCAGACGCGCGGCCGTGGGCGCGTCGGGGTCGCTCTCGTCGAGCGCATCGGGCACGGCCTGCAACACCGCCATCTGCTGCAACAGCGCGGCCATTTCTTCCAGCGTGCCGGTGGCCGACAAGCCCAGGCTGCGCAGGCCGTCGACCGCCGCAATCACCTCCGCGCCCTGCCCTGCGGCCAGCGCTTCGACCAGCCGCACGGCATGGCTGCGGTCGACCGCGCCCAGCATCTGGCGCACACCCGCCTCGGTGAGGCTGCCCGCGCCAAAGGCGATCGCCTGATCGGTGAGCGACAAGGCATCGCGCATCGAACCACGCGCACCCCGTGCCAGCAAACGCAAGGCACCGGGCTCGGCTTCGATCTTCTCGGCGGCCAGCACGGTGCTCAGGTGCTCTTGCACCGTCTGCGGCGCCATCGGGCGCAGGTTGAATTGCAGGCAGCGAGACAACACCGTGGGTGGCACCTTCTGCGGGTCGGTCGTCGCCAATACGAACTTCAAATATTCGGGCGGCTCTTCCAGCGTCTTGAGCATCGCGTTGAACGCGGTGTTCGAGAGCATGTGCACTTCGTCGATCAGGTAGACCTTGAAGCGCCCCACCACCGGCTTGTAGACCGCCTGGTCGAGCAGTTGCGAGATTTCTTCGACGCCGCGGTTCGACGCCGCATCGAGCTCCACATAGTCGACAAAGCGGCCGCTGTCGATGTCGCGGCAGGCATCGCACACACCACACGGGTGGGCGGTGATGCCGCCAGTGCCGTCGGGCCCGGTGCAGTTGAGCGCCTTGGCCAGGATGCGCGAGACCGAGGTCTTGCCCACGCCCCGTGTGCCGGTGAACAAATAGGCGTGGTGCAGGCGCTGCTGCGTGAGCGCGTTGGTGAGCGCCTTGACCACGTGCTCCTGGCCGACCAGCGCTTCAAAGTCACGCGATCGGTACTTGCGGGCCAGGACGAGGTAAGACATGGACTTGATTCTACGGTTGCACCACCGGCCCTTCGGGCCAGTGCCGGATAATCTGCGTTTTCCAAAAGCCCTGCCCCCGATGAACCCCACGCCTGCTTCCACCGACACCCTGAGCTACGAACAAGCGGGCGTCAACTACGACTTGATCGACCCGCTGAAGGTGGCCGCGCAACGCGCCGCCAAGGAAACCGGCTCGCACCTGCTGGCGCACGGTTTCAGCGAGGTCGAGGCCTCGCGCGGCGAGTCGGCCTATGTCGTCGACGTGGGGCCGTTCTACATCGCCTCGATCGTCGAGTGCCTGGGCTCCAAGGCCCTGGTGGCCGACGAGATGAAGGCCCTCACTGGCAAGAGTTACTACGACAGCATTGCGCAAGACACCATCGCGATGGCCATCAACGACCTCATCACCGTCGGCGCCACGCCGCTGGTGGTGCAGGCGTACTGGGCCGCCGGTGGCTCCGACTGGTTTTCTGATGCACAACGCGCACAAGCCCTGGTCGCCGGCTGGAAGCGCGCCTGCGATGTGTGCGGCGTGGCCTGGGGCGGTGGTGAAACGCCAGCGCTGGCCGGCATCGTGGCCGACGGCCGCATCGACCT
>NZ_JADMJX010000015.1 GCF_018780185.1 Rhizobacter sp.
GATGCGGTGCGTCTCGGCCACCAGCGAGGCGATCCAGCGCATGTTGAAGTCGGCGCCGCGCGTGCCCGTCCGGCCGGCCAGGCATTCGTCGACATAGCGCTTCACGGCTGGCTCCCAGAAGCGGCTGTTCGAGGCGTTGATGGCGAACTCGCAGGTTTTCTCGGGAATGTGCAAGTCGAGGTGG
This sequence comes from Rhizobacter sp., assembly GCF_018780185.1. Lineage (GTDB taxonomy): Bacteria > Pseudomonadota > Gammaproteobacteria > Burkholderiales > Burkholderiaceae_C > Rhizobacter. Next base: position 185 of record NZ_JADMJX010000015.1, read on the forward strand.
CTCAGCACCCATTCGCCCAGCAGCGGGTCGAGGGTGAAGGCGTGCGTGCCGCGGCCCAGCGTCAGCACCAACATGGTCGACGGGCCATAGATCGCGTAGCCGGCGCAGACCTGCTGCGTGCCGGGCTGCAGGAAGTCTTGCGGCTGCGGGTCTTCGCCCGGCGTGACGGCGCGCAACACCGAGAAGATGCTGCCCACCGAGACGTTGACGTCGATGTTGGACGAGCCGTCGAGCGGGTCGAACAGCAGCAGGTACTTGCCGCGCGGGTGCTCGGGCGGCAGGGTGTAAGGCGCCTCCAGCTCTTCGGACACCATGCCGGCGGTGTGCCCACCCCATTCGTTGGCGCGCAGGAACAGCTGGTTGCTGAGCACGTCGAGCGCCTTCTGCTCCTCGCCCTGCACGTTGACGGCGGCGGGCGCATCGCTGCTGCGTACGCCATCGAGCGCGGGATCGAGCGCACCGTAAGCGACCTTGCGCGCGATGGTCTTGCAGGCGAGCGAGACGTCGGTGATGAGGGCGTTGAGGTCGCCCGTGGCGTCGGGGTGGTGGCGGCGTTCCTCGATCAGGAACTGTGTCAACGTGGATCGTCCTCCGGTGAGCATGGCGGTCTCCTGGTTTGCTAATGAATCTGGATGCGAGGCAGGTCGTGTGCGGGCAGGCGGGCCAGCAGATCGGCGGGCCTGGTGAGGCGCCACACCTCGGCGGGCAGCGCCGAAGGCAGCGGGCCGTAGCCCCAGTTCGCCCAGGCCAGCCGGCAGCCCGCAGCCAGTGCGGCTTTCATGTCGGCCGGGCCGTCGCCGACCAGCAGCACCGCATCAGCGGCCACGCCGAGCTGGTGGGCCGCGCGCTGGATCAAGAGCGGCGAGGGCTTGCGCTGCTCGGGCTGATCGGCGCCATGCACCTGCTCGAAATGCTGCGACAGGCCCGCGGCCTTCAGCACGGCGCGGGCGAGGGGCGTTGGCTTGTTGGTGATCACGGCCATCGGGTAGCGCTCGCTCAGGCTCGACACCAGGTCGGAGATGCCGTCGAAGGCCGCGCCCTGCGCCGAGGGCGTGGCCAGCGTCGCGGCATCGAAGCGCTGGCGCAGGCGGGCGGCGAGCGTTGGGAGGTCGATGTCGCGCAGCAGGCTGGCATCGAGCGCGCGCAGGATCAGCGCATCGGGCCCGTCGCCGATCCAGCTGCGCACGGTGGCGAGCTCGAAGCTGGGCAGCCCGGCCTCGGCCAGCGCGGTGTTGAGCGCCAGCGCCACGCCGGCGGCACTGTCGACCAGTGTGCCGTCGAGGTCGAAGAAGATCGCGCTCGTCTTCATCACGGGCTCTCGGCCAGGGCCTCGGTGGCGGGGGCACGGGCTGTTGCCTGGGCGTTGATGCGCAGGGCCGCGATGGCCTTGGGGTAGTCGCCGCCGCTGAACACCGCCGAGCCGGCGACCAGGGTGTCGGCGCCGGCAGCCACCACGCGGGCAATGTTCTTGGCGTTGACGCCGCCATCGACCTCGAGCCAGATGTCACGCCCGGTTGCCTGGATGCGGCGGCGCACGGCGGTGATCTTGGGCAGCACACTCTCGATGAAGGACTGGCCGCCGAAGCCCGGGTTCACGCTCATCAGCAACGCCAGATCGAGCTGCTCGAGCACGTGGTCGAGCACGTGCAAGGGTGTCGCCGGGTTCAGCACCAGCCCGGCCTTCACGCCGAACGAGCGGATCAGCTGGATCGTGCGGTCGATGTGCTCGCTGGCCTCGGGGTGGAAGGAGATGATCGACGCGCCGGCCTGCGCAAACAACGGGATCAGCGCATCGACCGGCTTGACCATCAGGTGCACGTCGATCGGCACCGGCGTGTCGCCGCGCCGGCAGTAGGGTGCGATCGCTTGGCACACCATCGGCCCGATCGTCAGGTTGGGCACGTAGTGGTTGTCCATCACGTCGAAGTGAATCAGGTCGGCCCCGGCGGCGATCACGGCGCTGACCTCTTCACCCAGGCGCGCAAAGTCGGCCGACAGCAGGCTGGGGGCGATGCGAAGGGGCTGGTTCATGGGGTGGCTCCTTGGTACAGCGACTGCACGGGCGACATCGGCCGTGAAGGGCGCGCGATGCGAATCAGCTCGTCGAAGCCGAGGCCGCCCAGGCTCGGCAGCACCAGGCCGGCCTGGCTGAAGTCGCTGCCCTGCGTCCAGAAGGTTGGCGTCACGAGCGTCCACAGGCCGGCCGCGGTGGCGGAGCGCAGGCCGTGGGCGGAGTCTTCGACGGCCAGTGCCTGCTCGGGCGGCAGGCCCAGCGTCTGCAGCGCGAGCTCGTAGATGTCGGGCGCGGGCTTCTTCGCGCGCACCTGGTCGCCGCAGGCGATCACCGCGAACAGGTCGAGCCCGCGCGAGCCCAGCGTGGCGCTGAGCAGGGCGTTGATGTTGGCCGCGGTGGTGGTGCTGGCGATGGCGAGGCGGCAGCCTTGCGCGAGCGCTTCGGTCATCAGGCGCTCCACACCTTCGCGCAAGGTGACGCCGCCTTCGTTGACCAGCTCCCCGTAGAAGCGTGTCTTGTCGGCATGCAGCTCGGGCACGAGCGTCAGCAGGCGCTGGCGTTCGGCCGCGCCCAGCGGCAGCGACGAGACGTAGGCCGCGATGCGCTCCTTGCCGCCGGTGACTTCGAGCAGCTGCCGGTACTCGGAGCGGCTCCACGACCAGCCGAGCCGGTGCTGCTCGAACGCCCTGTTGAAGGAGGTGCGATGCGCCTCCTCGGTGTCGGCCAGGGTGCCGTCGACGTCGAGGATCAGGGCTTCCACGTTCATGTCATGCCTCCTGGGTGGCGCCGAAGACGCGGCTCGCCAGCACGTCTTCGGCCTGCAAGGTGCACAGCTGATCGCGCGTGAGGCTGCGGTCGGCGGTGAAGAGGCGCGTGGCGTGGCGCAGGCGGATGCGGTCGAGGGCGTTGCGGATCGAGCGCGCGTTGGCAAAGTGCGGCTGCCCGCGACGCAGGCTCACGTAGCGGGCGAAGGCCGGCTCGGCCGTGTCGTCGAAGCGGTAGTTGAGCTGGCCCAGCATCAGCTGCGCGATCTGCATCAGCTCGGCCTCGCTGTAGTCGGGGAAGTCGATGTGGTGCGCGATGCGCGAGGCCATGCCCGGGTTGCTGCCGAAGAAGGTGTCCATGCGGTCCTTGTAGCCAGCCAGGATCACCACCAGGTCGTCGCGGTGGTTCTCCATCACCTGCAGCAGGATCT
>NZ_JADMJX010000395.1 GCF_018780185.1 Rhizobacter sp.
CCGGCATAGCTGATCGAGCTCTGCACGTCTTCACGCATCTCGCGCAGCGTGTCGGCAAGCTTGCCCTTGATGGGCTCCAGGATGCGCTTGCCTTCGACGTGCTTGTACTCGCCCTTGTTGAAGTCGCTGGCCGAGCCGTAATACTCCTTGAAGAGCTTGCCGTCGACCTCGACCGTCTTGCCGGGTGACTCTTCATGGCCCGCAAACAGCGAGCCGATCATCACCATGGCCGCGCCGAAGCGCACGCTCTTGGCGATGTCGCCATGGTCGCGGATGCCGCCGTCGGCAATGATGGGCTTGGTGGCCACGCGCGCACACCATTTCAGCGCGCTCAGTTGCCAACCGCCGGTGCCAAAACCGGTCTTGAGCTTGGTGATGCACACCTTGCCCGGGCCGACGCCCACCTTGGTGGCGTCGGCGCCCCAGTTCTCCAGGTCGATCACCGCCTCGGGCGTGGCCACGTTGCCGGCAATCACGAAGGTGTTCGGCAGCTTCGCCTTGATGTGCTCGATGGTCTTGCGCACGCTCTCGGCGTGGCCGTGCGCAATGTCGATGGTGATGTAGTCGGCGCCCACGCCCTCGGCCGCCAGGCGGTCGATCACTTTGTAGTCCTCGGGCTTCACACCCGAGCTGATCGACACGTACAGGCCCTTGTCGCGCATGCGCTTGGCGTAGGCCACGTTGTCGAGGTCGAAGCGGTGCATCACGTAGAAGTAGCCGTTGGTCGCGAGCCATTCGCTGATGGGCTCGTCGATCACCGTCTTCATGTTGGCCGGCACCACCGGCAGCTTGAAGCTGAGCGCGCCGAACTGGGTCGAGGCGTCGCATTCGGAGCGGCTTTCCACGCGGCATTTGCGTGGCAGCAGCAAGACGTTGTCGTAGTCGAAGATTTCCATGGTCAAACGCTCCTGATGACGAGAACGGCGCGTTGATGCAGTGCGCGGCCCAATGGCTGCGAGCGCTTGACTTGGCGGCTCGGTCGGGAATTCTACGCAGCCGTTTGCCGGGTGGCAGCCGCGCGCTCCAGTGCCCGCCCGGGCAGTGCGGTGATCATCAGCGCCGCCGCGAAACAGAGCACGGCCACCCCCGTGCGCTGCGCGTTGGCCACATTCCAGGTGTCGCGCAGCGCGGCCCAGTCGGCGGGCGGGGCGAGCGGGTTCCAAAGCGCCATCTGCTCGTTGATCGGGATGTTGATGTTGCGGGTGAGCCAGAACACGCCGGCGAAATACACCATTGCCAGCACGGCCCAGGTGCCGGCCAGCGCCCAGCGGCGGTTTGCGACGGCGAAGAAAGCGGGCACCAGCGCAAAGAAGGTCGAGCCGAAGTAGGTGATGCCGAAGGGGATGTTGCGCACCACCTTGTTGATCCACTGCTGGGTGCTGATGTAGCTGGTGGCGTCGAGGTGGGCCATGGCGGGCACCACGTCGACCCAGAAGGCGAAGAAGAACCCGGCCATCAGGCCCAGCAACAAGGTGGCGAGTACGGTGCTGGCGCGGTAGGCGGTCTGGTCGAACGGCATGGTGAAAGGCTCCCTTGGGGTTGAATGAACCGTACTTGTTGGTACGGATTGGTTGAATCGTACTGATGGGTACGCTTTGCGGCTAGAGTCGCACCATCTCGTTTGCAAAGCTTTACCTGCCATGCGCCAAAGCCCCGAACGCCGCCAGCAGGTGCTGGACGCCGCCAACCAGTTGATCGTCGACCATGGGCTGGCCGGCTTTTCCATGCTGGCGCTGGCGCAGGCGCTGGGCATGTCGAAGGAGACGCTGTACGCCTGGTTCGGCAACAAGTCGGCGCTGCTCAGCGAGCTGATCCAGGGCAATGCGGGCGAGATGGGGCGGGTGCTGCAGCAAGGCCTGGCACAGCCGGTCGATGCGGCCGCGTTGCAGCTCACGCTCGAGCGGTTTTGTGTGGCCTTGTTGACGCTGCTGGGCTCCGACCGTTCGGTGGCGATCAACCGCGGTGCGGTGCATTTGTCTGAAAAAGGCGAGATGGGCGAGTCGCTGCGCAGCAACGGGCGCGATGCCATGCTGGCGCTGCTGGTGCAGTACCTCGCCCACGCCCGTGACGCCGGCTTGTTGACCGACGCTGGCACCACCGAGGCCGAGGTGCTGATTGCCCTGGCCCTGCGCGACTGGCAGATCGAGCGCCTGCTCGGTCGCATGCCGGTGCCCACGGCGCGGCGCATCAACGCCCGCGCAAAAGAGGCGGTGGCGCTGTTCCTGCGGCTCTACGCCGCTTAGCGCAAGGCTTCGGGTCGGACCGGCAAGCGCTGCGGCCGGATGCCGGTGGCGGCCACCACCGCGTTGTAGATCGCGCCAGCACCCGCCACGATGGCGGTTTCGCCCGCGCCGGTGGGGGCGTCGGTGCTGGGCACCAGGTCGATGTGGAGCTGTGGCATGTCGCTGATGCGGGGCAGGGCGTATTGCGCGAAGCTGGTCTGTTCGGGCGTGGCCTGTGGGGCCGTCAGCTCGTCACTCAGCACCAGGCCCAGGCACCACACCAGGTTGCCTTCGACTTGGGCGCGCACGCCGCGGGCGTCAACCATGGCGCCGCAATCGTGGCTGCACCACACGCGCGTGACGCGAATGCGATCGGCCGTGACGATCACCTCGGCCACGGCGGCGGCCACGCTCTGCTCCTTGTAGACACCGCAGGCCACGCCGCGGCCGATGCGCTCGCCGGCGGCAGCCACAGGCGCGGGCGCAGCGTCTGCCAAAGCGGTGGCTCGCTTCAACACGTTCGCCAGGCGGGGTGCGCCGGCGAGGTGTTTCAGCCGGAAGGCCACCGGATCCTGCCCACTCGCACGGGCGGCGGCGTCCATCGCGGCTTCGATGGCCAGCACGTTGGGGCCGGCACCGAGCCCCCGCCAGGGCCCGGTGGCCAGAGGCAAGCGGGTGAGCTGCAGGGAGCGGCGCTGACGGGTGAACGCATACGGTGCCTGCTGGCCGCGCGCGGTACCCGGGTCGCCGACGAAGTTGGTGAAGGCCTGCATCCACGGCGGCATGGCGGCCGAGGTGAAGATGATGTGCGAGCTGGACAGGGCATGCCACCAGTCGCTGATCAAGCCGTCAGCCCCGACGCGCAGCTTGATGCGGTGTGACGACGGCGGGCGATGAAAGCCGGCGATGAACTCGTCTTCGCGTGACCACTGCAGCTTCACCGGGGCCTTCACCGCCTGGGCGATGAAGGCGGCCTCGCGCTCCACATTGGCGATGGTGCGGCCACCGAAGGCGCCGCCCATGCGGTGGTTGTGCACCACGATCTTGTCGAGCGCCAGGCCGTGGTCGCGCGCCATCACGTCGCGGATGAAAAACGGGTCTTGTGTCGCGCACCAGAGTTCGAGCCCCTCGTCACTGAAGCGCGCCACGGCACAGCGGGG
>NZ_JADMJX010000348.1 GCF_018780185.1 Rhizobacter sp.
GCCAGGTCTTTCAGCTCGTCGCGGGTCATCGGGCCGGTGGTGTCTTGCGAGCCGACGCTGGTCATGCGCGGTTCGCAGTAGGTGCCGGGGCGCACGCCCTGGCCTTCCGGCAGGCCACAAGCGCGGCCGACCATCTTCTGCGCGAGCGAGAAACCGCGTCTGGTGTCGACCGGGCTTTGCGGCAGGCGGAAGAGGGTGCTCGGCGGCAGGCCCAGCGCCTCGCGCGCCTTGGCGGTGAGGCCGCGGCCGATGATCAGCGGGATGCGGCCACCGGCGCGCACTTCGTCGAACAGCACGTCGCTCTTGACCTTGAACTCGGCAATGACCTTGCCGTCTTTCAGGGCCTTGCCGTCGTAGGGGCGCAGCTCGACCACGTCGCCCATGTTCATCTGGCTCACGTCGAGCTCGATCGGCAGGGCGCCGGCGTCTTCCATGGTGTTGTAGAAGATCGGGGCGATCTTGGTGCCCAGGCACACGCCGCCGAAGCGCTTGTTGGGCACGAAGGGGATGTCTTCGCCGGTGAACCACAGCACGCTGTTGGTCGCCGACTTGCGTGACGAGCCGGTGCCGACCACGTCGCCCACGTAGGCCACGAGGTTGCCCTTGGCGCGCAGGTCTTCGATGAATTTGATGGGGCCGCGCTTGCCGTCTTCTTCAGGGGTGATGCCGTCGCGCTTGTTCTTCAGCATGGCCAGCGCATGCAGCGGGATGTCGGGGCGGCTCCAGGCGTCGGGGGCGGGCGACAGGTCGTCGGTGTTGGTCTCGCCGGTCACCTTGAAGATGGCGACGGTGATGCTGGCCGGGACTTCGGGGCGCGAGGTGAACCACTCGGCGTCGGCCCAACTTTGCAGCACCGACTTGGCGTTGGCGTTGCCCTTTTCAGCCTTCTCTTGCACGTCGTGGAACTGGTCGAACATCAAGAGCGTGCCCTTGAGTCCCTTGGCCGCGATGGCGCCCACGGTGGCGTCGTCCAGCAGGTCGATCAGCGGGCTGATGTTGTAGCCGCCGAGCATGGTGCCCAGCAGTTCGGTGGCCTGCTCGCGCGAGATGAGTGAGCAGGTTTCGGTGCCGTGCGCGACGGCGGCCAGGTAAGACGCCTTGACCTTGGCGGCGTCGTCGACGCCAGCCGGCACGCGGTGCGTGAACAGATGCACCAGCGTGGCGCCTTCGCCGGCCGGCGGTGCCTTCAGCAGTTCGATCAGTTCGCCGGTTTGTTGCGCCGACAGAGGCAGCGGAGGGATGCCGAGGGCGGCACGGTCAGCGACATGTTGGCGATAGGCTTGAAGCATGAAGTTCTCCGAGTGGTGCAAAGCGAGGGGTCAGTGAAGCAAGAACCCTGCGAGCCAACGCACAAGCGTGGTTGCTCGCAGGAGAGAGAGACGGGGACATGGTGCAGACTCGCCTTGCGCTCGGAGAAGGGTTTACTTCGGTTGGGCGTCGTTGAAAGCGCGTTGCTTCTCGTGCACGCAGGCGTCGACCAGGCGCTTGCCGGCCTTGGTGTCCATCAGCATGGACTTGTTGGCGATCTGGATCAGCAGGCCCACACCCTTGACGTCTTCCAGGCGCAGCGCGCCGGTGGACGACAGCACGGGCTTCATCGTGAAGAACTGCTTGCCGAACTTCACATCGACATAGCCGGGAGCCTTGGGGTTCATGCTGACGTCGATGCTCTGCTTCAGGTCGCACTCGTACGGGCCGTAGTGCGCGCGTTCGGCGGCTTCGAGCTGGGCTTGGTCAGCGGCCGGCAGGGGCTTGTCGGCCGGGGCCTTCTTGGCGGGCGCAGGCTTGGCTGCCGACTTGGCCGCCGGCTTCGCAGCGGGTGCGGTCTGGGCCAGGGCGGAGACGCTGGCGAATGCAATGGCAACTGCGAAAACGGCGGTTCGAATCATGGAATCACTCCGGGGGGTTGAGGAAGCACGGATTGTGAAGGTCCGCTAACTTCGCCCTTAGGGGGCAGATTCCCTGATTGAAACAAATTGAACGAAGCCGGTGCCGCGCTTGAAACCGAGATGCGGCGTCGGGTGGGGCGAGACACCCGCAATGTGCGCGACGCCGCACAGCGGCGTGTGCCCGAATTCACAAACATGCCGCTGGTCATGGTGCGGCGGGGCGCACGGTCCGTGCTAGCGCGCGCAGGCGATGGCCCATCGGCGTTGAAACATTTGTTCGCCAACTCGAAAAGGCGTGGTGTGGCGCAGTTCACGACCCCACTCCTGCACCTTCTTCGTTGAAGAAGGTTTGACGCACCTCGATCGGCAGGTCTTGCCCGGTGCGCAAGGCGCGCTCGAGCACGTGCCAGAAGTAGCGGTAGCTGGCGCGGTCGTGCAGCGTCTCGCGGTGGCTGATGGGCGCCCAGTCGTTGGCCTGCGCGGCCAGCAAGATCTCGATCGCCTGGTCGGTCTCGGCCACGGTGGGTGCAAAGGCTTCGACGATGGGGCGGATCTGGTCGGGGTGGATGCTCCACATGCGCAAGTAGCCCAACTGGCGCGAGGCCTTCTGGGCAGCGCTGCGCAGCAGCTCCAGCTTCTTGAATTCGGTGACGACGCAGTGCGAGGGTGTCTTCAGGTGCGCATGGCAGGCCGCCGAGATTTCCAGCTTGGCGCGCAGCACCAGCGGGTGCTCGAACTGCCCGGTGGCGCTCATGCCCGCCTGCGGGATGGCGCCGCGGTGCGCCGACACAAAGTCCATCAGCCCGAACGACAGCGACTCGATGCGCGGGTGGGCCGCGATGCGATCGGCATCGCGCAGCGCACCATGTGTTTCGATCAGCACGTGCACGGGCACCGGGCGCTTGTGGCCGTTTTCCAGCAGGGCACGGTCGATGGCCGCGACGGCGTCGTGTGCCTGCGCGAAGCTTTGCACCTTGGGCACCATCAGGTAGGCCAGTTGCCCACCGGCGACCTTGACGAGCGTGCTCACGTCGTCGTCGAACGCCGGGTGATCGAATGGGTGCACCCGAGCACCCACACGGCCGTGGGCGTTGCGCGATGACATCACCAGCTCACCCACCAGGTGGGCGTGTTCGGCTTCGCCGCCGACGGGCGCGCCGTCTTCGCAGTCGAGCGTCACATCGAACACCGGGCCCAGCTCCGCTTGCATCTGCAGGCTCTTGTGCATGCGCAAGGGCACGCCCGCGTAGTGGTCGCAGACCGGCAGGGCAGGCGCCACCTCGGTGGCGTCAAACAAGGCCTGTCGGGGGTGGACTTTGGTCGGGCTCATGCGAGGTGTGGTCTGGGAGGGGCGAAAAAAAGGCCAGCAGCGTTGCGTACCGGCCTTTTCTTGCTTACCTGCAGATGGATCAGAGCAGGTGCTTGACGCCGTCTTGCTCGCCTTGCAGCTCGGCCAGGGTCTTGTTGATGCACTCTTGCGAGAAGGC
>NZ_JADMJX010000263.1 GCF_018780185.1 Rhizobacter sp.
GGCACGTGGAAGCCTTCGGTGAAGAGCTTGAAGTGGTGGATCAGCTCTTCCATGCTGGACTTCATGTCCACGCGCGAAGGCGGCGCCACCTTGTGGTTGCTGGTGATCACAGGGCCGGGGTTCTTGCGCAGCCATGCGGAGCATTGCTGGATGATGCGGTTGGCTTCGCGCATCTCGTGCACCCGCACCAGGTAGCGGTCATAGCTGTCGCCGTTGGTGCCCAGCGGGATGTCGAAGTCCATGCGGTCATAAACGTCGTAGGGCTGGTTCTTGCGCAGGTCCCACTGAATGCCCGAGCCGCGCAGCATCGGGCCGGTGAAGCCGAGGTTCAGCGCGCGCTCGGAAGACACCACACCGATGCCCACCGTGCGCTGCTTCCAGATGCGGTTGTCGGTGAGCAGGGTTTCGTAGTCGTCGACGTTGGCGGGGAAGCGCGCGCAGAAGTCGTCGATGAAGTCGAGCAAGGAACCCGAGCGGTTGTCGTTGAGTCTGGCAATGGCCTTGGCGTTGTGGATCTTCGACACCTTGTATTGCGGCATCGAGTCCGGCAGGTCGCGGTACACACCACCCGGGCGGAAGTAGGCCGCGTGCATGCGCGCACCGGACACCGCCTCGTACATGTCGAACAGGTCTTCGCGCTCGCGGAAGCAGTAGATGAGCATGTTCATCGCACCGCAGTCCAGCCCGTGTGCGCCCAACCACATCAGGTGGTTCAGCAACCGGGTGATCTCGGCAAACATCACGCGGATGTATTGCGCACGCTCGGGCACGTCGACACCCAGCAGCCGCTCGATGGCCAGGCAGTAGGCGTGCTCGTTGGACATCATCGACACGTAGTCGAGGCGGTCCATGTAGGGCAGCGACTGGATGTAGGTCTTGCTCTCGGCCAGCTTTTCGGTGGCGCGGTGCAGCAGGCCGATGTGCGGGTCGGCGCGCTGGATCACTTCGCCGTCGAGCTCGAGCACCAAGCGCAGCACACCGTGTGCTGCCGGGTGCTGGGGGCCGAAGTTCAGGGTGTAGTTCTTGATCTCGGCCATATCAGTGCAGACCGCCGTAGTTGTCTTCGCGAATGATGCGCGGGGTGATTTCGCGCGGCTCGATCGTCACCGGCTGGTAGATCACGCGCTTTTGCTCGGGGTCGTAGCGCATCTCGACATGGCCCGAGGTCGGGAAGTCCTTGCGGAACGGGTGGCCGATGAAGCCATAGTCGGTCAGGATGCGGCGCAAGTCCACATGGCCATCGAACAAGATGCCATAGAGGTCGAAGGCTTCGCGCTCGAACCAGTTGGCCGAGTTCCACACCGGGGTGATCGAGTCGACCACAGGCAGGTCGTCGTCGGGGCAGAACACCTTGAGCCGAACACGCCAGTTGTGCTTGACCGACAGCAGGTGCGACACGACGCCAAAACGCGGGCCCTCTTGCGGTTGGTCTTTGTAGGCGGAGTAGTCGACACCGCAGATGTCGACCAGTTGTTCGAAGTGCAAGCTGGGGTCATCACGCAGCTGCGTGGCAGCCGCGAGGTAGTCGGCAGCCGCCACCGTGATCGTGAGTTCGCCGCGGTCGCGCACCAGCTTCTTGATTCGCGCACCAAGCGCGGCCTCAAGCGCCGCTTGAAGAATGTCGAGTCTGCTCATGAAGGGTGCTCAGCGGGCGATGGTGTTTTCGCGACGGATCTTGGACTGCAGTTGCAAGATGCCGTACAGCAAGGCTTCAGCCGTGGGCGGGCAACCCGGGACGTAGACATCGACCGGCACGATGCGGTCACAACCGCGCACCACCGAGTAGCTGTAGTGGTAGTAGCCGCCGCCATTGGCGCACGAGCCCATCGAGAGCACCCAACGCGGCTCGGCCATCTGGTCATAGACCTTGCGCAGGGCCGGCGCCATCTTGTTGCACAGCGTGCCGGCGACGATCATCAAATCGCTCTGCCGGGGGCTGGGGCGAAACAGCATGCCGAAGCGGTCGATGTCGTAGCGGGCGGCGCCGGCATGCATCATCTCGACCGCACAGCAGGCGAGGCCGAAGGTCATGGGCCACAGCGAGCCCGTTTTCGACCAGTTGATCAGGGTATCGACACTGGTGGTGACGAAGCCTTCTTTGAGAACACCTTCAATGCCCATGGCGTCAGTACCTCGTCATTCCCAGTCCAGGGCACCTTTTTTCCACTCGTAGGCAAAGCCCACGACCAGAATGCCCAGGAACAACATCATGGCCCAGAAGCCCGCCGCACCGATCTCGCGCAGCGACACGGCCCACGGGAAGAGGAAAGCAATCTCCAGGTCGAACAAGATGAAGAGGATGGCGACCAGGTAGTAGCGCACATCGAACTTCATGCGGGCGTCTTCAAACGCCTCGAAACCGCATTCGTAGGGAGAATTCTTGGCGGCGTCAGGACGACGCGGGCCGAACAGGAAGCCAAGCACCTGGGGCGCCACACCCACCGCCACACCAACCAGGATGAACAAGATCACAGGAAGGTAAGGGGCCAGGTTCATGGTGCGAGTGTTGGCTTTGTTGATTACAGCGAGGCGCGGGTAAGCGCCTTGCCGATAGATCTGGTGCCGACGGCGAGACTCGAACTCGCACAGCTTTCGCCACTACCCCCTCAAGATAGCGTGTCTACCAATTTCACCACGTCGGCCTAACGTTTTACTGCCGTCTAACTGCCTGGCAACGGCGTCTGGATTGCATGAGGAAGTGGCTCACCAGACAGCCGCAAATTCTAACCTCAAACCCCTCGTGATCTCAGCCGGCCGCTGCATTGCAGCAACCCGTTTTGACCTCGGACAAAGGTTTTCAAGGCCGCGTCACTTCCCCGGAATGGCGGGGACCGATGCCGCAGGCACGGCAGCGGGTGCCACGTCCGACGCAGAGCGCGCCGTGCCCGGGATCAGCGGTGCGCCTGCGGTAGGCGCGCTCGCGGGAGCAGCCACACCGGCACGATCAAGCACGCTCGTGCCCGACGTGACGGTGCGCGTGTTGGCCGTGTAAGCCAGAGCGAGCGTGCAGCAAAAGAACACTGCCGCACACACTGCGGTGAACCGGGACAGGAAGTTGGCGCTGCCCGTGGCACCAAAGAGGCTGCCCGATGCACCACTGCCAAATGAGGCGCCCATGTCCGCACCCTTGCCGTGCTGGATCAACACCAGCCCGATCATGACCAGGGCCGCCAGAATCTGCAGGGCCACCACGACGTTCATCAACACTTGCATTTCTTATTGCTCCAAAAAATTCTTCAGGCCCAGCTCAGCTGGCGGCCTTGCAAATGGCGGCGAAGTCTGCCGCCTTGAGAGATGCGCCACCGATGAGGCCACCATCGATGTCAGCTTGCGAAAACAGTTGCACCGCGTTGTCGGCCTTCACGCTGCC
>NZ_JADMJX010000105.1:0-1287 GCF_018780185.1 Rhizobacter sp.
CCACGATGGCGTCGTCGACCACGATGCCGATCACCAGCACCATGCCGAACATGGTCAGCACGTTGATCGAGAAGCCCAACGCCAATAGCACCGCAAACGTGCCCAGCAGCGAGATCGGCACCACGATGGTCGGGATGATCGTGTAGCGCCAGTTCTGCAAGAACAGGAACATCACCAAAAACACCAGCGCCACCGCTTCGAGCAGCGTCACCGCCACCTGGGTGATCGAGATCTTGATGAAGCGCGAGCTGTCGTAGGGGATGGCGTACTTCATGCCCTGCGGGAAGAGCTTGGCCAGCTCGTCCATGCGCTTGTGCACCGCGGCGGCCGTGGCCAGCGCGTTGCCGGTGGGCGCGAGCTGCACGCCGATGCCGGTGGAGGGCTTGCCGTTGAGCCGCGCCGAGGTGGCGTAACTCTGCGCGCCCAGCTCGATGCGCGCCACGTCGCGCAGGCGCACCGTGGAGCCGTCGGTGTTGGCACGCAGCACGGTGTTGCCGAATTCTTCGATCGAGTTCAGCTGGCCCTTGACCACCACCGTGGCCGAGATGCCCTGGCCCGCGATGTTGGGCAGGTCACCGATGGTGCCCGACGAGACCTGCGCGTTCTGCGAGCGGATGGCCGCCACCACGTCGCTCGACGACATGTTGAAGCCCTGCAGCTTGCCGGGGTCGATCCAGACCCGCATCGCACGCTCGGTGCCGAACAGCTGCGCCTGGCCGACGCCGGGGATGCGCTGGATCTCGGGCAGCACGTTGCGCGAGGCGTAGTCACCGAGTGCGATCGGGTCATCGGCCGGGTTGTCCGACGAGAGGATGGTGAACAGCAGGAAGTTGGCGCGTGCCTTGTCGACCCGCACGCCTTGCTGCGTCACGGCCGCAGGCAGGCGCGGCGAGGCGCGGGCCAGGCGGTTTTGCACGTCGACCTGCGCCAGGTCGGCATTGGTGCCGGGCTGGAAGCTCAGCGTGATGCTGCCGGTGCCGTTGGCCTGGCTGACCGACTCCATGTAGATCAGGCCAGGCGAGCCGTTCATCTCGCGTTCGATCACGCTCAACACGGCGTCTTCGAGCACCTGCGCCGAAGCGCCGGGGTAGGTGGCCGAGACGACGATGGCGGGCGGCGCCACCGGCGGGTACTGGGCGATCGGCAGCTGCGTGATCGCCACGCCTCCCGACACCAGGATGAACAGCGCAATCACCCACGCGAAGATGGGGCGGTCAATGAAAAAGCGGGCCATGCGACGGTGCTCCGGTCACTTCGTCGCCGAAGCGGCGGCAGAGCCGGCGCTTG
>NZ_JADMJX010000105.1:1387-3341 GCF_018780185.1 Rhizobacter sp.
GCGGCGGAGCCGGCGCTTGCAGGGGCAGCGGCGCTGTTGATCGGCGTCCAGGGCACCGGGTTGACCGGCGCGCCGGGCACCATCATCTTCTGGAAACCGTCGACGATCACCTTCTCGCCTGGCTGCAGGCCTTCGGTCACCAGCCACTGGTTGCCCTGGGCGGAGCCGATTTTGATCGGGCGCGGCGTGGGCTTGTTGTCGGCACCGACCACCAGCACCGTGTCGCCCTTGCCGGAGCGTGTCACCGCCTGCTGCGGCAGCAAGATGCCCTGCGGCAGCTCGGCCTGCGCCAGGCGCACCCGCACATACATGCCGGGCAGCAGCAGCCCGGTCGGGTTGGGCACCTCGGCGCGCAGCGTGATCTGGCCCGAGGTCGGGTCGACGGTCAGGTCGCTGAACAGCAGCTTGCCGGTCTGCGGGTGTTCGCTGCCGTCTTCGAGCACGATGTGCACCTTGGCCGCGTCACTGCCGGCCTTTTGCAGCTTGCCGCTGGCGAGCGCCTTGCGCAGCTGCAGCACCTCGGTGGTCGACTGGGTGAAGTTCACGTACATCGGGTTGATCTGCTGCACCACGGCGAGCGGCGTGGCTTCGCCCTGGCCGACCAGCGCTCCTTCGGTGACCAGTGCACGGCCGATGCGCCCCGCGATGGGCGAGCTGACCGAGGCGTAGTTGAGGTTGATCTGCGCCGTTTGCAGCGCGGCGCGGGCGGCGGCCACATCGGCCTCGGTCGATTTCTGTGCCGCCACCGCGTTGATGTAGTCCTGCTTGCTGATGGCATTGGCTTCCATCAGCGGCTTGTAACGCTCAGCCTGCGCGGTGGCCTGCGTCGCATTGGCCTGGGCGCGTGCCAGCGCGGCTTGCGCACTGGCGGCCGCTGCCTCGTAAGGCGCCGCGTCGATGCGAAACAGCGGCTGGCCGGCGCGCACGTCGCTGCCTTCCTTGAACAGGCGCTCGCGCAAGATGCCGGCCGCACGGGCCCGCACCTGCGCCACGCGCGAAGCTTCGAGCCGGCCTGGCAGCTCGGTGGTCAGGCTCACGGTGCCGGGCGCCACGGTGATCACACCCACGGTGGCCGGTGGCATGCCACCACCCGCCGGTGCGGCGGGTTTGCCGCTTTGTTGCCCACAGGCGGCGAGCAGCCCCACGGTGGAAACAACGGCAAACCCAGCCAAGACGTTTTTCAACGCAGACATGCGCATTCCTTCGGAGGTGCGCCCGCGTTGGGCGCCAAGTGAGGGGATCAATGTTCGTGCCAGGGCTTGAACAACGCACGGCCGGCACAAAGTGATCGGTTAGTATACATACGCTCATGAATGTATGTTGACCACCGGATTTCACGCACCACCATGGTTCGTCGCACCAAAGAAGAAGCGCAGGCTACCCGCAACCTCATCCTTGACACGGCCGAGGTGGTGTTCCATGAGCGGGGTGTGTCGCGCAGCACTCTGAACGACATCGCCCAGGCGGCGGGGCTCACGCGGGGCGCCATCTACTGGCACTTCAAGGACAAGGCCGACCTCTTCAACGCGATGATGCAGCGCGTGATTCTTCCGCTGGAAGAGGCCGCGCTGCGCAGCGACGACGCCGAGCTGGAAGACCCGCTGGCCTACATGCGCAGCAACTTCACCCACGCGCTGCGCCTGACGGTGAACGACCCGCAGGTGCGCCGTGTGTTCGAGATCGCCACCCACAAGGTCGAATACGTCGAAGAAACCCAGGCCGTGCGCGACCGCCACCTGGCCACACGCGACGAGTGCCTGCTGCATGCGCAGCGCGGCATCACGCTGGCGATGAAGCGCGGGCTCTTGCCCAAGCGCATTCCGGCGCGCACGGCGGCGCTGGGGCTGCATGCGCTGATCGATGGGCTGATCCAGAACTGGATGCTCGACCCCGAGGCCTTCGACCTGGTGAAAGTAGGGCAGCAGGTGCTGGACACCTACCTCGCGGGGCTGGC
>NZ_JADMJX010000144.1:0-5613 GCF_018780185.1 Rhizobacter sp.
GCGCCACTCGCAGGCCGCAGCCTGGTGTCACACACCTTGCAGGCCTTGGCCGAGGTGAAACGCCTTCGGCAGACGCTGGTGGTGCTGAGCGCTGATGACACGGTTTTCGAGTCGCATGCACCGGCCTTCACGGGCTGGGTGGCGCGCGTCGGAGGCGCGAGCCGTGCCGCATCGGTGGCCAATGGTCTGGCCGAGTTGTTGCGCCGGGGTGCGCAGCCGAGCGACTGGGTGCTGGTGCACGACGCCGCGCGTTGTCTGCTGCGTGCTGAATGGGTCGATGCGTTGATCGACGCCTGCATGGACGATGAAGTCGGTGGCCTGCTGGCCTTGCCCTTGGCCGACACGATGAAGCAGGAGTCGGCCGGCCGGGTGGCGGCCACCGTAGCCCGCGCGCACAAGTGGCTGGCGCAGACGCCGCAGATGTTTCACATCGGCGAACTGCAGCAGGCGCTGGCGACTGCCGGGGCCGTCACCGACGAGGCCAGTGCCATCGAAGCCAGCGGCCGTGCACCCATGCTGGTGCCGGGCTCGCTCGAGAATTTCAAGGTCACCTACCCCAGCGACTTTGCGCTGGCCGAACGTTTGTTGAGGACACGACGCCCATGACGCTCAAACCGCAAGTGCCTCGCTGGCGCATTGGAGAGGGGTGGGACACGCACGCCCTGGTGACGGGCCGCAAGCTCATCCTCGGTGGGGTGGAGATTCCCCACACGCATGGTCTCAAGGGGCACTCGGACGCCGATGCGCTGTGCCATGCGATCACCGACGCGCTCTTTGGTGCGGCCGCCATGGGTGACATCGGCCGTCATTTCCCCGACACCGACCCGCAGTTCTTGGGCGCCGATTCGCTCGCGCTGCTGACCGAGACCGGCCGCCGCGTGCGCGCCGCCGGCTGGATCATCGGCAACGTCGACAGCACCATCATTGCCCAGGTGCCGAAGATGGCGCCGCACATCCCGGCCATGCGTCAGCGGCTTGCCATTGCGCTGGGCATTCCGGTCGACCAGGTGAATGTGAAGGCCAAGACGGCTGAGGGCATGGGGCCGGTGGGCCGGCTCGAATCGATCGAGGCGCGGGCGGTGTGTCTGCTGGTCAAGGCCTGAGCGGGCCTTCGAGCGGAGAACCCAGCCCGCCGCCGGGAGCGGCGCTCACTCAACGACATCCATGCGGTTTGATGCTCGCTGCGTTGCCAAGCGCTTCGCGTCGTCTTCTGCCTTCTTGTTCACGCTGTCGCGCCAGGCTCCGGCCGCTGGCTCCAGGTCGTTCAAGATGTCGTTGTGCAGACCATAAGACGCCAACGTTGCCTCCGCCTCGTTCAGGCTGTTGAGCAGGTTGTTCAAGGCCAGCTCAGTGCTGATGATCGTCCCGGCTTTGCGCCGCTCCACTTCCCCGCGCTTCGCCTGCGTCACCGCCAACATGAATTTATCCATGGTGCGGTAGTCCCTCACGATGCTGCCCACTAGCTCATTCAATGCCTCAACCCCTCTCTCCATGATGCCGGCAATTCTGGTTTGCTCATCGGGTGCAAGCTGTTTGGTCTTCAAGAATGCGCCTGCTGCCGCGGCGGCGTTCCAGTCGTTCGCGTTCGCCATGGCCCTGACTGCTGCCATCTCCGGGGCAAGGGCACTGCGTTCGTTGTAAACCCTGCGCTGACCATGCTCGTTCACCGTCAGGTCCGTAAAGGCCGGGCCAGCCAGCCGCACGCCGTCGCGGTCGAGCTCGTTGCCCGCTCTCTTGTTGGCTTGCATCTGCGCCAAGGTCATTTCGGCATGGTTCCTGATCTCGCCGACAGTCGGGGCTTCGATGCCGCGCGTGTTTCGGTTGAGGCCGCGCTCTTGTTCGAGCTTTGCGCTTCTGTAGTTGCCGACACGTGGGGTGGGGCCATCAGAGACCAATGCTTGATACACGCTTTGGCTCAGAGCCACCGCGTCTTCTCTGGCGATGCTCCTTCTTTCGCCGTCCATCAGGTGGTCGACGGCAATCTTGGTGTTTCCCGGATCGTTCCACCCCCGTTCGGGATCGAGGCGCCTGATGATCTTGTAGCGCCTGACTTGCAATGCGCCAGTCGCCGGGTCGATGGTGTCGGTGACCTTCAGCCTGATCATCTCCGGGTGGCTCTGCCCTCTGATCGTCGGCAGGTTGTGCTCGTGCAAATCCTGCGCGGCCAGGCGCATCGCCACCTCCATGGCAAGCTGCTCGGTGTTCTGATGCCGCGAGGCTGGCGGGGCCGACAGGAAGTGATCGACGCCATAGTCGCCATGTCCCAGCGCATGGGAGTTCTCGGCCTTGCTGTGCAACCGGTGCGTGTCGGCCCTGAGGGCAGCCGTGAGTCGTTGGGCCAGCTCGATGTGCCCCTGCGACCAACCTGCGCGCGGCAACTCATTGCGTTCCCCGGAGATCGGTATGCCGGTGGTGGCGCGCGGCCCTAGCCCATCGGGCTCGGTGGCTGTGCCCTTGTATTTCGAACGCATCAAAGCGGGGTGTTCGTACACATTTCTGAGTGTGGCCGGGTCCCTGGTTTCGTGCTGTCCGGGTGCCAGATCGAAAGTTCGGCCTTTGGGGAAGCGCATGGCCAGCCCCGCACTCAAGAAGTCGCCGTCGCCGCGCAGCGCCACGGCGTCATCGAAGCGCGAAGTCGCAAGCGGCGTCTCGCCGACCCTTTGCGGCGCACCTTCGCTCGCTTTCCACGTGGTCGACGTGGCTTCGTTGCGTTCGTTCTTGACCAGCTTGTTGCCGGCCGCATCAACGTGCAGTTTCGTGCCCGGGCTGTATTCCGCCACCTCCATGCCCTTGAGCCTGCCGCCCGCCAGGGCGCCGCTCAGCTCTTGGCCAAAGCTCTTGTCGCCTTGCTGGTTGCAGGTGGCGCAGGCGTTCACGTTCACACGGTCGAAGCTTGCGGCCGGGGTCAGCTCATCCAGCTGCCGGACCATGCCGGCCACCTCTTCAGCACGGCCTTTGAGCTCCTTGCCGTGGCTGACCACTTCGACCTTGGTGGGGCCGCTGACTGTGGACAGATTGCCCTTGACCACTGCCAAGCTGCCGTCGGCCTGCTCCTGCACGAGCACCACATGCCGGTTTTTGTCGTCGTTGCGGTCGTACAAGGCCTGCCCGGCGTCCTGCGCCACCTTGTCTTGCGCGCCGCCAGCCTTGTTGGCCGGAAGCAGCACGACCACACTTTCGTAGTTCCGGGCGGCTGGCGAGGGTGGCAAGGCCTTGTTGGCGGTGGCGGGTGGCCTGGCCGAAGCGTCTGTCTCGGCCGGTTTGCCTGGACGATGCGTGTTCTTCACGCCAGTGCCGTTGACGTAGACACCCGCAATGCGTTCGTCTTTCAGCACCGTCTCGGTTTGGCTTTGCATGCGGCCGTCAGGCTGCAGGTTGTTGCCTTCGAGCTTGCCGCCCACCTGCAAGGCCACGCCAGAGATCGTCGCGTTCTGCGTGCTGGCCTGGTGAACCTGGTCCACCTTTTCGAGGTTCACGCCAGCGTTCAGACCCCCTTGGCTGATACCGGCCGAGCCACCGGCGAAGAGCCCGTCTTTTTCGCGCGAGTCGTCCAGCTTGTTGGCGATCACGTTGCCCTTGATCTGCACGCTGCCGCCGCCCGCCGAGGCCAGGCTGGCGCCCGTCAAGCTGAGGTTGCCGCCCGCCTTCACGGTCAGGTTCGATTGCGCCGCGATGCCGCTTTGCTGGGCCGTCTTGGCGTGGTTGTCGTGCGAGTCACCGCCACCGCCTTGCCCGTTGACCGAGACCAGCGTCAACGTGTTGAGGCCGACGCTGCCGCCCCAATTGGCGCGGCTTTCTTTTTGCGTCTGGGTGTCTTGCACGCTCGTGATGGCCACGTTGTTCGCCACCTCGACACGCACGTTGCCGCCCGACACGTTGGCCCCGACCAGGCTCAGGTTCTGGGCTTTGAGCGTGACCGTGTCAGCCGAAACCTGAGCGTTGGCGTAGCGGGTCTGCTGGGCCTCGGTGTGCTGGGTGCTGCCGTTGTTGCCCGCATCGATGCCCACACCCGAGCCCGAGCCGCTGATCGAGCCCGCCACCGTCAGGTTCACATCGTTGTTCAGCGTCGTGCTGGTCTGCGACGAGGTCGACTTGGCCGCCGCGACGCGAATGTCCTTGGCGGCATCCAGCGTGATGCTTGTCGGCCGGGGCTCGAGCGACTTCTCGACCGTGACACCGTCCTTGCCCAGCACGGGCGGCGCACCAAACTGCACGCCATTGAGCGTCAGGTCACCGCGGGTGGTCTTGATGTCGATGCTGCCGGCGTTGATGAAGG
The DNA here is from genome assembly GCF_018780185.1 of Rhizobacter sp. Classification (GTDB taxonomy): domain Bacteria; phylum Pseudomonadota; class Gammaproteobacteria; order Burkholderiales; family Burkholderiaceae_C; genus Rhizobacter. The sequence goes on from NZ_JADMJX010000144.1 coordinate 4,277, forward strand.
TGGTGTTCTCCGACGTCGCCTCACTGCGGCTGCGCGTGTCGATGTTGCGCACGGTGGCCGACGCGCTGCCTCCGATGGCGTCACCCATGGCCATGTTGGTGGCGTCACCCGCTGCTTGTGCCGCCGCCCAGCCCGCGTCGATCTTCATGCCCTGGGCTTGTTTGTCCGCCAGGGTCTTGCTGTGGTTGACGGTGTCGGCCACGGCGCTGTGGGCCTCGGTGGCCACCCCGACAAAGGTGCTGTTGTCGTGGCTCGTGACCACGCTCTTGTCAACATACTTGGTGGTCTTCAACTCGCCCGTCACGATGCTGAGCGAGGAGTCTTTGCTGGACGACAGCAGGTTGGCACCACCGACATCCACATGGCCGTCACCCTTGGTGCTGCCGGCTGCTGCCTGGGTGTCGATGCTCAGGTTCTTGAACTGGATGCTGGCGTTGTCGTGGCTTGTCTTCGAGGTCGACTCCTCCTTGGCGCTGATGGTGAGGCCCACCCTGGCCGTCAACATCTCATCGGACACCGCCTTGCCGTCGTTGACCCGCCCCGCACCGGTGCGCTCGGCCAGCTCGCTGCTGTGGGTGGTGCCTGCGTCCACCTGGCCCGTCATCGAGTCAATCGACGCCCGAGCCTTGTTGCCCATCAGTGCGGCGCTGCCGTCGGCGGTGAGCGAGACGCCCACTTCCGTTTTGCGCTCTTCCAGGGTGGAGGCCGCCGCCTTGATTTCTACCGTGTGGGCCTTGATGCTGGCCTGGTCGGCCACGACCTGCCCGCCAGTGAGGGTGACCGCATTCTGCGCATCGATGGTGAGCTTGTTGGCCACCAGGGTGTTGCCCAGCTCGGCGGTATCTTTGCGGTCGAGCGTGGTGTGCAGCGCCCCATTGCCCTTGAACAGATCGTCGACCATCTGACCCGGGCTGGTCGACAGCGTCAGGTTGACGCCGAGCTGGGTGTTGTTCTCGGTGCGCGTCGAGCTGTCCTGGTAAGCCTCGGCCGAGAAGTTCTGGGCCTTGACCGCCAGCGTGTCTGCCGTGGCGGTCACGCCGGTGAAGCGAACGTCGCCGCCTTGCGACTGGATGCTCAGCGTGCCACCGCTTTGCAGCGTGGCGTCTTGATGGGTGCGCGCCGAGGCCGTCACCGCCGTGCTCTCGTGGCCGATGTTGAGGTTCGCCGAGACGCTGTGCTCGTTGGCGCTGACGCCCAGGCCCACGCGAGTGCTGCGGCTGTCGAGCGTGGCCGTTTTTTCGACCTCGGCCGCGCTGATGCGGATGTCGCCATTCGACTTCAGGCTCACGCTGGAGCCACCCTCGATGGCCACCCCTTTGAGGTCGATGCCCTTGCTG
>NZ_JADMJX010000144.1:5713-25104 GCF_018780185.1 Rhizobacter sp.
GCCGCTTGGCTGATGTGTTGGCCGGCCGTGCCTTGCTCTGCGGCACGGGTGAGTTGCAAGACGTCCAGGCCCAGGGCGACCTGGGCCTTGGGCGCCGCGGCATCGGCTGGCGCCGCGCTGGCAGAGGTGTTCGCGGCACCCGAGTCGGGGCTCGGTGTGGGTGCCGGCGCGGCCTTGTTGGCCACCGCGGCGTCGAGGCCGCCGATGTCGAGCTTGCCCTTGGCCACGATGGCGACGCCATCGGCCGCGCCGATCTGCGCGTTGGTGTGGTTCAGCGTGCGTTCGGTGCCGTTCTTGCGCTCGCTGCTGAAGCCAATGCCACCGTTTCCAACCGAGAAGCCCGCCGACCCCGATGTGTCTTTGCTGTTGGTGCGGTTGGCCGCTGCCTTGGTGATCACGTCTTGGCCGGCTTCCAGGCTGACGGTCTTGCCAAGGTATTGGCCACCTTCGAGCGTGATGTCTCGGTCGGCCTGAATGTTGAGCGCACCCTGTGCGCTCGCCTGGGTGCCGCGAGCTTTTGATGAAGTCTCGTCATGGCTGGTGGACGATGAGCCGATGCTCAGGGCGCCGCCCGAGGCGCTGATGCCCGACGACTGGCTGCGCTCGCTGCGGCTGTGGTTCAGCTCGACGGTGCTGAAGTTGACGTCGCGGGCCTTGACGTTGATCGCGCCGCTGCTGGCCAGATCGGCCCCGGCGACATGGACCTTGCCGCTCTCGGCCAACAAGGTCAGTGCTGCGTTGCCGGCCGTGCCCGTGCCCGCACTCACACTGGCCTGCTGCAGGGTCTGGTTGGTCTCGGTGCGGCTTTCCGAATGGCTGGAGAAGAAGTCGCTGCGGCTCGATTGCGATGAAGCCTTGGTCTCCAGCACGAGGGAGCGAACGTTGATGTCGCCCTGGTCCGAATGCAAGACGGCCGACTGGCCCGCGCTGACGGTGGCCCCGATCACGTCAACACCTTGGCTGCCGCTGACCACCAGGTTGTTCTTGGCACTGATGGCCCCCACGGGCCCGGCCACGTCTTGGTAATTGCCGCTCGCAACGCTGCCCAGGCGGTTGACGGTGGTGCTGTTGATCACCTTGCCGCCGGTGGACACCAGCGCCAGGTTGTCGGCGCTGATCGAGCCGCCAGTGTTGCGAACATCGCCCGCCGCAATGATCGTCATCGTGTCGGTGGCTTTGAGGGTGCCGCCCACGTTGTTCAATGACGCGAGGTTCAGATTGACGTTTTGCCCCGCGATCACCGCACCGCGGTCGATCGACGACCTGCTGGCCGCGGACAGGTACACCACCGGTGCCAGCACCTTCTGGCCGGCGACGGTGGTCTCCACCATCCAGACCATGTCTTGCTTGAGCTTGTCGAGTTGTGCGGCGGTGAGTGGCTGCCCCCAGGTGAGGCCGAGCGACTCGCCCTGGCTCACCGCGCCGTCCATCAGGCTCTTGATCTGCGGTGCTTCGGCGACCTGGCCCTTCAGGATGTTGCTGCCGGTCTGTGCGATCAGCTGCTGGCGGATCAGGTAGGCCTCGTAGTTCGCATCGCCCAGGCGCTTTTCGACCGTGTCGGGGTTGAAGCCCAGGAGCTCAGCCAGGTAGTTCGAGCCCAGGAAGTTGGAGCCCGCCGAGAAGAGCGGATTGGTCTCAACCAGGTACTGCGCGTTGGGGCCGTGGCTGGGAACAAAGTAGCCGTTGGGGTTGGTCGGCAGGGTGACGCTGGGCCCGGGGGGCGTGTTGAGCGTCGGGCTCCCGAGGGTCGACCCCGTCAGGGTCAGGTCGGCGTTGGTCAGCGTGATGTGGTTCCCGAACACACCGGCGCCAAAGGCGGACACGGAGTTGTTGACCGTGTAGTCGCCTGTATCGTTCTCGATCATGGTGCCCGACGAGGCCGCGAAGCCGACGATGCCGTACCAACGCTGCTCGGTGTTCCAGTCACGCCGCCGATGCCGGGTGGTCAAGGTCAGCGGGTCCACCACGAAGGTGGACTGCGGGCTCGCACCGCGCAGGGCGACCGTCCCCGCCGACAGCACGCCGCCGTTGTTGGTGCCACTCGTGAAGCCGCTGATGCTCAGGGTGCTGCCCTGGCCCGCCAGTATTTGCGGCTTGGCGGTGTTGGTGTCGAAGCCGACGAAAGACTCCACGTCGTCCCAGGTCTGGTGGTAGTAGCGCCGGACCGGGTTGTAGGCACACGGGACGCACCAGCCACTGGTTTCGTTGTCGAACACCACGCCGGAGTCGTTCGCGCGTGTCCATTGGCGCGTGAGGTCGCCAAAGACGTTGTTGCGAAAGGTCGCCGCTTCGATGGAGATGTCTTGCGCCCCCTGGATGGTGCTTTGGTTGACGAACGTGGGGGCGCTGATGCGGATGGCGCCGCCCGCGTCCAGCGTGCCTTCGGGGCCACTGGCCCGGCCGTGGTTGGTGAAGATGCTGGTGGACGACGCCGTCAAGGCACCACCCGCAAACAGGGCGCCGTGGTTGTCAAACGCGCCGCCGGTGGCGCGCACGCTCAGGTTGCCATTGGCCGCCAGGCCCCCGGTGGCGGTGTTGTCGATGCGTGCGGCCGACAGCGTCAGATCGCCCGAGGCATGCAACAGGCCCGCGTGCGTGAAGTTGCCCCCGATCGTGGCGTCGAAGGCACCGGCCGTGCCCCAGCGGGTGCCGCCGATGCCGGCCGCCTGGCCCACCGTCAGTTGCAGGTTGCCGCCCGCGTAGCGCCGGTTGTTGTCTTGCAGCGCCGCACCTGAGGCGGTGTCCGTCAGGCTGCCCAGGCTCAGACTCAGGTCACGCCCTGCGATCAGCACACCGCCCGACAGGGTGGCGCCGCCAGGTGCTGCGGCCACGCTCAGGTTGTTGTTCGCCGTCAGCGCGCTGTCGGTGACGCGGATGGCGTCGCCCTCGACAGCCGTGCTGGACAAGCTCAGATCGCGCTGTGCCGACACGTTGCCGCGCACGTCGATCCTGCCCGCTGCGCTGAGACTGAAATCGCTGCCGTTGGCGGCGGCTTCGCCCAACATGCGCACGCCGACACCGGCTTCGGTGGCAATCAGGCGAATGCGCCCGGCGTACATGCCGCCGAGTGCGCTCGAGTCGATGGCGTAGCTCGGGGCTGCGCCGCCGCCCGGCGTGCCGCCGGTGACCTGGCGGCTGCCGTAGTCCCACAGGTTGTTGCCAGTGAACACACCGAGATCGGGCGCGTTGATCGCGGCCTCCAGCCTGACGGAGCGGGAGACCAAATCCAGCACTTGCTGTGCGCTGCCGTTGAGGCCAGCGCCATTGACGAGGATGTCGCCCCGGTTGACGGTGAAGCCGCTCAGGCTGCCGTCGCCGCCGAGGCGCGGTGTGCCGGTGGTCAGGGTGACCCGGTCGCTGTTGATGAAGCCGCAACCCGTGCAGGTGATGCCGTTGGGGTTGGCCACGATCACGTCCGCCTTGCCGCCCAGCACTTCGGTGAAGCCCGCCAGCGTGCTGCGGCTGGTCGATGACACCTCGTTGATGATGACCCGCGCCTCGCCGAGCAGGTTGGTGTTGGCCAGCACCTGGCCGGCGAGCTGCGACTGCCGTGCCGCCTGGCTGGTGTTGCCGTTGTTGAGCACCAGCCCGTTGCCCTGCACGTCGTAGCGCGTGAAGACGTTGTGCGACACGCCCGCCCCGTTGGCGGTGTTGATGTTGACCACCGGCACGCCATTGGGTGCGACGTAGGCCGTGGTGTTGCCGCCCGTGGGCACCACCGTGGTCGCCGGCCTGACCTGCGCCTGTGCCAGCAGCGGCAAAGCCAGGGCGGCGAGGGCCAGCGTCATCAGCAACGCATCGCTCAAGGGGGAAGGGGCGCTGCGATTTTGGGAGGCGTGTCGGTTCATGGCGACGGCTTTCAGATGCAACAAAGGGGTTGATCGATCAGATCGAGACGTTCAAGCGAAACCAGGTCTGGCAAGACTCGCGCTCCATGGCGCTCGGCACGGCCAGCGGGCAGGTGGCGAACAACTCTGAGCTCACGGCCTTCCAGCCAAGCGACGCACCGAACGCCGAGCCCGCCAGCGAGCCTTGGGGAACGTCGGGAGCACGGTTGCGCACCGCCCCCGCATCGAGCCCCACAAACAGGCGCAACGGGAGTTGGGTTTCAGCGAGGCTCACGGGCGCGCGCACCGACAGCTCGTTGCGCAGGAAATAGCCACTGTCACCCGACAGGGCGTTCTTCTCGTGGCCGCGCACGCTGTAGATGCCGCCGATGGAGATCTGCTCCGAGCCGAACAGCGTGGTGCGCGCGACCTGGCCGGTCAGCTGCGAGCTCAGCGTCCAGTCGCTGCCGAGCCATTGCCAGGGCAGGGTGTAGGAGGCTGCGTATTTCACTTTCTTGAACTGGGCGCGCGGCGCCGAGTCGGGCAGTCCGTCGATGTCGCGCAAGGCGCCGGCGGCCGTCAGGCCCTGGGCCCAGCCGAGGGTCATGCTCAGCGCGCCCTGGCCCAGCCGGGTGGTGACACCGCCGTCGAGATCGAGCACCGACAGCGTGCGGCTGCTGACGCCCAGCAGCTGCCCCTCGAGAAAATTGCGCGTCTTCTTGTGGGTGAACGCACCCGTGATGGTGGCGCGGTTGGCCTGGTCGCGGTAGACCACGCGGTCGAGCGCCAGCGTGTTGCTGCTGCTGTCGCCGGCGGTGTGCAGGTCCCGGCCACTGGGTGCTTGCACCGTGCTCGCATAGCGCGAGCGGCTGGCGTTGTAGCTCAGCGTTGAGTAGCCGAAGGGCACGCCGACGATGAGGGAGTTGCTGGTGGCGTGCTGCTGCGACGTGTTGGGAACCGACACTCGGCGGGTGAACGAGATGAACTCGGTCAAGCCGAGCAGGCTGTCCAGTGACAGGGTGGCGCCGAGCTGGTGCCTGCCGGTCGCGGCACTGCCCTGGTTGTCTGCTGTCGACACAGCGTGATAGAGCGGCCCCGGATCGTTGCGGATGATGACCTCGCTCAAGCCGGGCTGGCTGCCGGGCTGGATGTCGAGCGTGGCCTTGTTGGAGCTCAGGCGATTGATCTGGTCGATGCCCTGTTCCAGGTCGCGCAGGTTGAGCAAGTCGCCGGGTTTGGCGGGAAAGGTGTTGCCCGGGGAGATGCCCCTCTGGGGGCCGCCGTCGACGCGCAGCGTCTCGATCATGCCCTCCACCACCAGGAGCTCAAGTTTGCCGCCGCTCAGGTCTTGCGTGGGCAAGTAGGCACGCGTGGAGACATAACCGCGAAGAACGTAGTCGCGCGTGATCTCGCCCAGGATCTCCACGATCTCGGTCGTGCCAAGACAGCCTCCGACATAGGTCTTGCTGATCTTCTGTCGCAGCGACGCGGTGAGGTGCGGCGCCCCGTTGATGACGATCTCGCTGATGCCGCGGCACTTGGTTCCTGCCTTGGAGGCATCCAGTTTGGGCAGCAGCTTTCGCGTGTCGATGCCGCCTGGGCCTTTGTCGGGCGGCTGGGCGGCTTCCTGGTCGCGCCGAAGCTGCTCCTGCTGCTGGCGTTGCACAGCTTCGGACTGACGCCGCGCCGCCTCAAGGTCTGTCGCGCTCTGGGCCCACGCCTGCGAGCCGGCGATCAGCGCGAACACCAACCACGCCGAGCGCGATGCGCGCCACGTGCCTGCTCGACACGCCGCTGACAAGGCAAGCCCTGCGAACCACATTGCCCGGCGCGAGACGCCGCAAGTGCTCGAGCCGGCTGCGACTCCCCAGCATGGGCGAGCACGGTGCAAAGCCGAATCGGGCGCGTGAGTGGTGCACAAATCAACAGCCTTCAATGGATCTCCTGGTGTTTTGCATCCGCTCGCCTACCGCATCACGTGATCGGAGCCGGGTGGAGCAGGGCAAACGGACGACAACAGAGCTGAACCCGGCCGATGGGCCCCACTCGGCGTGAGGGGCCCCATCGGCCGCGTTCAGGTGGACCTACGTAAGCGCTGAGCGCACGGACGCAGCCATTTCAAAAAAAGAAACGGGGGCAATTCAGAGGCGGGCAGTCCGCCCAGAGCGGGTCGAAGGGGCAGCGCGAGGCACGCGGGGCCCGCCCGGCACGCCCGCCACGGGTCGCGCGGGCGGTGCGGCCGTCAATCGCTCGACGCGGGGTCGGTCAGGGCGCTTTTTTCAGCCGCACATGCGCCACCAAGCCGCCATCCATCGCATTGGCGAGTTCGAAGCTGCCGCCCATGCGCTGAACCGACTTCTCGACGATCGCCAGGCCGAGGCCGGCCCCGGTGGCCGCGGTGCGCGCTGCATCGCCGCGGAAGAAGGGTGTGGTCAGCTGCTTGAGCTTCTCGGGCGCCACGCCTTGCCCGAAGTCACGCACGCTGAGAATCACCCACGGGCCGGTGCGCGCATAACTCACCTGCACGCGGGCAATGCCGGTGTCGGTGGAGCGGCCATAACGCCGCGCGTTTTCGAACAGGTTCTGGAACACACGGCCCAGCTCGACCTCGTCGGCCATGACCTTGGTGTCGATCGCCACGCGCGAGCTGATGCGAATTTGTGACGGGTCGCGAAAGCCCTGCATCTCGCGCTCGACCAGGCTGCTCACGTGCACTGGCACGAGCTTGGTCTCGCCAGGCCGCGCATAGTCCATGAACTTGTCGATGATGGCGTCGAGCTGGTCGATGTCGAGCGCCATGTTCTTCTTGGCTTCTTCGTCTTGCACGCTCATCTCGGCTTCGAGGCGCAGGCGGGCCAGCGGCGTGCGCAGGTCGTGCGAGATGCCGGCGAGCATCACCGCGCGATCTTCTTCCACCTTGGCCAGCTCGCGCGCCATGCGGTTGAAGCCCATGTTGACCTGGCGGATCTCGCTGGTGAGCGTGTTCTCGTCGAGTTGAGATTCGTATTCGCCATCGCGGATGCGGCTGGCGGCAAACGACAGGTCGCGCAGCGGCTGGTTGATCAGGCGCGCAATTGCGGCCGAGCCGAACACGGTGGCCAGCAAGGCGATCGTCACCCACAGCAGCCAGCTGCTGCCCGCCATGGGCCGCACGCGCGTGGGGTCGGCCTGCAGCCAGTAGGCGTCTTTCTCCACCGAGAAGCCGACCCACAGCCCGCCGATGCCATTCACCGCCGATGCCACCACCGTGTCGGCGCCAAGCCGCGAATGCAGCTCCTGGCTGATGGCCTTGGAAAAACGGTCGGACTCGAAGGGCTCCCACTTGTCGCCGGGCTCGCGCGGCAGCACCTTCACAGCGTCCTGGTTCGACATGGTCTTGACCAGGGTGAGGCGGTTGATGTCGTCGGCGTACTTCATCGCCGCACGCGACAGGTTCACCAGGCTGGCGATCTGCTGCGCCGACTGCACGGCACGTGGCTCGAACTCGAGCGCACGAAAGGTTTGCACCCACGCGAAAACACCGCCCACCAGCAGGATGGCGAGCAGGAAGAACGTGCGCCAGAAGAGGCTGAGTGCGACGGTCTTGCGTGGCATGGCAAGGGGCTGGGGGTCGGGCACCGTCGGAGCAAAAAAGGGCCCCTTCTTGGGGCCCTGGCGCGGTTTCAGTCGATCAGGCCGCGCCATCTGGGACGAACACGTAGCCCACGCCCCACACCGTCTGGATGTAGCGTGGCTGGGCCGGGTCGGGCTCGATCATCTTGCGCAGGCGGGAGATTTGCACGTCGAGGCTGCGGTCGAAGGGTTCGAATTCACGGCCCCGCGCGAGCTGGGCCAGCTTGTCGCGGCTCAAAGGCTGGCGCGGGTGGCGCACCAGGGCCTTGAGCATGGAGAACTCGCCGGTGGTCAGCGCAATCTGCTCGCCGTCTTTTGACAGGCGGCGCAACGCCAGGTCGAACTCGAAGGGGCCGAAGGTCACGGTCTGCGCGTCCTTGGCCGGGGCGCCGGGGGCTTCCATCGCCGGGCGGCGGCGCAGCACGGCGTGGATGCGCGCCAGCAGCTCGCGCGGGTTGAAAGGCTTGGGCAGGTAGTCGTCGGCACCGACTTCGAGGCCGACGATGCGGTCCACGTCTTCGACCTTGGCGGTGAGCATGATGATCGGCGTCACGTCGTTGGCGGCGCGCAGGCGGCGGCAGATCGACAGGCCGTCTTCGCCAGGCAGCATCAGGTCGAGCACGATCAGGTCGACGGTCTCGCGGGTGAGCACGCGGTTGAGCGCCTTCGAGTCTTCGGCCAGCAGCACCTCGAAGCCTTCTTGCGTGAGATAGCGCCGCAGCAGGTCGCGGATGCGGGCGTCGTCATCGACCACGACGATGCGGTCGGGGCGGGCGTTGGTGTTGGGCGTCATGGCAGGCCTCTCCGTCATTTGTAACAGCGGCGATTGTGCGCAGGTTCAAAGGCTGTTTTGGCAGGCCTTGACCACTTGTTACAAATCTATGACAGAGGCGCCAAAGCGCCTAGTGAAGCTTTGTGAAGCCCATGGTGGCGTGTCGGCGGGGCAGCGCGATGCTTCGTTAGGCCTTCATGTTGATCGGGGCCGCCATCGCGGCACTACAGTCAAGTTCAATGCGCAACCCTTGGAGACCTGCATGAAACACAAGATCGAGATGGCTTTGGCCCTGATGTTCGCCAGCACGGCGGTGTGGGCCGCCGACCCGCCGCCACAAAACGTGATCGGCCTGTCGGCCAGCGCCAGCCTCGAAGTGACCAAGGACCTGCTCAGCGTCACGCTGAGCGCCACACGCGATGGCACCGACGCCGCCAGCGTGCAGTCGGCGCTGAAGCAGGCGCTCGACGCTGCCTTGGCCGAAGCCAAGAAGGCCGCCAAGCCGGGCCAGATCGATGTGCAGACGGGCAACTTCTCGCTCTTCCCACGCTATTCGCCCAAGGGCGGCATCACCGGCTGGCAAGGCACGGCCGAGCTGGGCATCGAAGGGCGCGACATCCCCGGCATCGCCAAGCTGACCGGGCGCATCACCACGATGACGATTGCCCGCGTGGGCTCCGGCTTGTCGAAGGAGCAGCGCGAGAAGGTCGAGAGCCAGGTGGCCGCCGAGGCCATTGCCAGCTACCGCACCAAGGCCACCGACTACGCCAAGCAGTTCGGCTTCAGCGGCTACACCGTGCGCGAGGTCAACGTGAACGGCAACGAGCCGATGGGCTATTCGTCGGCGCCGATGGTGCGCATGAGCGCCAAGTCAGCCGACGCGTCGGAGAGCCTGCCGGTGGAGCTGGGCAAAGGCACAGTCACGGTCACCGTGAACGGCACGGTGCAGATGACGAAATAGCTCCGTCATTCCCGCGCAGGCGGGAATCCACGATGTGCGTCGATGCTGGATTCCCGCCTGCGCGGGAATGACAGCGCTGGTTACTGCGCGACCCAACCGCCGTCTACGTTCCACGCTACGCCGCGCACGTTGGCGCCAGCCGGTGAGCACATGAACACCGCCAGCTCGCCCAGCTGCTCAGGCGTCACGAACTGCAGCGACGGCTGCTTCTCGCCCAGCAGTTCGACTTTGGCCTGATCGACCGTGATGCCCTCGCGCGCCGCGCGGTCGTCGATCTGCTTTTGCACCAGCGGCGTCAGCACCCAGCCGGGGCAGATGGCGTTGGAGGTGATGCCGGTGGTCGCCGTCTCCAGCGCGATCGACTTGGTGAAGCCGACGATGCCGTGCTTGGCCGCCACGTAGGCCGACTTCTGCGCCGAGGCCACCAGGCCGTGGGCCGAGGCGATGTTGATGATGCGGCCCCAGTTCTTCTTGCGCATCGGCGGGATCGCCAGGCGCGTGGTGTGGAAGGCCGAGCTCAGGTTGATGGCGATGATGGCGTCCCACTTGGCCACCGGAAAGTCTTCCACGTTGGCCACGTGCTGGATGCCGGCGTTGTTGACCAGGATGTCGACCCCACCGAACTCGGTCTCGGCGTAGGCCATCATGGCCTCGATCTCGGCCGGCTTGCTCATGTCGGCCCCGTGGTAGCCGGCCTTCACGCCGAGCGCGGCCACGGCGGCCTTGGCCGGCTCGAACTCGCCGAAGCCATTGAGGATGACATTGGCCCCTTGGCGGGCCAGGCACAGCGCCACCCCCAGGCCGATGCCACTGGTGGAGCCCGTGACGAGCGCAGTTTTCCCTTTCAGCATGGTCGAACCTCCGGATTGATACAGTGCATTATCAAAGCGAAAGATGCCGATGCACGAACCACGCCTGAACCATGTGCAATGCCTTGACACCCAAGGCCTGCACCGCATGGCCTACTGGGAGTGGGGCAACCCGGCCAACCCGCGCGTGCTGGTTTGCGTGCACGGTTTGTCGCGTCAGGGGCGCGATTTCGATGCCCTGGCGCGGGCCATGCTGGACGAGTACCGCGTGGTCTGCCCCGACGTGGTGGGGCGGGGCCAATCCGACCGACTGGCCGACCCGAGCGGCTATCACATCCCCGCGTACGCAGCCGACATGGTGACGCTGCTGGCGCGGCTGAATGCAGGCACGGTGCACTGGGTTGGCACCTCGATGGGTGGGCTGATCGGCCTGGCGATCGCCGCCTTGAAGAACTCTCCGCTGCAGCGCCTGGTGCTCAACGACGTGGGGCCGGTGATCGAGCCTTCGGCGCTGGCCCGCATCGGCACCTACCTCGGCCTGCCGGTGCGCTGGAACACGCTTGACGAAGCGGCCGACGCGCTGTGGGCCATCTCGCAGGGTTTTGGCCCGCACACCCGCGAACAGTGGCTCGCGCTGACAAGGCCTCAGCTGAAGGTCGATGGCGACGGTTTTGTGCCCCACTACGACTTGCAGATCGCCGTGCCATTTCGTGCCATCACCCCCGAGGCTGCCAAGGCCGGCGAGGCCCTGATGTGGTCGATGTACGACAGCCTGCGCTGCCCCACGCTGCTGCTGCGCGGCGCCGACTCCGACTTGCTCACGCGCGAGACGGCACAACTGATGACCCAGCGTGGGCCGAAAGCCGAGCTGCAGCAGTTCGCGGGCATCGGCCACGCCCCCATGCTCAACTCCCCAGACCAGATTGCCGTGGTGCGGGAGTTCTTGCTGCGCGCATGAAAACCGGCCCGCTGGACAGCCGCGCGGCGGCTGCCGCCATCGTTCAACTGGCCGAGGTGGCCCCCGACGAGTCGCGCGAGGCCGAGGCTTCGCAGCTGGCGCGCGCGCGCGCGTTTGCCGAGCCCTTGCTCACGGGGCAGGTGCTCGACACCGGCGAAGACGCGCTCTCGCATGCCGAAGGTGTGGCCAACATCCTGCTGGGCATCGGTGCGGCGCCTTCGATGGGCGCGGCGGCGTATCTGGTGTATGCCGGCGACTACCTCAGCAAGCCTGACGAGGTGGTCAGCAAGGCCTTCGGCCCGGCCTATGCCGGCCTCGTGATGCACACCCGAAAGCTGGTGCAGATCCAGCGCGCCGCGCGCGAAGCGCAGGTGCAAGACGAGAAGCGCGCCGAGCAGACCGAGCGGGTGCGCAAGATGCTGCTCGCCTTCTCGCGCGACCTGCGGGTGGTGTTGTTGCGCCTGGCCTCGCGGCTGCAGACGCTGCGCCACTTTGCGCTGAGCAAGCAGCCATGCCCGGTGCTGCTGGCGCGCGAGTCGATGCAGGTGTTCGCGCCGCTGGCCAACCGCCTGGGCATCTGGCAGATCAAGTGGGAGATGGAAGACCTCGCGTTCCGTTTCCTCGAGCCCGAGCAATACAAGAACGTGGCGCGCCTGCTCGACGAGAAGCGCGTTGAGCGGGAGCAGGGCGTCGAGGCGTTCCGGCGGGCGCTGAGCGACGACCTGGCCCGCAACGGCCTGCGCGCCGAAGTGCAGGGCCGGCCCAAGCACCTCTACAGCATCTGGAAAAAGATGCGCGGCAAAGGCATCGACATCGCCCACGTGTTCGACGTGCGTGCGGTGCGCGTGATCGTTGCCGACGTGCCCGAGTGCTACGCCGTGCTGAGCCGCGTGCACGAGCTCTGGCGCGCCGTGCCGGGCGAGTTCGACGACTACATCGCCCGGCCCAAGGGCAACGGCTACCAGTCGCTGCACACCGTGGTGCTCGACGCGCAGGAGCGCCCGGTCGAGGTGCAGATCCGCACCCGCGCCATGCACGAACACGCAGAGCATGGCGTGGCCGCGCACTGGGCCTACAAGGAGGCCGGTACCAAGGGCTATGCCGGCGTCAGCGCGTCGGGTGACTTCGATGCCCAGGTGGCCGAGGCGCGCAAGGCGGTACTGCGGCAGCTGCTGGCGTGGGAGCGCGATTTCGCTGAGTCCGGCGATGCGGCGGCGACGACTGACGCGGTGTTCGACGACCGCATCTATGTCTTCACGCCCCAGGCGGCGGTGATCGAGCTGCCGGCCGGGGCCACGCCGATCGACTTTGCCTACACCGTGCACACCACGCTCGGCCACCGTTGCCGCGGGGCCAAGGTCGACGGCGCGATGGTGCCGCTCAACACCCGGCTGCAGAGCGGGCAGACGGTGGAGGTGACGACCATCAAGGAAGGCGGCCCTTCGCTCGACTGGCTCAACCCCGAGCTGGGTTACCTGCAAAGCGCACGCTCCAAGGCCAAGGTGCGTGCCTGGTTCAACGCGCTGCAGCAGCAGGACACGATCGCACGCGGCCGCGAGGCGGTGGAGAAGCTCTTGCAGCGCGAAGGCAAGACGGCGATGAAACTCGACGACCTGGCCGCGCGGCTGGGTTTTCGCAACGCCGACGATCTGTTCGAGGTGGTCGGCAAGGACGAGTTTTCGCTGCGCAACATCGAGACCCTCCTGCGCCCGGCCGAGCCAGCGGTGCAGCCCGACGACCTCATTGCCCTGCGGCGGCCGAGTTCGGCCGGCGCGCCCAAGGGTGGCGTGCTGGTGGTGGGAGTTGAATCGCTGCTGACCAGCCTGTCACGCTGCTGCCGGCCGGCGCCGCCCGACGCCATCGGCGGCTACGTGACGCGCGGCAAGGGCGTGGCCATCCACCGCGCCGATTGCAGCAACTTCCGCCAGATGGCCACGCGTTCGCCCGAGCGGGTGATCAGCGTGGCCTGGGGCGCACCGCGTGGCGACAAACCGGCGCTGTACCCGGTCGACGTGTTGGTCGAAGCCGCCGACCGCTCGGGCCTGCTGCGTGACATCTCTGAAGTGTTTGCCAAGGACAAGATGAACGTGACCGGCGTCAACACCCAGACCGTGAAAGATGCGCGCGGCGGCACCGCCTGGATGACCTTCACGGTCGAGGTGGCCGATTCCGCCAAGCTGGCTCAGGTGCTGAACGCCGTGTCCCGCATCAGCGGCGTGCGCAGCGCAAGACGCAAATGAGCTCAGCGCGAGCGCAGCGACGCGCCCCTCAAGCAACGCCCGCGGAACCGGCTTCGCCGGGCCGCCAGGCGGCGCCCCTTGGGGGCAGGAGCGAAGCGACTGGGGGGCTGTGCTATAGTCTTGGGCTTCGGGCGGTTAGCTCAGTGGTAGAGCGCCTCTTTGACGTGGAGGATGTCGGGAGTTCGACCCTCTCACCGCCCACCAACACACGTCAGCGAACAAGAGCCTGTCCCGCAAGGGGCAGGCTCTTTTTCTTTGCCCCGCGATTTTCAGCCCAGGAGATTGGCCATGGAAATGACTCCCGAGCGCCAGGCCTTGATCGACGCCCACGTTGCCGAGACGCATGCGCTGATGGCCGACTACGCCTTCGAGCTCAATGACCTGGTGCGTTTTGCGCTTTCCGCGGCCAAGGACAAGGGCCACAAGGTCTACTACCCGATGGACCCGGTCAATGAGTGCATCCGCAACTGGCAGGGTTTGAGCAAGCGGGTGGCCAAGCTTGCGGCCGATCTGGAAAAAACCACCCAGCGCCTGGGCGTTCAGCCCTTCGACCCCGAGATGCCCGCGTCGGCCGACCCGGCAAGCCCCCACACGTGAACCTGGCCCGGGTCGACCGAACCGGGCGTAAAGCGCTGAGACGTCAGCGTTCCCCTCGCATGAGCGCCCCCCCTGATGCTGAACAGCAGGGCCGGTCGAAGTCGAAGCCGGAAACCAACCCGAGCCCGCAGCCCTGCAAGCCTGAGGTGACGTGCCGCAGCGGTTATCGTTGACCCATGAACAACCCTGTCATTTCAGCCTGCTGGGGCGATGGCGCCGTGCCCCAAGCCGTCGAGGCATTGAACAACGAGTGCTTTTGCATCAGCCTGGACGACGCCGCGCTGCGTCATGCGCTGGAGCAGGAGCTCGGGCAACCCGGCCTGGCCGATCTGGTGGCGCAACGGTGCCCCTTTCTGTTTTCAGCGCGCCCGGTGTTCGTCTCGGCGGCGCACCTGCAACGCATGGCCGAGGTGGTGCGTGCGGTGGAGGCCGTCGTGGCCTTGCCGGCCTACCGCGAAGAGGTGTTGGCGGGCGCCCCCGAGATTGCGCGGCACCTACCGGGCGGCGCACGCAGCGTGTTCTTCGGCTACGACTTCCACCTCGCGGGCGACACACTCGGCCTCATCGAGATCAACACCAATGCGGGTGGCGCGATGCTCAACGCCGTGCTGGCACGTGCGCAACGCGCCTGCTGCGAGGCCGTGGAGCAGCTGGTGCCCAAACCCGATGAAGCCCAGACCCTCGAGGCCCAGATCATCGCGATGTTTCGCGAAGAGTGGCGCCTCAGTGGCCACGCACGGCCGCTGCGTTCGGTGGCCATCGTCGACGAGGCACCGCAGCAGCAGTTTCTCTACCCCGAGTTCCTGTTGTTCCAGCAGCTGTTCGAGCGCCAGGGCATTCGCGCGGTCATCGCCGACCCCACCGCGTTCGAACTGCGAGACGGTGTGCTGTGGCATGGCGACCTGGCGATCGACCTCGTCTACAACCGGCTCACCGACTTCTCGCTCGACACGCCCGACAGTGCGACGCTGCGTACGGCCTACCTCGAACACGCCATGGTGCTGACGCCCCACCCGCAGGCGCACGCCCTGTATGCCGACAAGCGCAACCTGGCGCTGCTGACCGATGCGTCTCGCCTGCAGGCGCTCGGCGTGCCGGCGGCCACGCGCGAGGTCCTGTTGGCCAACATTCCCCGCACCGAGGTCGTTCACCCGTCACAGGCTGACCGATTGTGGAGCGAGCGTCGGCAGCTGTTCTTCAAGCCCAACGCAGGCTTCGGCAGCCGCGCCGCCTACCGCGGAGACAAGCTCACCAAACGCGTGTGGCAAGACATCCTGGCCGGCAACTACGTGGCCCAGGCCTTGGTGACACCCGGCGAGCGCGTGATCTCATCTGACGAGCCCGCGCAATCGCTCAAGTTCGACCTGCGGTGTTATGCCTACGGCGGTGCGGTGCAGTGGGTCGCGGCGCGGTTGTACCAAGGCCAGACGACCAACTTCCGTACGCCGGGGGGCGGCTTTGCGCCGGTGTACGGCGCGCAGAACGCCATCTAGCGCCTGGGTCAGCGACTCAGGCTGTCGCGGGCACGTTGCAGGCGCTGGGTGGCATCGTCGGCCACCTGGTGGATCTCGGGCTTGTCGACCATCGCGGCAATGCGCTGCGGGTCGATGAAGGCCACCGTCACGCGGCCCGGCGCCTCTTCGCGCACGACCACGTTGCACGGCAGCAGCAGGCCGATGTCGGGCTCGGCCTGCACGGCCTTGTAGGCCAGGGGCGGGTTGCAGGCTCCCAGGATGCGATAGGGCAGCATCTGCACGCCGAGCTTTTCTTTCATCGTGGCCTGCATGTCCAGATCGCTGAGCACGCCGAAGCCCTGCTCCTTGAGGGCGGCGGTGACGAGTCGGATCGCCTCGTCGAACGAAGTGTTCAAGGTGATGTTGATGCCGATCATGTGTGTTTCTCCTGGGGGTGTGTGGGGTGGGGTTCAGCGGTTCAGCCGCTCGATGCCCAGCAGCTTGAGCACGTACTTTTCGTAGACGGGCTCCGAGCTGCCGTTCTTCATCTTGTAGAGAAAGTACTTCTCGAACGCGATCTTGGCCAGGTGCACCCACTTGCCCTTCTTGAACCAGTTCACGTTGCGCGGCGGGATCTGCGGCAGGGCCACGAAGGCGGCGCCGGTGTCGCCCATGTCGGCCAGGCAGATGGCGTTCCAGGTGGCCTTGGTGTCGGCCGGCCGGCCGGCGATGTCGGCCGCGATGTTGTGCACGATCGCCGTCACCATGGTCTCGATCATGTAGCCCGTCTTGGGGGCGCCGGTGGGCACGGGTGTCACCTCCACCGGCGGGATGGCCACGCACACGCCGGCCGAGAAGATGTTCTTGTACTTCTTGCTGCGCTGGTGCTCGTCGATCAGCACGAAGCCGCGCGGGTTGCACAGGCCTTCGACGCGGGCCACCGCGTCCACGCCCTTGAAGGCCGGCAGCATCATGCTGAACTTGAAGGGCAGCTCGTGCTCTTTCTTCACCTGGCCGGCGTCGTCGAGCTCGGTGACGAACATCTTGCCGTCTTCCACCTTGGTCACCTTGGCATTGGTGATCCACTTGACGTCGTTGTTGCGGAACTCGCTCTCCAGCATGCTCTTGGAGTCGCCCACGCCGCCCAGGCCCATGTGGCCGATGTACGGCTCGCTGGTCACGAAGGTCAGCGGCACCTTGTTGCGCAGCCGGCGGCGGCGCAGGTCGCGGTTGAAGATGAAGGCGAACTCATAGGCCGGGCCGAAACACGACGCACCCGGCATCGCGCCGATGATGGCCGGGCCGGGGTCTTTCAGAAACGCCTGGTACTGGGCCCAGGTCTTCTCGGCATGGTCGACGGTGCAGATCGAGCTGGTGTGGCCCTCGGGGCCGGCGCCCGGCACTTCGTCGAACGAGAGCTTGGGGCCGGTGGTGATGACGAGGTAGTCGTAGGCCAGGCGTGTGCCGTCTTGCAGCTCCAGCGCATTGCCCTCGGCATCGATGCGGTCGACCCGCTTGGCCACGAAGTCGATGTCCTTCTTCTGCAGATACGGCGCGATCGGGAAGGTGATGGCTTCGCGCTCGCGCCAGCCCACCGCCAACCACGGGTTGGACGGCACGAACTGGAAGTAGTCGACCGCGTTGACCACCGTGATGCGGTGCGAGCGGTCGAGCGCTGCGCGCAGCTCATAGGCGGCCGGCATGCCGCCGGTGCCTGCGCCGAGGATGACGATGTGTGCCATGTCGTGTCTCCTTTGCCGGTGTCAGCCGGCCGATGTGGATGAAGCGGGTGGGTCTCAGTCCCCGAGGTCCTGGTTGACGGCCTGCAGCGCACTGGCGTCGAGCTGGCCTGCCAGCGCCGCCAGGCGCAGGCGGTCGAGCAGCAGCGCCACACGGGCCTGGCTCACGGCCAATCGGGCCTGGGCGGTGTCGTTCTGGGCGTTGAGCACATCGAGCGTGGTGCGGTCGCCGACCTGGCGGCCCACCTGGGTGGCGTCGCGCCGCGAGGTGCCGGCCTTGAGGGCTTCGTCGAGCGCCTGCACCCGCTCTGCGCCCACCTGCAGGCCCAGCCAGGTGGCACGGGTTTGCTGCGCCACGTCCTGGCGCGTGCGCTCGGCCTCGGCCTGTGCCTTGTCGGCCAGGCGCAGCGCCTCGGTTTCGCGGGCGCTGCGGTAGCCGCCGGTGAAGAGCGGCACGCTCAGCTGGATGCCGACCATGCGGTTGGTGGCGGTGTTGCTGGCGTTGCCGAAGTCGCCACTGCCGCTCAGGCGCTCACGCCCGGCTTGTGCCACCAGGTCGACCGAGGCCGACGAGCGCAGGCTGTATTTCTTCGCATCGGCTTGCGCCAAGTCGGCGGCGAGTTGCTGCATGCGCAGCTGCGGGTTGCGGGTTGTGGTGTCGTCGAGCCAGGCCTCGAGCGCGCGCATCGGCTGGGTGCCGCCTTGCGCCCGCGGCAGCCGGGTCGACAGGCTCGTGGCCGGCAGGCCGGTGCTGTCGGCGAGCAGACCCTGCTTGATCTTCAGGTCGCTCTCGGCGGCCAGCACCTGGGCGCGGATGCCGGCCAGGCGGGCCTGTGCCTCGTGGGTGTCGGTGATCGGCGACGCGCCCATCTTGAAACGGTCTTGTGCTTCGGTGGTCGCGCGCTCGACGGCCTCGCGCTGCTGTTGCAGCACGCGCACGCTCTCTTGCGCGAGAGCCACGTCGAAGTAGCGCGAGGCGGTGCGCAAGATCAACGCCTGCTGCGCGGCCTGCCACTCCAGCTCGGCCAGGTTGGCCGACAGATCGAGCTGCTGCTGTTGTGCGCGGCGCTCGGGGTTGTAGAGCGGCTGTTGCGCCGTGACCGCCCAGCGGCCCAGCGTGCCGCTGGTGACCGAGGTGCTGAAGGCGACGTCGTTCGATCGGCCGAAGGTCGGCGTTTCGAACTGCGCGCCCTGGGTTTGGGTTTCGTTGCTGGCCACGCCGCCGGTGGCGGTGAGCATGACCCGCGGCCGCCAGAGTGCGTTGGCCTGGTCGCGGCGGGGCTGGGCGGTGAGGCTCGCCGCACGCGCCACGGCGAACTCGCGGTCGTGTTGCAACGCGGCTTGCCACGATTCGACCAGGTCGAGGGCGAATGCCGGTTGGGCCGCCAACACGGCGACGGCCAGCGTGCTCAGCCAGAGTGCTTGGCGTTTCATGTCAGCCTTTCGGCAGGTTGCCCTGCACCCAGCGCACCAGGTCACTGGCCGAGGTGGCGCCGCTGAAACGCGCCACTTCCCGCCCTTTGTGATACAGCGCCAGCGTCGGGATGCTGCGGATGCCCAGGCGGGCGCTGGTGGCCGGGGCGGCCTCGGTGTCGAGCTTGGCGAAGCGCACCATCGGCAACTGCGTGGCCGCAGCCGCAAACTGCGGCGCCATCATCTTGCAGGGGCCACACCACTCGGCCCAGAAGTCCACCAGCACCGGCAGCTCGGTGCCTTGGATGAACCTCGCGAACGAGGCGTCGGTCAGGGCGACGGGTTTGGCGGCCATCAACTCGGCTTTGCAGCGGCCGCAGACCGGCTGGTCTTTCAGCCGCTCGTCGGGCACGCGGTTGGTGGCACCGCATTCAGGGCAAACGAGGTTCATGGCCGGCCCCTTGGTTCAGACGCCCGGGCGCAGGCCGAGCTTGCGCATGATGGTTTCCATCAGGCACCACTTGGTCAGCCCGCTTTGCAGCAGGTTGATGCCGACGAAGGCGGTGAAGGCCAGGAACCATTGGCTGACGAAGATCGGGCTGCCGGGGATGCCCAGCGCCAGAGACAACAGGATGAAGGTGCCGGCGACGACACGAACGGCTTGCCATGAGCTCATGAGAGTTCTCCTTGTGAGGATGGTTGTGAAAGGGGTTGTTGAGACGAGGGTTCCCACTGGCGGCGGTAGGCCACGTAGTAGAGAAGGGGGATCACCACCAGCGTGAGCACGGTCGACACGAAGATGCCGAAGATCAGCGAGATGGCCAGGCCATTGAAGATCGGGTCATCGAGGATGAAGAAGGCACCCAGCATGGCCGCGAGGCCGGTCAGCATGATCGGCTGCGCTCGGGTGATGGCCGAGTTGACGATGGCGTCCTTGAACGGCTTGCCTTCAGCCACCTGCAGGTTGATGAAGTCGACCAGCAGGATGGAGTTGCGCACGATGATGCCG
>NZ_JADMJX010000250.1 GCF_018780185.1 Rhizobacter sp.
ACTTGCCCATCTTCTTTTTCAGCTCTTGATCGATCCAGATGCGGGCGTGGATGGGGCCGGGGCGCTCGGCGCCGGCGCGCAGCTCGCCGGCGTAGTTCTTGACCCACGGCCACCAGCCGGTGTAGACGTAAGGCGTGGGCAGCAGCAGGCTGGGCACGGCCTCCAGCACCTGGCGCGTCATCAGGCGCACCTTGACCTGGCGCACGCGCTCGTCGGGCTCGGCGTAAACCTCGGCCATCTTCTTCTCGATGTCGGCGTCATAGAACTGCGACGGGTTCCACAGCTGGCCCTTCACGAAGCTCTTGCGCAGCGCCGTGGTCGGGTTGGTGTGGCCGAGGAACATGAAGTAGCCAGGGGCGTTCTTCTTGGTCGTCATGGCCGACAGGTAGGCGCCGTAGTCGAGCGTCTCGATCTCCATCGTCACGCCCACCTTCGCCAGGTTGGCGGCGATCAGCGCCAGCATGTCACCCTCGACGCTGGAGCTGGAGGTCTGCACCTTGAAGGTGAAGCCCTTCGGGTGGCCGGCTTCGGCGAGCAGCGCCTTCGCCTTGGCCGGGTTGTAGGTGTAGAGCTCCTTCACCGAATCGGGCATCGTCTCCAGCGGCTCGTAGTAGCCGACGTAGTTCGGGTGCATCGGGTAGGTCAGCATCTCGGCGTTGCCGCCGTAGTAGTTCTTGATGATCGACTGCTTGTCGACCGCGAGGTTCATCGCGCGGCGCACGCGCACGTCGTCGAAAGGCTTGGTGTCCATGCGCAGCGCGATGAACTGCCCGCCGTTGGCGAGGTACTTGTTCCACTGGATCTGCGGTGCGCTCTTCTTCAGCTCTTCGACGGCGCTCCAGCGCACGGCCTCGAGGATGTCGATCTTGCCGGTGCGCAGCGCGGTGAGGAAGGTGGCCTCGTCCTTGATGTAGCGGTAGGTGATCTTGTCGGCGAAGGGCAGCTTGTACTCGGTGCCGCCGATCTTCTCTTTGTCCCAGTAGCTCGGGTTCTTGTTGAAGCTCAGCGAGTTGCCCTGCAGGTATTCGCCCATCTGGTAGGGGCCGGTGCCGTTGACGTTCTTCCAGTCTTTCGCGCCGGCGGCCACCACTTCCTTGGGCACGATGGCCGAGTAGTAGCCCCAGCCGAAGCGGTAGTCCCACTCGGCGTTGTACTTGTTCATGTGGAAGACCACGGTGTACTTGCCCGTGGCCTCGACCTTGTCGAGGTGGTCGAAGTAGCCGGGGATCTTCTTCGCGCTCTTGTTGACGCGGTCGTAGCTGAAGACCACGTCTTCGGCGGTCATCTCGCGTGCTTCCATCACGCCGGCCTTGGCCGGGAACATCACGCCCTTGCGCAGCTGCACCGTCACGCGCAGCGGGTTCTGCTCCATCTTCCAGCTCTCGGCCAGCTCGCCGCGCAGCGAGTCGGTGGGCAGCCAGGCGTCGGAGCTGAAGGTGTACTTGCCGCCGTTGCGCTTGGACTTGGTGAGGTCGGCCGCGAAGAGTTGCTCATACGCGAGGCCCAGGTCCTGGTTGATCTTCCAGGCCCAGTCGGCCGAGTCGGCCGACAGCGGCGACACGGTCAGGTAGACGTTGCCGATGCTGAGCGCGCCACCGTACTGTGGCTTGCCGGCTTGCGCCATGCCGAGTGCGGGCACGAGTGCCAGGGTGGTGGGCAGGGCGAGTGCGCGCAGGTGCCGCGCGAGTGAGGTCAGTTGCATGGGGTGATGGTGGTTGTCAAAAGGGTAGGGAAACAGCGTCTCAGCGTGAGCCGCGCATGCGAGGGTCGAGCAGGTCGCGCAAGGCGTCGCCGAACACGTTGGTGGCGTAGACCATCACGGTCAGGCACAGGCCTGGTGCCAGCGCCAGCCACGGGCCCTGGAACATGTAGGTGCGCCCGCTCCCCGACAACATGCCGCCCCAGGTGGGCGCCGGCGGTGGCACGCCCAGGCCAAGGAAGGCGAGGCCCGATTCGGCCAGGATCACGGTGCCCACGCGGGTGGTGAAGATCACGATCACGACCGGCATCACGTTGGGCAGGATGTGCTTCCACAGGATGCGGATCGACGAGGCGCCCAGCGACTGCGCCGCATGCACGTACATGTTTTCGCGCACCGCCACCACCGCGCTGCGCACGATGCGCGAGCCGTCGATGCCGAGCAGGATGCCCAGCGTCAGGATGGTCTGCAGCATGCCGGGGCCGAACACCGACACCACCACGATCAGGATGATCAGGCCGGGGAAGCTCATCCAGGCGTCGACAAAACGCTGGATCACCATGTCGGTACGCCCGCCCATGTAGCCGCTCACCACGCCGATCAGGATGGAGATGATGGTCGACAGCAGCGCCGCCGAGCAGCCGATGATCACCGACAGGCGCGCGCCGTAGAGGCAGCGCGAGAGCACGTCGCGGCCGAGGTTGTCGGTGCCGAACCAGTGCTCCCACGATGGCGCCTTCAGGCGCTCGAGCATGTTGATCTCGTTGTAGCCGAAGGGTGCGATCAGGTCGGCAAAGATGCCGCAGAACAGCATGAACAGCAGCACCAGGCCGCCGGCGGCGCCGAGGCGCTTGTCGCGCAGCAGCCGCATGATGATTCCGCGGGAGGGGGCTCGCGGCGCGGTGGCCGCACGCACGGCGTTGTCCAGGACGGCACTCATGTTGGCACCCTTCGCGCTGCGCGCTGTCCCGCCAAGCGGGAGCATTCGTACTTGGGACGGCCCGGCGTACTCATTAGCGGAACCTCACTTTCGGGTCGAGCAAGCCGTAGCTCAGGTCGACGATCAGGTTGATCACCATCACCGCGACACCGACGACGAGGAACACGCCGGTGATGATGGGGTAGTCACGCTGGTTCACCGCATCGAGCAGCAGCAGGCCCATGCCGGGGATCACGAAGATCTGTTCGATGATCACCGCGCCCCCGATGAGCAGCGGCGCTTGCAGGCCGACCAGCGTGACGACCGGGATCAGCGCATTGCGCAGCGCGTGGCGCATCACCACCAGCGGCTCGGAGAGGCCCTTGGCCCAGGCGGTGCGGATGTAGTCCTGGCGCAGCACCTCCAGCATCATGGTGCGCGTGAGCCGCATCGTGATCGCCGACAGCGCGGCGCCGAGGATGATCGCCGGGATGATCATCTGCTTGAGGTTCTGCCACGGGTCGGTGAAGAAGGGCACGAACTCGACCTCGGGCGACCAGCCCCACCAGATGGACGGGAACACCATCACCATGGTGCCGATCCAGAAGCTCGGCACGGCCAGCAGCAAGATCGAGAACGAGCGGCTGACGTAGTCACCCGCGGTGTCTTGGCGGATGGCCGAGTACACGCCGATCGGGATGGCGATGATCAGCCCCACGATCATCGCGAGCAGGCCCAGCTCGAAGGTGACGGGCATGCGGGCCTTCAGAAACTCGGTGACCGGCGCGCCCTGCCACAACGAGCTGCCCAGGTCGCCGCGCAGCACGATGTTGGAGACCCAGATGAAGTACTGCTCCCACATCGGCTTGTCGAGGCCGAGGGCGGCAACGACCTGGTCGCGGCTCATCTTGTCGGCCGCCACGTCGTTCTGGCTCAGCATCATGTCGATGATGTCGCCGGGGATCAGCCGCACCGTGATGAACACGATCAGGCTGGCAAAGAAGAGGGTGGGCAGCAGCGACAGCACGCGCCGGATGATGTAGCCGCGCATCAGCTCTGTACCCCAGCCTCAGTGGTGGCCTGCCACCATACCCATTCTTCCGTCTGATCAAAATCGCTTTGCATTCGCGTGCCTCGACGTTGCGCGCAGCCTTGGCTGCGAAAACCCTGCGGATCATGTACCGAAGAGTGGGGGAAGTCTCGCAGGGCAAACACTTAGCCGAAGCTGAATGCCACTCTGCGCAAGGGCATACCAATCATTCGAAGCCTGGGTAAACGATTGGTTGCGGAGGGG
Organism: Rhizobacter sp.; assembly: GCF_018780185.1. Classification (GTDB taxonomy): domain Bacteria; phylum Pseudomonadota; class Gammaproteobacteria; order Burkholderiales; family Burkholderiaceae_C; genus Rhizobacter. The sequence continues at coordinate 3,913 of NZ_JADMJX010000250.1, forward strand.
AACTTGAGCGCGCGTTGGCGCTCGGCTCCGGGTCAACCCGAGGGGCTCAGCGGGGCCAGCCGGCGAGCAGCCCGCGCAGTGCGGCGACGAAGGCCAGCGGCTGGTCGACCATCAGGTGGTGGCGTGCCGCGGGGATCTCGATGCGCGGCGAACCCGGCGGTGCAAGGCTCGCGATGTAGGCCAGCACCTCGGCGTCGAACAGCAACGAGTGGCTGCCCCACATGATCGACACCGGGCACTGCAGCGCAGAGAAATCAGGAACGGGGTTTTCCATGCGCATGTCGCGCCACTGGTAGGGGTCGAAGCGCCAGGTCCAGCCCAGGTCATCGCCGGCTTCGAGCGGGGTCTGCTTCAGCGAGCCGCGCGCGATGTGGTCGGCGATGTAGAGGTTCTTGCACACCTGTGGCGGTGCAAACCGAAAGCGCGCCAGCGCCGACGGCAGGTCGCTGTACACCCGGTTGGGGCGCGGGTCGAGCATGCCGCTCGGGCCCCGGCCGCGGCGCTTCTGGCGCATCTCGGGCGACAGGATGGGCGAGTCGACCATCACCAGGCCGCCCACCTTCTGGCCACTGCGCGAGGCATAACGCAGGCCGGGGAAGCCGCCGAACGAATGCGCGACCACCACGGGCTTGGTCGTGCTCTCGAACAGGCCGGCAGCCTCGGCTACCGCGCCGACCTCTTGCGACAGCAGGTCGATGGAGTAGCTCTCGCGCCAGTCGGAGCCGCCCATGCCCGACCACGACAGCGCGGCCACGCGAAAGTCATCGGCGAAGAAAGGGGCGATGAAGGTCCACCAGTCGGCGTGCGCGCGGTTGCCGTGCAGCAGCAAGAGGCCGGGCTTGCCGACCTCGCCCCAGGTGAGGGTTTCGATCTGCGCGCCAACGACCTCTGTGAACGAGCGGTGCGGCACGCGCTGCACGGCCCGATCGAACCAGCGTGGGGCCTCGGGTTTCTCCCCTTTGAAGGGCGCCAGCGGGGCCTGAATGTTCAGGTCTTTGGAGGTGGTTTCGGTCACGGCTTGGCCTGTGCGAATGGAAACTCAGGTATGTGGGGCTTCAATGCTTTTGTCGCAAACGAGACTCTCTGGATGCCTGTGTTGATCTATAAAACAGACCTGCACTGACAAAGGCTCGTTCAGTCAACGGAGCCCCGTTTAGAAAAATCAGTCTGCCAGAGAATCGCAGCGTGCGCCACGGGGCAACCCCAAGGCCGCTGCCCGTCGTTTCACTTTTGGAGAGAGCCATGAATTTCACGATGTCCGAACGGCAAACCTATTGGCGCGAGCGTGTCGTCGCGTTCATGGACAAGTACGTCTACCCCGCTGTCCCCACGTACTACGCGCAAATGAAGGCCTTCGGCGACAACCGCTGGCAGGTGGTGCCGGTGGTCGAGGAGTTGAAGGCCATCGCCAAGAAGGAAGGTCTGTGGAACCTCTTCCTGCCCAAGGATTCATTGCCCGAAGACAGCCCGTATCGTGGTGCGGGCTTGACCAACCTGGAATACGCGGTATGCGCTGAAGAAATGGGCAAGGTGGGCTTCGCCTCCGAAGTCTTCAACTGCTCGGCGCCCGACACCGGCAACATGGAAGTGCTGGCGCGTTATGCCAACGACGCGCAGAAGAAGCAGTGGATGGAGCCCTTGCTCGACGGCAAGATCCGCTCGGCCTTCCTGATGACCGAGCCGGCCGTGGCCTCGTCAGACGCCACCAACATCGCGATGGAGATCAAGCGTGACGGCGACCACTACGTGCTCAACGGCCGCAAGTGGTGGTCGTCGGGTGTGGGCGACCCGCGCTGCAAGATCGCCATCGTGATGGGCAAGAGCAACCCCGAGGCGCCGTCGCACTCGCAGCAGTCGCAAGTGCTGGTGCCGCTGGACACACCGGGGGTCGAGGTGATCCGCATGCTGCCGGTGTTCGGCTTCGACGACGCACCGCACGGCCACGCCGAAGTGGTGTTCAAGGACGTGCGTGTGCCGGCTGAAAACATCCTGCTCGGCGAAGGCCGCGGTTTCGAGATCGCGCAAGGCCGCCTCGGCCCGGGCCGCATCCACCACTGCATGCGCACCATCGGCAGCGCCGAAGTGGCGCTCGAGAAGATGATCAAGCGCCTGCAGTCGCGCGTGGCCTTCGGCAAGCGCATCTCCGAACACTCGCTGTGGGAAGAGCGCATTGCCACCGCGCGCATCGACATCGAGATGACGCGCCTGATGTGCCTGAAGGCGGCCGACATGATGGACAAGGCCGGCAACAAGGTCGCACGCCTGGAGATTGCCATGATCAAGGTGGCGGCTCCGCGCATGGCGTTGAAGATCATCGACGACGCGATTCAGGCGCACGGCGCCGGTGGTGTGTCGGAAGACTTCGGTCTGGCCAAGCAGTACGCCAGCATGCGCACCATGCGTTTGGCCGACGGTCCTGATGAGGTGCACAACCGCGCGATTGCGCGCTGGGAGTTCGGCAAGTACAGAGCCCCAGCAAAGGCCTGACCCCATGCCGATCGCTTGACTCCGTTCGCTCTGAGCCCGAACGGGGGCGGGTGAACAAGGCAAGGGCGCAAAGGAATCAAATCCTTTGCGCCCTTTGTCTTTTTCGCATGGGACTTTCCCGCGAGGCGGCGGTGCTGCCGCCGTCTTGGCCCAACCGTCCAGTAGCATGGCGCGGCCGATGCGTGAGCATCTTCCGTTTGAAAGCAGTGGGATGAATGCGCCGCAATGGCAGGAACGCGACCCCTTGTTGAAACAAGGACGCGACGACTTCGAGGCCGACATGGAAGTGGCCTGGGTCGACCGGGCGTTCTGGATCCTGCCCCGGATGACCGCACTCAACCTGTTTGCGGCCCTGCTGTTGATGCCCTGGTACCTGCCCTTGTTGCCGATGCCGGCGCTCACGGGCTGGCTGGTCGCTCTGGTGGTGTTCGTCGGTGCCCGCACGCTGGTGATCCAGCGCCTGACGCGCTGGCGCGCCGATGCGCAGCGCAATGCCGAAGGCTCCTACAACCTGTTCTTCATGCTGGCCCTGGTGTCCGGTGTGTTCTGGGGCGTCACGGCTGCGCTGCTGTTCGGCCATGGTGGCCCCAAAGAGCAGTTGCTGCTCGGCTTCGTGCTGTACGGGTTGTGCGTGCTCAACTCGTACCACGTGTCGATCAGGTATCTCGCATTCGAGATCAACTTCTTCTGTTCGGTGCTTCCATTTGTGGTGCACATCGCGATGCCGGGTGATGTGTCGAGTGTGCTCATCGCCGCCAGCGTGCTGCTGATCGTGGGCGGCACCGGCTTCCTGTCACGCTTCTACCTGATGAACTTTCGCAAGCTCGGCGAGGGCATGATGTGGCAGCTGCGGCAAGAAAAATCCCTGGCCGACGAGGCCTCTCGCGCGGCCGATGCCGCGCGCCGCGAGGCCGAAGTGGCCAACCGCGCCAAGACGCAGTTTTTCGCCGCGGCCAGCCACGACCTGCGCCAGCCCCTGCATGCCATGGGTTTGCTCGCCGAAGCGCTGCGCCAGCGCACGCACGATGCCGAGGTGGCCTCGTTGGTGAGCAGCATCAACGGCTCGGTCGATGCACTGGAGGGGCTCTTCTCGGAGCTGCTCGACATCACCAAGATCGACAGCGGCACGGTGAGCGTGTCGCCCCAGCACTTTCGCGTCGACGAGGTGTTTCGCAAGCTGCGGCTGCACTTCGAGCCGGTGGCCTTCGACAAGGGCCTGGCGCTGCGCTTTCGGGGCGCCCACCACCTGTTGCACGCCGACCCGGTGCTGGTGGAGCGCATCTTGCGCAACCTCGTGTCGAACGCGATCCGCTACACGCAAGACGGCACGGTGCTGGTGAGTTGCCGCCCGCGCGCCGGGCGCATGCGCTTGCAGGCGTGGGACACCGGCGTGGGCATCGCCGAAGCTGAGCGCAGCCGGATCTTCGAAGAGTTCTACCAAGTGGCAGGCACCGAGCACGTCGGGCCGCAAGAGCGCCGAGGCCTGGGGCTGGGCTTGTCCATCGCCCAGAAGTTGGCGAACCTGATGCAGGCGCCGTTGGGTCTGCGCTCCGAGCCAGGGCGCGGGTCGGTGTTCTCACTCGATCTGCCGGCCGGTGATGCGCGCGAGGCCCGCCACCTGCCCGAGGTGCCCGCCCCAGCACCGCCGGCGCGGGCACTCGATGGACGCTGCATCGTGGTGGTCGATGACGAGCCCTCGGTGCGCGCCGGGCTGGAGGCCTTGCTCGTGGGCTGGGGGGCGAGGGTGATGGCCTTTGACAGCCTGCAGGCGAGCGTTGCTTGGGCTGAGCGTGCCGACCCGAAGGCAGACCGGCCTGACCTGCTGATCGTGGACTACCGGCTGGAGTCCAATCACACGGGCCTGGAGGTGATCGAGTCACTGCGCCAGCGCTTCGATCACCGCCTGGCGGCGATCATGGTCACCGGCAGCGCCATGACCGACCTTGAGGCCGAAGCCTGCGAGCACCGCTTCGAATTGATGCTCAAACCGGTGGCGCCGCACAAGTTGCGGGCGCTGGTGAACTCGGCGCTGAGCGTCAGGCCGCAGACGCCCTGACGCTCCAGGCGCTCAGCCTGCCGCCATCGCCTGGCCCACTTCGTTGCGGCCTTGTTCGCTGCCCGATTGCGGCACCACTTCTTCGCCACGATCAGAGATGTCCTCGAACCGTGCGGCCACCTGGTCGTCGGCATCGGCCGGGGTGCCGATGTGCACGCCGTGGGTCATGGTGATGTAGCTGCGGGCGAAGGTGCCTGCGCCGGCGTTGAGGATCACGCGTGACGGTGCGTCTTCGCTCACCAGGTACAGCAGCCCCGGCGTGACGGCGGCGGGCGCCAGCTTGTCGAGCACGGCTTGCGGCATCAGGCCCTCGGTCATCGCGGTGGCGGCGGTGGGCGCGAGGCAGTTGACGCGCACGTTGTCTTTCGTGCCTTCGATCGACAGCGTCTGCATCAGGCCCACGAGCGCCATCTTGGCGGCGCCGTAGTTGGCTTGGCCGAAGTTGCCGAACAGGCCCGACGACGAGGTGGTGTTGACGATGCGGCCGTACTTCTGCGCGCGCATGATGTCCCACACCGCCTTGCAGCAGTTGACCGCGCCCATCAGGTGCACGTCGACCACCAGCTTGAAGTCGTCGAGCTCCATCTTGGAAAAACTCTTGTCGCGCAGGATGCCGGCGTTGTTGACCAGGATGTCGACGCGGCCCCAGGTGTCCATCGCCAACTTGACGGTGGCCTGCACCGCCGCGAAGTCGGTGACCGAGCCGATGCTGGCAATCGCTTCGCCGCCGGCGGCCTTGATCTCGTTGGCCACGGCCTCGGCGCCGGGCCCGAGGTCGTTGACGACCACTTTTGCGCCACGTTGGCCCAGGGCCAGAGCGTGCTCGCGGCCGAGGCCGCCACCTGCGCCTGTCACGATCGCGACACGGCCGACAAAGCTAATGCTCATAGTGCTCTTTCAAAATATCTGGTATGTTTCTTTGGACAAAAAACTGCCCCATCTACATAGGGCAATTCAACATGCGGAGACGATAACTTAGAAAACCTGGTTGGTCGCATTCGACCTTTCCGCAGGTGCCGGTTCCTGGCCATTCATCCCGCCCCAATTTAACCAGCAAGGAAGAGACATGTCGTTGTTCAATCTCACAGGCAAGGTCGCCATCATCACCGGCTCGTCGCGCGGCATTGGCCGGGCGATCGCCGAGCGCATGGCCGAGCACGGCGCCAAGGTCGTGATCTCCTCGCGCAAGCCCGAGCCCTGCGCCGAAGTGGCGGCGGCCATCAACAAGGCGCGCGGTGCGGGCACGGCGATCTCGATCCCGGCCAACATCTCGTCGAAAGACGAGCTCAAGCACCTGGTCGATGAAACCACACGTCAGTTGGGCAAGGTCGACATCGTGGTGTGCAACGCCGCGTCGAACCCGTACTACGGGCCGATGGCCGGCATCGAAGACGACCAGTTCCGCAAGATCCTCGAAAACAACGTGATCGCCAATCATTGGCTGATCAACTTCGCCGTGCCGCAGATGATTGAGCGCAAGGACGGCGCGGTCATCATCGTCTCCAGCATCGGTGGCCTGCGTGGCTCGCCGGTGATCGGCGCGTACAACGTGTCAAAGGCAGCCGACTTCCAGCTCGCGCGCAACCTCGCCGTCGAGTATGGCCCGCACAACGTGCGTGTGAACTGCATCGCTCCGGGTCTCATCAAGACCGACTTCGCCAAGGCGCTGTGGGAGAACCCCGACACCCTCAAGCGCGCCACCTCCGGCTCGCCGCTGCGCCGCATCGGCGAGCCTGACGAGATCGCCGGCGCGGCCGTGTTCCTCGCGTCGGCCGCGGGTTCGTTCATGACCGGCCAGGCGCTGGTCGTCGACGGCGGCGCCACCATCTGATTTCGCGAAGACCACACACCATGTCCACAGCAACTGCCGAGCTACAAGGCTTTCGCGAACAAACCCGTGCCTGGTTGGAGCAAAACTGCCCGCCGGAGATGCGCAAACCCGTCACCAACGAAGACGACGTGTGTTGGGGTGGGCGCAACTGGAAGTTCTCCTCCGACGCGCAGAAGCTGTGGCTGCAGCGCATGGCCGACAAGGGCTGGACGGTGCCGACCTGGCCTCGGGAATACGGTGGCGGTGGCCTGAGCGGCGAAGAGGCCAAGGTGCTCGCGCAAGAGATGCGTGCGCTCGGTTGCCGCGCGCCGGTGCAGAGCTTCGGCATCTGGATGCTGGGCCCGGCGCTGCTCAAGTTCGGCTCGCACGAACAGAAGCTGGAGCACCTGCCGAAGATCGCGCGCGGCGAGATCCGCTGGTGCCAGGGCTATTCCGAGCCCAACGCCGGCTCCGACCTCGCGTCGCTGCAGACCCGCGCTGAAGACAAGGGCGACCACTACATCGTCAACGGCCAGAAGATCTGGACGTCTTACGCTGACAAGGCCGACTGGATCTTCTGCCTGGTGCGCACCGACCCCGCGGCCAAGAAGCACACCGGCATCAGCTTCGTGCTGTTCGACATGGCGACACCGGGGGTCACCACCAAGCCGATCCTGCTGATCTCGGGCAAGTCGCCGTTCTGCGAAACCTTCTTCGACAACGTGCGCGTCGAGAAGCGCAACCTGGTGGGCACGCTCAATGCCGGCTGGGATGTGGCCAAGTACCTGCTCACCCATGAGCGCGAAATGATCGGTGGCATCGGCGACCGCGGTGCGGCCAAGCCGCTCGGCCAGGTGGCTGCGGCCCAGGTGGGCACCGATGCGGCAGGCCGCCTGGCCGACCCGCTGCTGCGCGCGCAGATTGCGCAGTTCGAAGTCGACGAAGCGGCCTTCCGCCTGACCATGGAGCGTGCGATGGACGAAGCCCGCGCCGGCCGTGGCAACCCGGCTTTCAGCTCTGTGCTCAAGTACTACGGCGCCGAGCTCAACAAGCGCCGCTTCGAGCTGATGATGCAAGCGGGCGGCAGCGATGCGCTCGACTGGGAAAGCGAACGCACCCGCGAAGGCGCGACCGCACGCGCCTGGCTGCGCACCAAGGGCAACTCGATCGAGGGTGGCACGAGCGAAGTGCAGCTCAACGTCATTGCCAAGCGGATTCTGAATTTGCCTGGCGCCTGAGTCGAGTTCCGTTCGCACCGAGCTTGTCGAAGTGCCTGCGACGCGGTGCGCGCTGGCTTCGGTAGGCTCAGCCCGAACGGTGGAGTTTTAAGCACTGCCCAACCTATCAAGAGACAAACCATGGCACTCGTCCTCACAGAAGAACAAGGCATGCTGCGCGACAGCGCACGCTCTTTCCTCGCCGACAACGCCCCCGTGTCGCAGCTGCGCCAGCTGCGCGACACACGCGACAAGGACGGTTTTTCGCGCAAGCTGTGGAAGCAGTTCGCCGAGATGGGGTTCACCGGTGTGCTCATTCCCGAGTCGCATGGTGGCCTGGGCCTCGGCCTGGTCGAGGCCGGCGTGGTGATGGAAGAGATCGGCCGCAACCTCAGCGCCTCGCCTTTCCTCGCCTCCAGCGTGGTCGCCACCACCGCGCTCCTGAGTGCCGGCAGTGAGGCGCAGAAGCAGGCCTACCTGCCCAAGATCGCTGCAGGCGAACTCATCGCCACGCTGGCGCTGGATGAAACCACCAAACACCAACCGAAGAACACCGCGCTGAAGGCCGTCAAGGCAGGCAGCGGTTACACGCTGAACGGCGCCAAGACCTTCGTGGTCGACGGCCATGTGGCCGATCTGCTGATCGTCGCCACACGCACCTCAGGCGCCGCCGGTGACGTGGCAGGCATCACGCTCTTCCTCGTCGACCGCCAGAGCACCGGTGTCGACGTCGAACGTGTCTTCACCGTCGACGCGCACAACGCCGCGCGCATCAGCTTCAACAACGTGGCCGTGGCCGACAGCGCCGTGCTGGGCGCCGTGGGCGAAGCCTGGGGCACGCTCGGTGCGGCCTTGAACGCCGGCCGTGCCGCTGCGGCGGCCGAGATGCTGGGCCTGGCCGACGAGGCTTTCAGCCGCACCGTGGCCTACCTCAAGGAGCGCCAGCAGTTCAACAAGATCATCGGCGAGTTCCAGGCGTTGCAGCACCGTGTGGCCCACCTCTATTGCGAGCTGGAGTTCACCCGCTCGGCCGTGCTCAAGGCCTTGCAAAGCTTCGACGAAGTCTCGCCGCTGGCCGCGGGCCTGGCCTCGGTGGCCAAGGCCAAGGCCGGCAGCACCGCCACGCTGGCGGTGCAAGAAGGTGTGCAGCTGCACGGCGGCATGGGCATGACCGACGAGTTCGAGATGGGTTTCTTCATGAAGCGCGCCCGCGTGCTGCAAGAGCTGTTCGGCGACGCCAACTTCCACGCCGACCTATTGGCCCAGCTGAAGAAGTACTGAGCGCTCTCGCTACCGCGCCTTGACGGCACCCGTCTCGGGTGCCAGCGCATTGCTCGCCAACAGCAGGGCCACCAGGGCCTCGCCACCGGCCGAGATGTGCTCGCGCATCGCCGACGCGGCGGCCTCGCCGTCGCCCTGGCGAATGGCGTTGACGATGCGTTGGTGCTCCTGATCGGAGGTCTGCAGCCGGCCCGGCTGGTCGAAGCCGCGCTGCCGGTAGGCCGCCAGGCGCTTGCGCACACCACGCACCTGCTCCACCAGCACCGGGTTGCTGCTGCCGTCATAGATGTGATCGTGCAACACGGCGTTGGCCTTCGCGTAGCCGCTGCGGTCGTTGGCCTTGGCGCAGCGCGAGGCGGCGTCGAGTGCCTGGGTCAGCGCAGCCGTCATCTCCGGGGTCACGCGGCGGGCGGCCAGGCGGGCGAGGGTGGATTCGAGCTCGCACAGCGCTTCGAGCAGCGCGGCCAGCTCGGCGGCGCTCGGGCGGCGCACATAAATGCCCGAGCGCGGCGCAATGTGCACCAGACCTTGGGCAGACAAGAGCATCAGCGCTTCACGCACCGGTGTGCGCGAGGCATTGAAGCTCGCGGCCAGTGCCTTCTCGTCGATCGAGCTGCCGGGGGGGCGCGCGCCCGACAAGATCTCGGCCTCGATGGCGGTGCGGATGCGCTCCTGGATGCTGGTCATGTGCGCGGGCTTCTTTCCGATCAGGTCTTGGGTTGCAGGCCGGTCAGCAGCATGTCGAGGTAGGCCTCGACCACCTGCGCCGCACTCAGGCGCCCGCCGGGCTTGTGCCAGCGTGGCAGCTGGTTCAGGCCCGACAGCAACAAGCGTGTGACCAGCGCCGGGTCGGCGGGGCGCAGCAGGCCTTGTGCGACGGCGTCGGCCACACACTGGCGCAGCAGCTGCTCGAAGCGGTCGCGCTGGGCGAGCAGGATTTCGCGCTGCGCGGCGTCGAAGTTCGACCAGAAGTTGATCGACGAGGTGACCCAGGCGCTGCGGTTGGCGTCCATCTGCTCGGCGCTGGCGTGCAGGAACGCGCGGATCTTGGCGATGGGGTCGGCGGCCTGCTCGATCGCGAGCGACACCTGCCGGATCAGCGAGCCCATGCGGTTCTCGACCACCCGCACGAACAGGGCCTCTTTTTCGGGGAACCAGTAGTACAGCGCGGCCTTGGTGATGCCGGCGGCGTCGGCAATGTCGCGCAGCGAGGTGCCGTCATAGCCCTTGCTGGCGAACAGCTCGGTGGCGATGCCGACCAGCTGATCTTCGCGCACGCCCGGCTCCAGCGGAACCGTGGCGCTGCTCTTTACTCCAGGGGGTGATGGTTTGGCGGGCATGGGTCGGGGGCTCAACGCGGCGACGATCATAGGCCCGCTCCGCTTCGGTTTACACCCTGTCAGCGCCCGCTGAATCGCGGTGGCCGTTTGGCGGCCCAGGCGGCGGCGCCTTCTTTCAGGTCGGCCGACTGCGCGGCGCGGGCGATGTCGCGCTGCAGCTCGGTCGGGTCGAGCACGCCGCGGGCGATGCGGGTCAGGTGCTTCTTCATGCCCAGCAGCGCAAGCGGCGCCATGCCGGCGAGCGTGCGCGTGAGTTCGTCTGCGGTGCTCTCCAGCGCGTCGGCCTCGACCAGGTGCGTGAGGAAACCGCAGGCCAACATCTCGGCGGCCTCGATCTTCTCGGCGGTGAGAAAGAGGCGCTTGGCCATGTTGACGCCGAGGCGGCTCACGTAACGCTCCATGCCGCGTTGGTAGAAGTGCAGGCCGAGGCGGGCGGCCGGCATGAACATGTCGACCTTGGGCGAGCCGATGCGAAAGTCGCAGGCCAGGGCCAGGTCGGTGGCGCCGCCGTACACGCCGCCTTGCAGCACCGCGATGGTCACCGGGCGGGCGTCTTCGAAGGCGTCGACCATCTGGTCGAAGCTCACCTGGCGCTTGTTGCTGATCTGCGTGATGTCGTAGCCGCTGCAGAAGTACTTGCCGTGCGCTTGCAGGCGCAGCACCAGCACCGCATCGTTGGCGTTGACCTCGCTCACCTGGTCGATCAGTGTCGAGAGGTCGACCGGGTCAAGCCGGTTGGCCACGCGCGGGCGGCGCAGTGTGATGGTGGCGACGTGGCCTTCGATCTGGAGTTCGGGTGTCATGGGCCCGACTCTACCGACTCCCCGACTTGCCCCTAGCGGCCCTTGAACTGCGGCGTGCGCTTCTCGCTGAAGGCGCGCCGGCCCTCGGCATAGTCTTCGCTGTTGAAACAGGCGTCGACCAGGGCGGCCACCGCGCTGGCGTCGGTGCGTGCATGGCGTTCGAAGGTGTTGATCGCCGCCTTGGCTGCGCGCACGGTGAGCGGCGCGTTGCGGGCGAGGGTGGCGGCGTAGCTGCGCACGCGCGATTCGAGCTCGTCTTCGCTCACCACGAAGTTGACCAGGCCCATGCCGCGCGCCTCTTCGGCCGGCATGAAGCGAGCGCTGAACAAGATGTCGCGTGCGTTCGACGGGCCGACCAGCCGCGCGAGCGCCGCCACGCCGGCGTATTCATAGCCCAGGCCGAGCTTGGCGGCGGGGATGCCGAAGGTGGAGCCCGTCGACGCAAAGCGCACGTCGGCACTCAGCGACACCGCCAGCCCGCCGCCGATGCAAAAGCCCTGGATCATCGCGATCAACGGCTTGTCGAGCCTCGACAACCAGGCCCGGCCGCGCTCGGCGATCTCGCCGTATTGCTGGCGCTGCTCGGCGTTGGCGCGGTGCTGGTCGAACTCGGAGATGTCGGCACCCGAGGCGAAGGCCTTGCCGCCGGCGCCTTTTAACACCACCACGCGCACGCTGTCGTCATGCTGAAAGGCTTCGAGCACCTCGCCCAGGCCTTGCCACATCTCCAGCGAGATGGCGTTGCGCCGCTCAGGGTTGTTGAAGGTGAGCCAGCCGATGCCGTCGTCGACGTTCGCCAGCAGCTTCTCGGTTTTCAAGGTGATCACGCAATGGCTCCCTGTTCTCTCAGCTGCTCGATCGCCGCGTCGCCGTAACCGAACTCGTGCAGCACCTCGCGGCTGTTCTCACCCGCATCGGGCGCAGCGTGGTGAAACGCCTCGGGGTGCGGAAAGCGCGACAGGTTGATCGGCGAGCGCACCAGGTTCACGTCGCCCAGCACCGGGTGGTGGGCCGGGCGGGTCATGCGCAGGTGCTGGGCCTGCGGGTCTTCGAAGGCCTGGCCGATGTGGTTGATCGGGCCGCAGGGCACGCCCACCGCATTCAACCGCTCCACCAGCTCGGCGGTGGTGTAGCGCTTGGTCAGCGTGTTCACGTCGGTGTTGAGCATGTGCTTGTATTTCACGCGCGAGCGCACGTCGGCATAAGCCGGATCGTTGAACATGTCGTCGGCGCCGAGCGCCTGGCAAAGCTTGGCCCACATCTTCTGCGTGCTGGCTGCGAGGTTGACCTTGCCGTCGCTGGCCTCGAACACGCCCATCGGCACCGCCAGCGGGTGGAAGTTGCCTTGCTGCTCGGGCACCTCGTGGCTCATGGTGTAGCGCGCACCCTGGAAGTCGAGCTTGTTGAGCATGGATTCGAGCAGCGAGGTGTGCACCCATTGCCCCTCGCCGGTGTGCTCGCGGTGGAGCAGCGCGAGCAGGATGCCCTGGCCGAGGAACATGCCGGCCGAGGTGTCCGACACCGCGATACCCGCACGCATCGGCCCGCGCCCCGGTTCGCCGGTGATCGACATCAACCCCGACAGGCCTTGCACGACCTGGTCGACCCCCGGGCGGTCGCGGTAAGGGCCGTCTTGCCCGAAGCCCGAAATGCTCGCGAGGATGATGCGCGGGTTGATGGCCTTCAGCTGCTCGTAGTCGAGCCCGAGGCGGGTCTTCACGTCAGCGCGAAAGTTCTCGACCACCACGTCGGCACGCGCCACCAGGTCGCGCAACAAGGCGATGCCCTTGGGGTGCTTGAGGTCGATGCACAGGCTGCGCTTGTTGCGGTGCAGGTTCTGCTCGTCGGCGCTGCGGCGCAGGGTGCCGGCGATGTTGCCGGGGTTCTGCTTCGGTGGCATCTCGATGCGGATGACCCGCGCGCCCCAGTCGGCCAGCAGGCGCACGGCGGTGGGGCCGGCGCGGGCGATGGTGAGGTCGAGAACGGTGTACTTCGACAGTGGCATGGGCACTCAGCGGTAATTGATGGCGCTGCCCGGGCGGAAGGCCGGCAGGCGGTTCATGGCTTCCCGTTCGGCGCCGCGCGGGTCTTGCACGAGCTCACACTCGGCGTTGAACACCATGGTCCAGCGCTCTTGCGGCGTGAAGGGCTTCCAGGCCGGCAGCGTGTCGGTGTTGGGGTTGCCGGTGCGCGCGAAGTTGCCCCAGGCGCGCATCACCCGCTGCATCAGCGGCTTGAGTTCGGGGCCGTCGCCGGTGAAGGCCGAGGCCACGTCGACGTTGCCGAACACGAACGGAATCTCCGCCGTGTGCGGTGAGTGCAGCACGCCCTTGAAGGCCGGGCTCTCCCAGGCGAACTCGTACATGAAGACCGGCGCACCCCCTTGCATGGCCTTTTGTTCGGCACCGTGGATGTTGGTCAGGCGGTAGGCGTGGTCGCTGACGATGAAGGCGAGGATTTCGCTCGGCGGCGCCCCCACGTGCTGCGCCTGGTAGACCGAGATCAGCGCTTCGGCCTGCGCATCGTCGATCTTCAGGAAGCCCTTGATGCGCTTGTAGGCCTCTTCGGCAGAGAGCATGAAGTTGCTCAGGTCGGCCGCCAGGAAGAAGGTGGCTTCGGTGCGTGTGGCGCCGATCAGCAGCGGGATCTGCGCCGAGATCTCGGGCGCTTGGGGGTAGAACGGGTGGCGGGTCAGCGTGCGGCCGTCGATCACCGGGCGGAAGTCGTCTTGCCCCTTGTTGGCCACCACCACGTTTTGCATCGCGCGCAGCAGGTCACTGGCGGGCAGCTTCTGCAAGGCGGCGAAGTTGCCCGCGGGCAGTGCGATCTCTTCGAACAGCTGGCGTGTGGCCAGCGCCGAGGCCTCGTACTCCTGCACATGAAAACCCGATGACGAGCTTTGCACGATGGCGCGGTGGAAGAGGCCTTGTGCGGTGGGCATCGCCATCAGGATGGCCACCTTCGCGCCGCCCCCTGACTGGCCGAAGATCGTCACCTGGCCTGCGTCACCGCCGAAGCTGCCGATGTTGTCGCGCACCCATTGCAGTGCCACCACCAGGTCGAGCATGCCGGCGTTGCCCGCATCGGCGAAGCGCGGGTCGGTGTTCTGCAGTGGGCAGAGGTAGCCGAAGAGGTTGAGCCGGTGGTTGACGGTGACGACCACCACGTCTTCTTGCCGCGCGAGCGCGCTGCCGTCGAGCACCGGTGAGTTGCCCGCGCCGATGGAGAAGGCACCGCCATGCAGGTAGACCATGACCGGGCGCCTGGCGGCGTCAGGGCTGGGCGTGAAGACGTTGAGCACCAGGCAGTCTTCGCCGTTGTTCGGCTCGGAGGCGAGCCACTGGAAGATGCGGGTGCGCGGCACATCGGGCTGCGGCGCGCGCGGGCCATACGCGAGCGCGTCGCGCACGCCGGTCCAGGGCGTGGCCGGTTGGGGTGGCAAGAAGCGGCGCGGGCCGGCGGTGTCGGCGGCATAGGGGATGCCTTTGAACACGGCAACGCCGTCGTGGAAAGCGCCTCGCAGCTGGCCGAGGGAGGTGGTGACAACGGGGGAGGGTGACATGCGGTCACCGGGTGTGACGAACCCGGGCTTCTGATATATCTTTCAGACTAACAGATATCTCAATCGGGAGCCACCGGGTTCCCACTCAGACTCACCGGTGTGCCGGCGAGTCTGGGCGGCGCACTTACTTGGTCGCTGCTGCGGGTGTCGCCGCAGGTGCAGCGGCAGTGGCTGCAGGCGTTGCCACGGGCGGGCAGTCCATCACCTCTCTGCCATTGACGTTGGTGACCTTGCAGCCGCGAGCCAGGCCTTCGAAGTAGTTCTTGGCACGATCGCGCTCACTGGTGGTCGGGATGTAGGTGTGCCAATCGTCGTTGTCGGCAAACTTGTAGCGCAAGGCCTTGGCCGCCGGATCGAACTCATAGAGCCCGTACGGATCGCGGAACCCGCCGATGAACAGGGCCGGCGCAAAGAACATGATGCTGGCCACGATCTTGCCTCCGTTCACTTTGAGCGGCAGGATGCCGTACAGAGGCTCCCCTTGAGGGGCCGCGGCCATGAACTCGTACTGGCCGGTCGCCTTGGAGCCGAGGTCTTCGGCGCGTGGCAGCTCCTTCTTGTCGCTGGCACCGCGGATGGTGAGCGTGCTGCCGGGCACGGTGGTTTTGAACTGAGCAGTGCTGATGCAGCCTTGCAGCATGGCCACGCAGGTCAGCAGTGCGACCAGTCGGGTTGCGTGGGAAATCGTTCGGTTCATGGGTGGGTTCCCTCCTGTAAGTGGAGCCGTCGTGGGCTCCGTTGATTTGCGTCTTGTGCGCAGCGCCCGGTTGGCGTTCGCCGCGTTTGCTCAGCCCGTGCCCGTGGCCAGGCGGCGTCCTCCTTCCGTGTTGCCTGTGGCCTGGTTCGGCTACAGGTCGGCGGCGTATCGTGCCAGCATTTCTTCTTCTGTCTCGGCCGGGGTGGTGGCACCCGTCTGGCTGTTGATCATCTGCCCCATGGTGGGCAAGGCGGTGCGGGGCACCTGGCTTGAGGTGTGCCACAGCTTCGAGCGCATCAGCGACTTGGCGCAGTGCAAGTAGGCCTCTTGCACCTGAAGTTCGATCACGAGCTTGGGTGGGTGTTTCTCGACCGCAAACAACTGCAGGTGCTCCGCCAGGCAAGACAGGCGGGCGCGGCCGTTGATGCGCAGGGTCTCATCGACGCCTGGGATCAGGAAGATCAGGCCGAGCGTGCCGGTCTCGATGATGTTGTGCAGCGTGTCCAGTCGGTTGTTGCCCGGCGCATCGGGGATCAGCAGCGTGCGGTCGTCGTGCACCTGCACAAAGCCCGGCGCACCACCGCGCGGTGAGGCGTCCATCGTGTGGGCCGCACTGGTGCTGGACACCACGGCGAAGGGCGAGAGCGCGATGAAGCGGCGGCAGTGTTCGTCGAGCGCGCTCAGCTGCTTTTGCAGCGCGCGCGGTTTGGGGGCGTTGTAGAGCGTGCGCAGCTTGTCGAGGCTGTCGATGATCATGGCCGGGCCTTCAAGTGGTGATGCGTTTTTGCATGAAGACGCTGAGCGGGTCGTCCCCGTAGCCGCCAAAAGGCGCGCGGCGCTCATAGCCCGAGCTCGCGTAGAAGCCCAGGGCTTCGGGCTGCCGAGGGCCTGTCTCGAGCATCAGCAGCCGGCAGCCTCGCTCGCAGGCTTGGCCTTCGAGCAGCGCCAGCACCTGCCTGGCCACACCCCCGCCACGCTGCTGCGGCGCCACGTACATGCGCTTGAGCTCGCCGTATTCATCGCCGAGCACGATGGCACCGCACCCGATGGCCTGGCCCGAAGCATTGCGCGCCACGGCGAACAACACGTTGGGCTGCTTCAGCGAGTGCAGATCGAGCGCGTGCCGGCTCTCCGGTGGGTAGAGGGTGTCTTGGTAGGCGTCGAGCTCGGCAATGAGCTGGATGACCTCGGGCTGGTCCGGCGACTCCAGGGCCACACCCATGAGACTCAGGCCTTGGCACCGGCCACATGCCGGTCGCGCAGCTCACGCTTGAGCACCTTGCCGATGGCGCTGCGTGGCAGCTCGTCGATGAAGTGCAGGCTCGAGAGTCGCTGTGTCTTGCCGACCTGCTGACTGAACCAGTCGAGCAAAGCCGCTTCGCTCACCGTGCTGCCCGCCTTGCGCACCACGTAGCCGACGGGCGTTTCGCCCCAGGCCTCGGATGGCACGCCCACCACCGCCACGTCGGCCACGTCGGGGTGTTTGCGCATCACGGCCTCCAGGTCGCTCGGGTAGATGTTGAAGCCGCCGCTGATCACCATGTCTTTCTTGCGGTCCATCAGCGTGAGGAAGCCGTCTTCGTCGAAGCGACCCACGTCGCCGGTGCGGATGAAGCGCAGGCCTTCGGGACTGGTCCATTCGGCTTCGCGGGTCTTGGCCGGCTGCTGGTGGTAGCCGGTCATCATCGACACCGAGCGGCCCACCACCTCGCCCATCTCGCCTTGTGGTACCTCCTTGCCTTCATCGTTGATGAGGCGGATGTCGTGGCCCTCGGCGGGCTTGCCCACGGTGTGCAGCTTGGTCGGGTGCAGGTGGGCTTCGAGGATGCAGGTGCCACCGCCTTCGGTCATGCCGTAGAACTCGTTGAGCGAGCCGGGCCAGCGTTTCACGATGTCGGCCTTGAGCGCGGCATTGAAGGGCGCGCTGGTGCAGAACTTGGCGGTGAAGCTCTTCAGGTTGTAGCTGTCGAACGTGGGCAGCGCCATGATGCGCTGGTACTGCACTGGCACCAGCATCGTGTGCGTGGCGCGGTGTTTTTGTGCGAGTTCGAGGTAGCCGGCGGCGTCGAACTTGGGCATCAGCACCAGCGTGCCGCCCCAGGCGAGCGTGGGGAAGAAGACGACCAGCGTGGTGTTGCTGTACAGCGGCGTGGCCAGGATGGTGGTGCACTGCGGGCCGTAGTTGTAGGCGTTGCCGCCGCGGCGCACGTGGGCCCAGCGCATGCTGTGCGGCTGCACGATGCCCTTGGGCGTGCCGGTGGTGCCCGACGAATAGATGATGTTGAAGGCCCAGTCGGGTTTCGGCGTGACGGCCTTGAACTTCGTGCCAGCCGGTGCCACCCAGTCCTTGAGCTGGCGGCCGATCGGCGAGCCGTCGAGCGAGATGCAGGGGAGCTTCAAGCCCTTGGCGGCGGCGATGGCTTCGGTGGCGATGGCATCGGTGAAGAGCAGCTTGGCAGCCGAGTCTTTCAGCATGCCGGTGAGCTGCTCGACGGTGGAGCCGGGGGCGAGCGGCGCCACCACCACGCCGGCACGCAGCGCGCCCATGAAGATGGCGGCGTAGTGCACCGACGAGTTGGCGCAGATGGCGATGGCGTCGCGCGGCTTGACGCCGTCACGCTTCAGCGCAGCGGCCACGCGGTCCATCATCGCGTCGAGCTGGCCGTAGGTGACGCTGCACTGCTTGTCGATCAGCGCGGTGTGCTTCGGGTCGCGGCGGGCATGGTTGTGGATCAGCTCGGCAATCACGCCGAAGTCTTTTTCGAAGGGGGCGGCGATGTCGGAAATGGAGTCCATGGTGCTTGGGTGACAGGCCCTTCGACAAGCTCAGGGCGAACGGTTGAGACAAAGCGCGCTTCGAAAAGCTCCGTTCGGGCTGAGCTTGTCGAAGCCTGCGCAAGACAAAAACTACACGGTGGCCACCGCGGTGACCGGCGAGCCCACGGCACCCGGCAGTCGCAGCGGCGGGGCGGTGAGCAGGAAGCGCGAGCGATCGTGGGCGCGCAGCCAGGCGGCGAGCTCGGTCAACCACCACAGCTCACCCAAGGGCACGCCGAGCTTGAACAGGCAGTGCTCGTGCAACGGCAGCGCAGCGCGCGGGTCATCGCCCTCTGGCGCGCGCGCCGGGTAGGCTTCGACGGCGTAGTTGTCGGCGATCAGTGCGGCCACGCCGCTGTCGGTGACCCACTGCAGCAGGCGCTCGTCGCGGCCGTCGAGCGCGGCGCAGGCGTTGTTGAGCACCTTCATGTCGGGCTGGCGGTCCATGCCCATGATCAGGTCGGCGAAGCCGGTGTAGAAGAGCAGCATGTCGCCCTTTTCCACCTGCACCTTGTCGGCCTCGAGGATCTGCATCAGCCGCTCGTAGCCCACCCGCTCGCGGGTGTTGCCCACATGCGCATGCAGGTTGACCAGCACGCCCCGGCCCTGGATGGCCTTCACGGCGAAGGTCTCGACACCGAGCTTCATCGCGTACGAGCCGCCCTCGGCGCCGCAGGGGCACGAGGCGAGCTTCAGGTCGCCGGGGCCGAGCACGTCTTCGTGGGCGCGGTAGCCGTTGTAGTAAACCTTCTCGGGCTCGCCGTCGCCATCGGCGTCGAACCAGGAGCCGACGTGGGCGAAGGTGTCCCACTGCGTCGAGTACTGCAAGGTGATGTTGACCTGGTCGTCACACACCACGTCGGTGAAGCGTGCGTCGAAGCGGCGCAGTGGCATGTTCATGAACGGGTCGCCGTTCAGGTCGGTGGGCTTCAGGCGCGGCGGGTTGCGACGCGGGTTGAGAAGCGCGCCGCCGGGGTAGTCGAGTGGCAGACTCAGGCCGAACGACAAGCCCTCTTTCACTTCGGCCACACCTTGTTTGACCTTCTCGGGTGTGAGCAAGTTGAGCCGGCCGAGCTGGTCGTCGGCGCCGAAGTCGCCCCAGGTCGAGCCTTCGGGGCGCTGCTTCCAGCGGGGGGGTGAACTCATGCGGGTGTTCCTGTCGTGTACCTCAGTAGCCGGCCTGCCGGTCCACGGCCAGCGGTTGCGGCAGGCCGTCACGCGCGCGCCGCAAGGCATCCACACATTGCTGTGCCACCGTGTCGAACGATGCCTGGGCCGCGATGTGCGGCGTGGCCACCACCAAGGGATGCGACCAGACCCAGTTGTCGGGCGGTGGGGGTTCGCGCTCGAACACGTCGAGCGCCGCACCGGCCAGGTAGCCACCGTCGAGCAGCACCTGCAGGTCGTGCTCGACGAGCTGCTCGCCGCGGCCCACGTTGATGAGAAAGGCACCACGCGGCAACTGCGCCAGCGTGTGGTGGTTGAGCAGGCCGCGCGTTTCGTCGGTGAGCGGCAGTGCGCACACCAGGATGTCGGCTTGCGAGAGGAACTGCGGCAGCTCGTCGTTGCCTGCAAAGGTGGCCACACCGGGCACTTCGCGTGGTGTGCGGCTCCATCCGCCGACCGGATAGCCCAGCGGCAAGAAGGCACGCGCGATGGCTTGGCCCACGGCCCCCAGGCCCATTACCCCGACACGGCAGCGCACGGCGGTTCGCACCGGGTGGCGCACCCATTCGGCGTTGGCCTGCTGCTCGGCGTAGAGCGCGAGGTCGCGTGTGAAGCGCAGTGTGTTGGCCACCACGTACTGCGCGATCTCGATGCCCTGCATCGGGTCGACCACGCGCGTGAGCGGCACGTGCGCCGGCAGGTCGTCGACCAGCAGCTTGTCGGCGCCGGCGCCGGTGGAGCACAACACTCGCAGGTTCGGGTAGCGCGGCAGGATGCCCGGCTTCATGCGCCAGGCCAGGATGGCCTCCACCGCTTCGGGCGGTGGGTTGTCTTGTTCGGTCCAGACGGGGATGCCCTGGGCCGCCTGGCGCAGGGCTGCGGCAAATGGTGCCGACGGTAAGGGGTTCGACAGCACCAGGATGGCCATGGACTCTTTCTCTTAAGCGCTGCTCTCTTTAAGCGTCGTACCCGGGGTTGCGGCGATCGAGCCGGCGCAACAGGCCCGGCCACACGAGGCTCACGCCCTTGCCGTTGGTTGCGGCCTTCGACTGCTCGCGGTTGAGGTCGACCATGCTTTGCGGCAACTCGATCAGCTCGACACCACCCGACTGCGCCAGGATCTGCATGCGGCATGAGGTTTCGAGCTGGTACATGGCACCGAAGGCCTCGGCCACCGTGCGGCCGCAGGTCAGCAGGCCGTGGTTGCGCAGGATCAGGCTGTTGGCCTTGCCGAGGTCATTGACCAGGCGCGGCTTCTCGTCGTCGCGCAGGGCCACACCTTCGTAGTCGTGGTACGCGAGCGAGTTGAGCGGGAAGGTGGAGTGCTGCGACAGCGCCAGCAGGCCGCGCTTCTGGGCCGACACCGCCACGCCATGCAGGGTGTGGGTGTGCAGCACGCAGTTCACCTCAGGCCGTGCTTCGTGCACCGCGCTGTGGATCACGAAGCCGGCTGGGTTGATGTCGTACTTGGACGGCATCACCTTTGCGCCGTGGTGGTCGACCTTCACCAGGCTGGAGGCGGTGATCTCTTCGAAGAAGAGGCCGTAGGGGTTGATCAGGAAGTTGTGCTCTTCACCCGGCACACGCGCCGAGATGTGGGTGAAGACGAGGTCGTCCCAACCGAAGAGCGCGACGAGCCGGTAGGCGGCCGCGAGGTCGACGCGCGTCTGCCACTCTTCTGCGGAGACCTGGTTGCGAAGCGATGCGAATTCGAGCGGTGCATTCATGCTTGTCTCCTGTAGATGGGTGGCAGATTTATAGCGACTGTCGCAGAGCTTGTCGAAGTGCACGCTGGTGCGGACGCATCGACACGCTCTGCGCTGTCGCCAGGGTTACAGCGCCTTCACCAGCTCTGGTACAGCGGTGAACAGATCAGCTTCGAGACTG
>NZ_JADMJX010000014.1:0-19220 GCF_018780185.1 Rhizobacter sp.
GTGAACAAGAGCCGAGACAAAACGAGAAGGACAAACCTCAATCCACCTTCGCGCCCGAAGCCTTCACCACCTTCTCCCACTTCTTCGTCTCCGTCGCGATATAGGCCGAAAACTCCGCCGGCGTCATGCCACTCGGGATCGCCCCCTGCGACAACAGCCGCTCGCTCAGAGCCGGTGTCTTCAAGGCCTTCGCACTCTCCTGCTGAATGCGGCCCACGATGTCGGCCGGCGTGCCCGCAGGTGCCAACAACCCGAACCAGGAGCTCGCGTCAAACCCCTTCACCGGGCCCGCCTCGGCAATCGTCGGCACCTCCGGCAAAGCCGCGCTGCGCTGCGCCGAAGTCACGCCCAGCGCCTTCAGCTTGCCCGCCTTGATCTGCGGCATGGCCGAGGGCAGGTTGTCGAACATCAGGTCCATCGTGCCGCCGATCAAATCGAGCAGCGCGGGGCCCGAGCCACGGTACGGGAAGTGCACCAGGAAGGTGCCCGTCATGGTCTTGAACAACTCGCCGCTCAGGTGGATCGAGGTGCCGTTGCCACTCGACGCCATGTTGAGCTTGCCGGGGTTGGCCTTCGCGTACTTGATCAGGTCGGCCACGGTGTTGATCTTGGCGGCTTCGGCCTTGGCCGGGTTCATCACCAGCACATTGGGCACACCGGCCACCAGCGTGATGGGCGCAAAGTCCTTGATCGGGTCGAAGGGCATCTTCGGGTACAGCGACTGGTTGATGCCGTGCGTGCCCACCGTGCCCATCAGCAGCGTGTAGCCGTCGGCCGGCGACTTGGCCACCAGGTCGGCGCCCACGTTGCCGCCCGCGCCGGGCTTGTTCTCGACCACGAAGGGTTGGCCAAACGCGCGGCTCAGCTCGGGCGCCAGCGCACGCGCCAGGATGTCGGTGGTGCCGCCGGGCGCGAAGGGCACCACGATGCGCACCGGCTTGTTGGGCCAGGTGCCTTGCGACCAGGCCACCCCAGGGGTGGCGGCGAGTGCTGCGCAGGCAGCCAGCCAGTGGCGGCGGCTGAGGGCCATGTGGGTGGGGGTGGGGTGGCTCATGCGGGGGTCTCCGTTGTCAGGGTGTGCCGCAGGCAGTGTGCCCCACGCGGGTGACGTGACATAAGTGGGTTTTCCGGGCCTTCCCAACGTGGGGGTGCTGTGCCACAACGAATCGGCACGTGGAGAATCCGGCGTGACCTCCCCCAACCCAATGCCTTTGAGCCCGCATGATCTAGGCGCGATCATCGGGCGCGTGCAGTCGCGCTACATACGCGCCGCGCCGCCGCGCGAGGTGTTCGAGCCCCTGCTCACCGATCTGTTGCAGTGGACGGGCAGCGAATACGGCTTTCTTGCCGCGCTCTTGCACGACGAACACGGCGCGCCCTTCCTGCGCATCGAGGTGCTGACCGACATCGCCTGGAACGATGCCACCCGCGCCCTGGTCGAGCGGCACCAGCGCGGCGGCCCGCAAGACGCGCTGGAGTTCCACAACCTGAAGACGCTGTTTGGTGCCGCCATCACCAGCGGCGAAGTGGTCATCAGCAACGACCCCGCCACCGACCCGCGGCGTGGTGGCCTGCCGTCTGGCCACCCGGCGATGAAGGCCTTCCTCGGCGTGCCGCTGTTTCATGGCGGCGAGATGGTGGGCCAGCTGGGCATGGCCAACCGTGCGGGGGGCTACGACCAGGCGCTGGTCGATCACCTGCAGCCGCTCTTCACCAGCGTGGCCGCCATCTTCGGCGCCGTGCGCGCCGAACGCGCACGCAGCGCCGCCGAGCAGGCCTTGCGCGAACAGCAGGCGCAACTGCAAAACACCTTCGACCTGGCCGGCGTGGGCATCGTGCAGATCGGGCTTGACGGCACGCCGCACATGGTCAACCAGCGCCTGTGCGAGCTGCTCGGGCGCACCCGCGAGCAGCAGTTGGCGATGCGCTCCGAAGACGTGACCCACCCTGACGACCTGCCGGTCGAGATGGCGCAGCGCCAGCGCCTGATAAAAGGCGAGATCACGCATTACCGAACGACCAAACGCTACCTGCACGCCGACGGCCACCCGGTCTGGGTCAACACCCACATGACGCTGGTGCGCAAGCCCGATGGCGGCCCCGACTACTTCATTGGTGTGGCCGAAGACATCACCGAACGCATGCAGGCCGAGGCCGCGCTGCGCAGCAGCCAGCAGCGCTTTCTCGACCTGGCGAATTCGGTCGAAGGCATCTTCTGGGAGGCCGACCCGCACACCGCCCGCCTCACCTACGTGAGCGACCGCGCCGAGGCGATCACCGGCTACCCGGAGCAGGCCTGGCTGGCCGAGCGCTTCTGGTCGACCCACCTCCACCCCGACGACCGCGATCGTGCGCTGGCTGAAGTGCGGGCCGCCTACTCTGCCCGCACCTCGCGGCCGGTCGAATACCGCTTCATCGCAAGCGACGGTCGTGTGCTGCACATGAGCAGCCTGGTCGCGGTGGTGCGTGCCGAAAACGGGCGCTCGCTGCTGCGCGGCCTGATCATCGACACCAGTGCGCGCAAGCGTGCCGAAGAGGCCGAGCTCGCCGCTGAGGCCGCGCTGCGCGCCAACGCAGCCAAGACCGAGTTTCTCTCACGCATGAGCCACGAGCTGCGCACACCGCTCAACGCGGTGCTGGGTTTTTCGCAGCTGCTGGCGCTCGACACCGCACAACCCCTCAGCCCCTCGCAGCAGGCGCGGGTGCAGCACATCTCGCAGGCCGGCGCCCACCTGCTGGCGATGATCAACGACGTGCTCGACCTGTCTCGCATCGAAAGCGGCGGCGTGGCGCTGCTGCCCACCACGGTGTCGGTGCAGCTGGTCGTCAACGAGGCGCTGACCATGGTGGCGCCGGCGGCTGCTGCTGCCGGGGTGAACGTGCAGATCGACCCCACCGACCCTGCCGACCCCGCAGCCGCGGCCGGCGTCAGCGTGCGTGCCGATCCCCTGCGGCTGCGCCAGGTGCTGGTCAACCTGCTCAGCAATGCCATCAAGTACAACCGCGTCGGCGGCAGCGTCAGCCTGCGCTGGCCGGTGGACGCTGCGGCGGGCCTGGTTCACCTGCAGGTGCGCGACACCGGCATCGGCCTGACCGCCGCGCAGCAAGAGCACCTGTTCGAGCCTTTCAACCGCCTGGGCATCGAGCGCAGTGGCATCGAAGGCACGGGCATCGGACTCGTCATCACCCAGCGCCTGGTGCAGCTGATGGGCGGGCAGATGGCGGTCGACAGCGTGGTGGGCGAGGGCAGCTGCTTCACCGCGTCGCTGCCGCTGGTGGCCACGGCCGGCGCCGCGTCGCTGCCGGCTGGTGCCGAAGCGCCGGGTGCTGCGCCGGCCAGCGCCACCTACACCGTGCTCTACGCCGAAGACAACCCGGTCAACGTGGAGCTGGTGCGCCAGGTGCTGAAGATGCGCCCGGCCTGGCGGCTGCTCGTCGCGGCCAACGGCGAGCAGGCCCTGCAACTGGCCCAACGGGAGCGGCCCGACCTGATGCTGGTCGACATGCACCTGGGCGACATGAACGGCCTGGAGTTCGCGCGCCGCCTCGCGCTCGACCCGCGCCTGAGCGGCGTGCCGCGCATCGTGCTCTCGGCCGACGCCTCACCCGACCAGGCGCGTGCCGCGTTGGCGGCCGGCTTCGCCTCTTACCTGACCAAGCCGCTCAACGTGGTGCAGCTGCTGCGCAGCATCGACGAGCAGCAGGGTCGGGCCTGAGCCTCAGCTGTTCATTCGGGCGGGCTCGTTGCCGACTTCGTTCGGGCTGAGCCTGTCGAAGGCAGCTGCTGTCACAGTGCCTGGCCGAGCGCCAGCCACCGATGCGTGAGATATGTGGCGCTGCGGTGTGTAAGCTGTCTTGCTTAAGTGATTGCAGCACTTGCGGTGCGGCGGTCCGCAGATATCCTCGCGCCGAAAGCGCCATGGACACCCCCATCAATCTTGCCCACGACGTCAACCTGATGTTGGCCTTCGACATGGCGCCGGTGGGTTTGTGCGTGTCGCGCAACCGCGTGATCCAGCGCTGCAACGAGGCCTATGCGTCGATGTTCGGCTACACGCCCGACGAGCTGATCGGCCGTTCGATGTGTGTGCTCTACCCCTCGGAGCAGGAGTTCATCGGCATTGGCGCGCGCGGCCTTGCCGTCATGCGCGACTGCGGCCGCTACGCCGACGAACGCATCATGAAACACCGCGACGGGCGGCTGTTCTGGTGCCACGCCTCGGGGCGCACACTCGATCGCGACGACCCTTTCGGCTGCGCCGTGTGGATGTTCGAAGACATCTCGGCACGCCGCCCCATCATCGCCGCCTTGACGATCCGCGAGCGCGAGATCGCGCAGCTGCTGATCGAGGGCAAGACCAGCAAGCAGATCGCGCGCATGCTCGAAGTGAGCCCGCGCACCATCGATTCGCACCGTGTTCGTTTGCTGCGCAAGCTCAAGGTGAGCACGGCCACGGAGATGGTGTCGCGCCTGGCTGGCTTGATGTGATGGGGCCGCTGCCGCGTAGCCTTAGGTAGTTCAGCGCAAGGAGCAACCCCTAGGTAGGGGCACCGCCATCGAAGGCACCGTGGTGAGGCGCGATCGTGCGACCTAGCATCGCCCTCGGTAACGCCGATGGGGTCGCGCATGCTCAGCCGTTTGATCAAGAGAAGTTTCTGCAGCGGATGGGTCGCGTGCGTGGTGGTGGGGTCATGCGCTCCGGCGCTGGCACAAGACACGCTGACCATTGGCCAGGTCGCGCCCTTGTCGGGCGTGCTTGCGAGCTCGGGCAAGCAGATGGTGTTGGGCGGCAAGGTGTACTTCGACACGGTCAACGACCGGGGCGGCGTGCACGGCGCGAAGATCCGCACGCTGGTGCTCGACGATGGCTACAAGGTCGACGAGACGGTGCGGCTCACCCAGGAGCTGGTGGCCAAGCCGGAGGTGCTGGCCCTGTTCGGCTTCGCGGGCAGCGCCAACGTGGGCAAGCTGCTCGAAGACAAGATCCTGGCCAATGCCGGCATTGCGCTGGTGGCGCCGTACACCGGCGGCGAGCTGCTGCGCAAGCCCTTCAACCCGTGGATCTTCCATGTGCGTGCGGGCTATGCCGACGAGGCCGAGCACATGGTCAAGCAGCTCAACACGCAGGGCATCGCGCGCATCGCCTTGCTGTACCAGAACGACGCCTTCGGCAAGTCGGGCCTGGCCGGCGTCGAGTCGGCACTGCAGCGGCGCGGGCAGAAGCTGGTGGCGCAGGCCAGCTACGAGCGCAACACCACCGATGTCGATGCGGCCGTGAAGCAGATCCGCGCTGCGCAGCCGCAGGCCGTGATCATGGTGGCGGTCAACAAGCCCGCTGCGGCCTTTGCCAAGCAGTACCGCGAGACCGGGGGTGGCGGGCAGCTGTTCAACATCTCGGTGGTCGACCCGGCCGAGCTCGTGAAGCTGGGCGGCATCGAAAACGTGCGCGGCCTGGGCATCAGCCAGGTCGTGCCCTACCCCTACCAACGCTCGCTCCCGGTGGTGCGCGAGTTCCACGAGGCGTTGAAGAAGTACGCGCCCGACGCCGAGGTGAACTACACCAACTTCGAGGAGTACCTGGGCGCCAAGGTGCTGGTGGAGGCACTGCGCCGGGCGGGGCCGAAGCCGACGCGCGCCAAGGTGATCAGTGCGCTGGAGTCGCTGAGCAACTACGACCTGGGGGGAGTTCGCATGAGC
The DNA here is from genome assembly GCF_018780185.1 of Rhizobacter sp. Lineage (GTDB taxonomy): Bacteria > Pseudomonadota > Gammaproteobacteria > Burkholderiales > Burkholderiaceae_C > Rhizobacter. The sequence continues at coordinate 5,699 of NZ_JADMJX010000014.1, forward strand.
TTCGGGCCAAAGGAGCGGGTGGGGTCGCGCTTTGTCGAGGTCACGGTGATCAACAGCCAGGGCAAGCTGCTGAAGTAAGTTGCCCTTCAGCGAGCCGTGATTCCCGCCTGCGCGGGCATCACGGCAAACAAACCTACTGCGCCGTCCAACCCCCATCCACCGGCAGCGTGATGCCATTGATGTTGTGCGCCCACGGCTGGCACAGCATCGTGGCCACCTCGCCGATCTCGGACGGGGCCGACATGCGGTGGCTCGGCTGTTTCTCGCGCAGCAAGTCCTTGATGCCGGCGCTGCGGTCGCCGCCGTGCTGCTCGGCGCGTGCCGCGATCTGCGGCTGGATCAGCGCGGTTTCCGTCCAGCCCGGCGCGATGCAGTTGGCCGTCACACCGCCGCTCTGGCTGGATCCGACTGCGGCGCACTCGAGCGCGGCCACACGCGTCAAGCCGACCAACCCGAACTTCGCGGCCACGTACGGGCCCTTCTGCGCCGAAGCCACCATGCCGTGCACCGAGGCGATGTTGACGATGCGGCCATAGCCGCGCGACAGCATGCCGGGCAGGGCCAGGCGCATGGTGTGGAAGGCCGACGAGAGGTTGACCGCGAGGATCGCGTCCCAACGCTCGGGCGGCATGTCGACGATCGGCGCGGTGAACTGGATGCCGGCGTTGTTGACCACGATGTCGAGCTGCCCTTGCCACGCGATGGACTCGGCCATCAGCCGCTCGATCTCGGCCGGGTCGCGCAGGTCGCGCCGCAGGTAGAGCGCATCGGGCGCGCCGGCGGCGCGCACCACGGCCAGCGCCTCTTGTGCCTGCTCGGGGGGGGCCACATCGTGCAACACGATGCGTGCGCCGTCTTGCGCGAGCCGGGTGGCGATGGCGAGGCCGATGCCTTGTGCCGAGCCGGTGACGAGGGCCGTGCGGCCGTGGAGCGAGGGTGAGGTCATGGCAGATGTGGGTGCGTGCAGGGTCAGGGTGCCGGCTTCGCCGCGAGGCGCGCGCGCAGCTCGGTCTTCAGCACCTTGCCGTAGTGGTTCTTCGGCAGGGCGTCGACCAGGTGGTATTCCTTCGGGCGCTTGAAGCGCGCGATGTGCTCGCGGCACACGTCGTCGAGCGTCAGTGGGTCGAGCTGAGCCCCTTCGCTCGCCACGACGAAGGCCACCACCACTTCGCCCCAGTCGCTGTCGGGCCGCCCGACGACCGAGACCTCGGCCACGCCGGGGTGGTGCAGCAGCGCTTCTTCGACCTCGCGCGGGTAGATGTTGGAGCCGCCGCTGATGATCACGTCCTTGGAGCGATCGCGCAGTGTCAGGAAGCCGTGTGCATCGAGGCTGCCCATGTCGCCGGTGAAGAGCCAGCCGTCGCGCAGTGTTTGGGCGGTGGCGGCGTCGTCGCGCCAGTAACCGGCCATCACCGAGTCGCCGCGCAGCACGACCTCGCCGGTTTCACCGCAGGGGAGATCGTTCCCCTGCGCATCGGTCACGCGCAGCTCCACCGCCGCTTGCGCCACACCGACCGAGCCCAGGCGCGCCAGGTACTGCGGGTGCCGGGTGTCCATCAGCTGCTGGCGCGACAGCGCGGTGATCGTCATCGGGCTTTCGCCCTGGCCATAGATCTGCACGAAGCGTGGGCCCATCACGCGCAGCGCACGCTGGATGTCTTCGACATACATCGGGCCACCGCCGTAGACGATGGTCTTGAGGCCGGTGCCGTCTTCACCCTGGGCCACCGCCTGCTCGACCAGCCGGCGCACGATGGTGGGGGCGGCAAACATCGAGACGCTGCCGAAGTGGCGGCCGAGCGCGAGCACCTCGGCCGCATCGAAGCCGCCCGATGCCGGCACCACGTGGCGTGCACCGGCCAGCACGTGCGGCAGGCTGTAGAGGCCGGCGCCGTGCGACATCGGCGCGGCATACAGCGCGGCGTCGTCGGGCTGCACGGGGTCGACGTCGCTGAAGTAGCACAGCGTCATCGTCATCAGGTTGCGGTGCGTGATCATCACGCCCTTGGGCCGACCCGTCGTGCCCGAGGTGTAGAAGAGCCAGGCCAGGTCGTCGCCGCGCCGCTCGACCGGTGCGGCAAGCGGCTCGCGCCCCCGCAGCAAGGCCGCGTAGCCGGCTTGTTCGACCGAGATCAGCTCGCGCAGCGCCGAGGTCGGTGCATCGAGCCCGGCGAGTGCTGGCCCGATGTCGGCGGTGGTGAAGGCGAGCGACGCCTGGCTGTGCGCGAGGATGTAGTCGGCCTCGCGCGGGTGCAGCTTGGGGTTGATCGGCACCACGGCGAGCCCGGCCCACCAGCAACCGAACAGGATCTCGAGCACCGCCGGGTCGTTGCTCATGAAGAGGCCGACACGGTCACCCGGCTGCAGCCCATGCAGCTCGGTGAGCGAGCGTGCCAGCGTGGCGGCGCGGGTGGCCAGCGAGGTGTAGTCGTACAGCAGCTCGGTGCCGAGGTAGACGGCAGGGTGTTCGCCCCGCGAGCGGGCGCTGCGCAACAGCAGGTGAGCCAGGTTCATGCGCTGGCCCTGCTCGACGATTCAAACGACAACATGTGCGGACTCCTGAACCTCTTAGGTTAAGAGTCGCAGCATGGCCGCCGCAAGGCGCACAACTACATCAGGGTTAGCCCCGAGCCTGGCCGCGCCGCAGCAGCGCGTGCAACAAGATGGCGCCGAAGGTGGCGGTGCCGATGCCGCCCAGCGCCCAGCCGCCAAACTTGAGCGTGAAGTCGCCGGTGCCCAGGATCAGCGTGACGGCCGCAACGATCAGGTTGGTGTTGTCGGAGAAGTCGACCCGGTTGTCGACCCAGATCTTGGCGCCGGCCACCGCGATCAGGCCGAACACGACGATGCTCACGCCGCCCATCACCGCCAGCGGAATGGTCTGGATCAGCGCGCCGAATTTCGGGCTGAAGCCGAGCACGACGGCGATCAGCGCGGCCACCACGAACATGGCCGTCGAGTAGATCTTGGTGGCCGCCATCACGCCGATGTTTTCGGCGTAGGTGGTGACGCCGGTGCCGCCCGAGGCGCCGCTCACCATGGTGGCCACACCGTCGCCGACGAAGGCGCGGCCGAGCAGCGGGTTGAGGTCGCGCCCGGTCATCGCGCTCACGGCCTTGATGTGCCCCAGGTTTTCAGCCACCAGGATCAGCGCCACCGGCGCGATCAGGAAGATGGCGTTGGCCTCGAACACCGGCGCAGTGAAGCGCGGCAGGCCGAACAGCGGCGCGGCCCACACGCCGGAGAAGTCGATCGGCTTGCCCAGGCCGAAGCCGTTGGTGAGCACGGCGTAGACGATGCTGGCCGCGACCAGGCCCACCAGGATCAGCAGGCGCTGCGTCATGCCGCGCGTGTAGACGGCGACCAGCCCGACGCTGACGAAGGTGACCAGCTGCATCCAGGTGTCGAAGCTGGTGGGTGCCATGTTCTTGATCGGCACGCTGGCGAGGTTGAGCCCGATCACCGCGACCACCGCGCCGGTCACCACCGGCGGCATCAGGCGCTCGATCCAGTGCACCGCGACGTCGTTCTCGACCTCGTTGACCTCCAGGCCCTGGATGGGGGTGGATCGGGTGCTGCGCACATTGGTGTACGCGACGATCACGCCGATCAGCGTGTAGAGCGCACCGCAGACGATGATGCCGCCCAGCGCCACGCCGAGGTTGGTGTTGGGCCCCGAGCCACCGTAGCCGCTGGCGGCGATCACCACGCCGATGAAGGCAAAGCTGGAGCCGAGGTAGCTGGGCACCTGGCCTTTGACGACAGCGAAGAAGATCAGCGTGCCGATGCCGCTCATCAGGATGGCGACATTGGGGTCGAAGCCCATCAGCAGCGGCGCGAGCACCGTGGCGCCAAACATCGCGATCACGTGCTGCACGCCCATCGCGAAGGTCTGCGGCCAGGGCAGACGCTCATCGGGCGCGACCACCACGCCGGGGACGGGGCGCTTGACGCGCCATGTGGGGAAATAGCTCATGGGGGGCTCCTCCTGCCGTTGGGCGGGCAGTGTAGGAGCCGATGGCTACGGCGTCATGCGGGGTGACGCCAAGGCTTCTCGAAGGCAGTGAAAAAAGGAGGGAAGCGGGACATTGGCCGGGAGCTCGCTCTCATCCACCCCGGTTTGCCCGCTTCCCTTTGGACGTCACATGCGTCGAGAAACCTTTGTCAACTCAGCGGCCGTTGCGCACAGGGTGCGACACCTGGCCTGGCGGCGGGAACAACGACAGCTGCGCCGGCGTGCGGCTGGGCTGCAAGACCTTGAACGTGCGGTCACCGGGCAGCGTGGCCCAGCCGGAGTCTTGCGCCGGCTGTCTCTGGGTGAGCCGTTCGATGCGGGGGATCGTCGTGGGTTTGACGACGGAGCGTGCGTTCATGGCCGCGCGCTCAGTGGCCGACCAGCCAGCGGCTGGGGGCAAATTCGGAGGGGCGAACGGCCAGGGCCTGTTCGGCGCGCGGGGCCAGCACGCTGGCGGCGCGGCTCAGCCAGCTGGCGAGGTTGCCTTGGCTGGGTGCGGCCGGCTGCGCCAGGCGCAGCATCGACGATGCCCCACCACGGCAGCTCGGCGCCGCGCGTCGGGCGCGGCGTGAGCCAGAAGACACGGAAGACGGTGCAGAGCGGTGAAACAACGACATGGCGGCTTGCCCTTTTGTGGTGTCTCCCCGCGGGGCGGATGAAGCCCGGAGCGGCGGGGGGTGTGCCAGCCTAAGCGCAGCTTCCATGCCAGTGTCCGCGCGGTCGTCCGGGGCCGCCTGAAGACAAAAAACGCCGTCTTTTGGCGGCCTGGCGGCCGATTTGTGGCCAGAGCGTAAGGCGGGCGTTACATCTCTGACCCGTTTGGTCGCAGGTGGGCCACCACGGCTTGCGCCACGGCCGCGTCAGCCAGCACCCGGCGGTGCCCGAGGCTGCGCGTGACCAGCAATCGCGCGCCGACCACCGCCTGGCTCAGGCGCTGACCCACCGCCAGCGGCGACACACGGTCGCCCTCGTCGTGCACCACCAGCGTCGGCTGGGCCAGCCGCGGCCCGAGCCAGCCGGGCTCGAAGCGCACCAGCGGCACGCCCTCGACACGCTCGATGGTCGAGCCCATGCGCTGCGAGATGCCCTCGCCCAGGCGCAGGCTGCGGGCGAACCACTGCAAAAACAGCGCCGGCGGGGGTGACGGCGCGATCAGCGCCAGCCGACCCACCGGCAGCCCGTTGGCCGCAGCATGGGCAGCGGCCAGCGCGCCCAGCGAGTGGCCGACCACGCCGTGCAGCGGCCCGAGCCGCGCCGAGGCGGCCCACAGCGCGCGCACGAACTGCGGCAGGGTGGCGCGCCAGCCGCCGCTGCGGCCGTGGGCGGGGAAGTCGAGCAGCACCGGGTCGAACCCGGCGGCCGCCAGCGCATCCCCCAGGGCCAGCATCTGCTGCGCGTCGCCCGCCCAACCGTGCACCAGCAGCACCGTCGGGCGGGGTGGCGCGTCGCCGGTGGCAGGGTCGCTGCGCCGGTACATCGCCACCGCGCCTTGCTCGAACGACCAGTGTTCGAAGCGCCAGGGCGCCGGCAGGGTTTGCCGCCGTGCCGCGAGCTTGAGTGGCAGCGGCGTGAAAAACAGGCGCAGTGCGAGCCGGGTGGCCGCGGCTGGCGCCACCGACTGCGACAGCCGCAAGGTCAGGCCCAGGCTGCGGGCGATGAGGCCGGCGTAGAAGCCGCTCGCCGGGTTGGCGGCGTGGGTGGTGGTGGCGGGGCTGCTCATCACAGGTCCAGCCATTCGAAGTCGGCGTTGCTGCTCGGCACCGCCGACCACAGCGTGTGCAGCGACAAGCCCAGCGGCGCCAGCACCGCGGCGGCACCCAGGGCGAGAAGAAGAACGATCAGCATGGTGAAACTCCTTGTGTCGCACGATCGTGCGAAGTGAGGCCAGGAAATGCGTCGACCGGGGCTTGTGGCGGCGTTCAACGCGGGGGGGGACTCTGCAGCGAGGCGATCAGGCGCTCGTAGGCGGCCCAGCTGCGGTCGGCGGCGCGCGGGTCGCGCATGAAGCGCGCTTCGCGCATCAGCGCGATGAACAGGCCGTCGAGCTCGAACACCAGCTGGTCGACATCGGTGTCGGGTCGCAGGTGGCCGGCTTCGATGGCCTGGATGGCGGTGCGCCTGAGCGCGCCGCGCCAGCGTTGCACGTGGCTCAGCAGCAGGTCGCGCAACGGGCCTTCGCGGTCGTCGTATTCGAAGGCGCCGGCGCAGTAGAGGCAGCCGCTGCGGGTTTCGACATCGCGGGCGCGCTGCATCCACAGCCGCATGATGGCGTTCAGGCGCGGCAGGCCACGCGGCTCGCGCATGGCCGGGGTGAACACGTCTTGCAGAAAACGCCGCGCGTACTCGTCGAGCACCGCGGCTTGCAGCGCCTCGCGCGAGCCGATGCGCGAAAACACGCCGCTCTTCGAGAGGCCCAGGCGTTTGGCCACCTCGCCGATGGTCAGGCTGTCGAGCCCGTCGGTGGCGGCCATGGCCAGCGAGGTGTCGAGGATCGCGGCCAGCGTGAGCTCGCTGCGTTCGGTCTTGGTTTCCATGGCGCACAGTGTCGCACGATCGTGCGAAGTGTCAAGCCAATGTCACCATCATGGGTATCGCCTGGCGGGCACGGCGGCACCGCAACCCCCAGGTTCCACATCGACAGCCGCGCGGCCGCCGTGGTACACCCACCCAGACTCGGTGTGCGGGGGGAGGCAGGATCTTGCTACGTAGAGCTCTGGCGCGAGGGCGCATGCGCTGGTTGATGGTCGGCCCGTTTCTGGTGGTCGTGGCCTTGCTCGCCGGCATGGCGGTGGCCAGCGTCGACATCCTGTCGGCGGTGCGGGCCTACGTGGGCGGCGAGAGCCTGTGGTCCAAGGGTCAGAAAGACGCGGTCTACCACCTCGACCGCTACCTCGGCACACGCGACCCGCTCGACTACCTGCGGTTCCAGAATGCGCTGTCGGTGCCGCTGGGTGACAGGCGCGCCCGCATGGCGCTGGCGCAAGACCCGCCCGATCTCGACGCCGCGCGCCTGGGATTCCTCGCCGGGGGCAACCACCCCGATGACGTCGACGGCATGATCCAGCTCTTCTTGCGCTTTCGGCGCGTCAGCTTCATGGCCGATGCCATCGCCATCTGGACCGCGGCCGATGGCGAGCTGGCCGAGCTGGGCGTGCTGGCGGGCAAGATGCACGAGCGCATTGCGGCTGGCGACACCCGCTCCCCCGAGCTGCAGGCCCTGGTGGCGCAGCTGCCCGCACTCAACGAAAGGCTGACCGAGCTGGAGGAGCGCTTTTCAGCCACCCTCGGCCAAGCCTCGCGCACGGCGCGCCAGCTGGTGCTGGTGGTCACGCTGGTGCTGGCCGCCGGGCTCACGGCCGGTGGCCTCGTTCTCACCGCCTACGTGTTGCGCCAGCAAGCGCATGTCGAAAACGCGCTGCGCGAGAGCAACGAGCGCTGGGGCCTCGCCGCCGACGCGGCCGCCATGGGCTTGTTCGAGTGGGACTTGCACAGCGGCCGCACCTCGGTCGATGCGCGCGCCGCGGCCTTGTACGGCCTGCCCGGCCCGATCTCCGGCGCCGACGCCGGGGCCTTGACGCGCGATGTGGTGCACCCTGAAGACGCGGCGCGCTTTCGTGCTGCGATGGCCCAGACCATTGCCCACCCCGCGCCGGCCACGCTGCGCTACCGCCTGCTGCTGCCCGGGGGTGTGGTGCGCCACATCGAGGCCATTGCCAGCGTGAGCCGCAACAGCGACGGCGTGGGCGTGCGCATGGTGGGCATCCTGCGCGACGTGAGCGACCAGATGCGCGCAGCCGAACTGCAGCTCGAGAAAGAGGCCGCCGAACGCGCTAACCGCGCCAAGGGCGAGTTCCTGTCGCGGGTGAGCCATGAGCTGCGCACGCCGCTCAACGCCGTGCTGGGTTTTGCCGAGCTGCTGCAGAGCGACCCGGTCGATGCGCCCACCCCGGCGCAGAAGCAGCGCATCCAGCGCGTGCTCGACGCCGGGCGCCACCTGCTGGCGTTGATCAACGACATCCTCGACCTCAGCAGCCTCGACGAAGGTGGCGCGCCGCTGACGGTGGGCCCGGTGGCGCTGGCGCCTGCGCTGCAAAACAGTCTTCAACACCTCGAGGCCCTGGCGCGGGCGCAGCAGGTGGCGCTGGAGGTGGTGTTGCCGGCCCAGGCGGTGTGCGTGCTGGCCGATGCGCGGCGGCTGGAACAGGTGTTCACCAACCTGCTGTCGAACGCCATCAAGTACAACCGCGTCGGCGGCGAGGTGGGTGTGACGTGCGAGTGTGTCGACGACGAAGTGCGGGTGACGGTGCGCGACACCGGCCCCGGCCTGCGCCCCGATCAGGTCGAGCGCCTGTTCCAGCCCTTCAACCGCCTCGGGGCCGAGTTCTCCAAGGTGCAGGGCAGCGGCCTCGGCCTTGTGATCACGCAGCAGCTCGTCAAGCGCATGGGCGGCAGCCTGCAGGTGCACAGCGCCGAAGGCGTGGGCACCCGCATGGTGGTGGTGCTGCGGGCCGCGCCGCAGCTGGATCAGGTCGTGGCGGCCGCGGGGACATAGCCTCGCGAGACTCAGGCGGCCGCGGGGACGTAGCCCCGCGAGACTCAGGCGGCCGCGGGGACGTAGCCCCGCGGAATGGCCCCCATCAACCGCCGCGTGTACTCCTGCTGCGGCGCATCCAGGATCTGCGCCACGCTGGCCTGCTCGACCACCTCGCCGTCTTTCATCACCAGCACCTCATCGGCCATGAAGCGCACCACCGCCAGGTCGTGGCTGATGAAGATGTAGGCCAGACCCAACTCGTCCTGCAGGTCCTTCAGGAGGTTGAGCACCTGGGCCTGCACCGAGACGTCGAGCGCGCTGACCGCCTCGTCGAGCACCAGCACCTCGGGGTTGAGCGTGAGGCAGCGGGCGATCGCCACCCGCTGGCGCTGGCCGCCGGAGAACTCGTGCGGGTACTTGTGCATTGCGCTCTCGTCCAGGCCCACCTTGGCGAGCAGCGCACGCGCGCGGGCCTCGCGCTCCGCGGCGTCGGCGCCGATGCCGTGGATGGTCATCGGCTCGACCAGCGTCTGGCCGATGGTGAAGCGTGGGTTGAGGGATGCGTACGGGTTCTGGAACACCACCTGGATGCGCTGGCGCATCGGCAGCATCTCGGCCTTGCTCAAGCTCAGCAGGTCGCGGCCGTCGAAGCGCACCTGCCCGCTCACCGGGCCGCCACTCGGCTCGTGCAGGCGCAGCAGGGTGAGGCCCATGGTCGTCTTGCCCGAGCCCGACTCGCCCACCACGCCGAGTGTGTGGCCACGCCTGAGCTGGAAGCTCGCGCCCTTGACGGCCTTGAACTCGCGCCGCCCGAAGACACCGCTGCGCAACCAGAAGCTCTTGGTCAGCGCGGTGGCTTCGATGATCACCGGCGCGTTCGGGTCTTTCGGTTTGCCGAGCGCCGCGTTGGCCGTGCCCGCAATGTGGTCGTCGATCACCATCAACCGCGCGCTGCGCTGCGCAAGCGTCGGCCGGCACGCCAGCAGAGCACGCGTGTAGGCGTCTTGCGGGTTCGCAAAGATGCCCGCCACCGGACCCTGCTCGCGCACCGTGCCCTCGCGCATCACCACCACGTGGTCGGCGATCTCACCCACCACGCCGAGGTCGTGGCTGATGAAGAGCATGCTCATGCGGTGCTTTTCCTTCAGCTTGGTGAGCACGTCCAGGATCTGCCGCTGGATGGTCACGTCGAGCGCGGTGGTCGGCTCGTCGGCGATCAAGAGCTTGGGCTCGCAGGCGAGCGCCATCGCGATCATCACGCGCTGCTGCTGACCACCCGACAACTCGTGCGGGTAGGCCTTCAGGCGTCGCTTCGGCTCGGGCAGGCCCACCTCGACCAGCAGCTCTTCGGCGCGCTGCAGTGCCTGCTTCGGCGTCAGGCCGAGGTGCTTGATCAGCGGCTCGCAGATCTGCTGGCCGATGTTGAAGACTGGGTTGAGCGAGCTCATCGGGTCCTGGAACACACAGGCGATCTCGCGCCCGCGCAAGGCCTGCAGCTGCGGCAGCGTGGCCGCGAGCATGTCGCGGCCCTGGAAGCTGATGGCCCCCTGGCGCTCGGCGTTGTCGGGCAGCAGGTTCAGGATCGACATCGCGGTGACGCTCTTGCCTGAACCCGACTCGCCGACCAGCGCGACGGTGGTGTTCTCGGGCACATCGAAGCTCACGCCCTGCTCTCTTCCGTCGACCACGCGGCCGACGGCCTGCACCCGCTGCACGACACCGTCGTGTTTGCCGATGCGAAACGCGACCCGCAGGTCCTTGATGCTCAGCAACGTGCTCATTCCAAGCCCCTCAACTTCGGGTCGAGCGCATCACGCAGCGCATCGGTGAACAGCGAAAACGCAGTGACGAACACCGCCATGAAACCCGTGGCTGCCACCAGCTGCCACCACTGGCCGAGGATCAGCTCGTTCTGTGCCTCCTGCAGCATCGTGCCCCACGAGACATCGTCGACACCGACACCCAGCCCCAGGTACGACAGGATCACCTCGAACTTGATGAAGGCCACCACCAGCAGCGACATGCGCACCAGGATCACGTGGCTCACGTTGGGCAGGATGTGGCGGAACATGCGCGACGTGGTCGAGGCACCGATGGCCTCGGCCGAGCGCACGTAGTCGCGCACCGAGTGTTTCAGGAACTCGGCACGCACCTGGCGGTACACACTCGTCCAGCCGACCAGCGCCAGGATGATCGCCACGCTGCCGATGCCGCGCCCGAAGATCACCGCAAACACCAGCAGCAGCAAGATGTCGGGGATGGCGGTGAACACGCTGTACAGCCACTCCAGAAAGTCGCCGACGTAGCGCCCGAAGAAGCCGGCCAGGGCCCCGAGCACGGTGCCGATCAATGCGGCGATCAGGGCACCGAGCAGGCCCACGAACACCGAGGTCTGCGTGCCCTTGGCCGCCTTGGCGAGCACGTCGCGGCCCAGACGATCGGCGCCAAAGGGCAGCGTCTCGGCCTTCACCACCTCGACCGACTTGAACTTGGCGGCGCGCTCGTCCCATTCCTTGTAGCGCGGCGCGAGCGGGTCGACGGCCGAGATGTCGACGTTCGGCCCCTTGGGCGACTCGATCACGCTCGCCTCGGTCTTGGCCGCCGGGCCCATGAAGGTCGGCGGCGCGCTGGGCACACCCACTTCGTTCTGCCAGCCCTTGGCCACGAGGCCGGTGGCGGCCAGCACGATCAGCACGATGAAAAACAGCACCACCGCCAGCGACACCATGCCCACACGGTCCGCACGCAGCCGCTTCCACGCGGCAAACCAAACCCCTTCCGGTCGTTCCATCACCGCGCTCATTTGAGAACCACCCGTGGGTCGGTCAGCTTGTAGAGGATGTCGGCCGCCAGGTTGATCAGCATGGTCAGCATCGCGAGGTAGATCGCCACCGCCTGGATCACCGGGTAGTCGCTGCGGTTCACCGCCAGGATGATCTCGCGCCCGAGGCCGGGGATGGAGAAGAACACCTCGATCAGGAAGGAGCCGACAAACACACCCGGCAGCAGCAGGGCGATGTTGGTCAGGATGGGGATCATCGCGTTGCGCAGCACGTGGCGAAACAGCACCGTCTTTTCGGTCATGCCTTTGGCGCGCGCGGTGCGCACGTAATCTTGGCCGAGTTCATCGAGGAAGAAGGTGCGGTACAGCCGCGTCTGCGGCGCCACACCGACCGCCAGCGCGAGGAACAGCGGCAGCGGCACGTAGACAAAGAGGTTGGTCAGCAGGCTGTCGCTCCAACCCTGCACCGGGAACCAGCCAAGCTGGAACCCGAACACGTACTGGCCAATGATGATGTAGACCAGGAACGAGATCGACAGCGCGACGGTGGTGATCACCATCAGCGAGCGGTCGGCCACCGAGCCGCGGCGGTAGGCCACCCACATCGCGATCGGCAGCGCGATCAAGGTGTCGAGGATCAGGATCGGCAGCATCACCGTCAGCGTGGCAGGCAGGCGGGTCGCGAAGATGTTGCTCACCGCTTCATTGGTGGCCCAGCTGCGCCCCCAGTCGAAGCTGACCACGCTCTTGAGGTAGATCCACAGTTGCACGTACCAGGGTTTGTTGAGCCCCAGCTGCTCGCGGATGGCGTCGATCTGCGCCGCGCTGGCGTTGAGGCCACCGAGGATCTCGGCCGGGTCGCCGCCGACCCATTTGAACAAGAGGAACACCAGCAGCAAGACCCCGAGCAGTGTCGGGATCATTTGCAGCAGGCGCCGGATCACATAGGCAGCCATGGGTTTTGCATCTCGGGTGGAGCGTTGAACAAGGGTGGTGTCCGCCCGGGTGGGGCGGGGTGCCGGGCGCCGCGGGGTTTCGCGGCAGGCGCGAGTCTAAGCGGCACCCAAATGCCCCTCGCCCCGCGTTTGCCCGGGGGCGGCGCACGCAACTTGCATGCCGAAGCCCTCTAAACTTTGCCGACATCCCACAAGGAGCAGTAATTGATCAAACGGAGTGGCCTGATCGCGGCCCTGATGACGATGCTGGCGTTGGCAGCACCCGCCAGCCTGGCGCAACCACAAGAGGTTGCAGCCCCCAAGGTGCTGCACTACTCGTTCCGCATTGCCGAGACCGGCTTCGACCCGGCGCAGATTTCCGACCTGTACTCGCGCACCATCGCGGCCAACATCTTCGATGCGCCGCTGCAGTACGAATTCCTGGCGCGCCCCTATCGCTACCGCGCCAACACGCTCGCCGAATTGCCCACGGTCAGCGATGACTTCAAGACCTTCACCTTCCGTGTCAAGCCCGGCATCTATTTCGCCGATGACCCGGCCTTCAAGGGCAAGAAGCGCGAGCTGGTGGCGGCCGACTATGTGTACTCCTGGAAGCGCCACTACGACCCGCGCTGGAAGAGCCCCAACCTCTACATCCTGGCCAACTTCAAGATCCTCGGCCTGTCGGAGCTGCGTGACGAAGCGCTGGCGGCCAAGAAGCCTTTCGACTACGAGCGCGAGGTTCCTGGCCTGCGGGTGCTGGACAAGTACACCTTCCAGCTCAAGACCGGCGAGCCCAACCCGCGCCTGCTGGCGCAGTTCACCGACGGTTCGACCTGGGGCGCGATGGCACGCGAGGTGGTCGAGGCTTACGGCGACAAGATCATGGAGCACCCGGTGGGCACCGGGCCTTACCGGCTCACCCAGTGGCGGCGTGCCTCGAAGATCGTGCTGGAGAAGAACCCTGGCTATCGCGACGAGTTCTACAACGAGGAAGCCCCCGCCGGCGACCCGATCGCCCAAGCGGCGGTGGCCAAGCTGAAGGGCCGCAAGCTGCCGATGATCGACCGCATCGAGATCGCCATCGTGGCCGAGGACCAACCGCGCTGGCTCGCGTTCTTGAACGGCGAGCACGACATCCTGTGGGAAGTGCCCAACGACTTCACCAACGTCGCGATGCCCAACAACCAGCTGGCACCCAACCTGAAGAAGCGCGACATCACGATGGTGCGCTACCCACGCGCCGACGTGTCGTT
>NZ_JADMJX010000014.1:19320-25009 GCF_018780185.1 Rhizobacter sp.
GTGCGCATCGTGTTCAAGACCGCCAACTGGCCCGACAACCTGAAGGCCTCCACAGCCGGCAAGCTGATGATGTGGGGCGTGGGCTGGAGTGCCGGCGTGCCCGACGGCGATACCTTCCTGGCGCTGGGCTATGGCGGCAACAAGGGCCAGGCCAACAAACCGCGCTTCGACCTGCCGGCGTACAACGCGCTCTACGAACGGCAGAAACGCCTGCCCAACGGCCCAGAACGCCAGGCCGTGATGGACGAGGCTCAGCTGCTGCTGGTGGCCTATGCGCCCTACAAGCTGCACGTGCACCGCATCTACACCGACTTCGCTCACCCTTGGGTGATCGGCTACCACCGCAACAACTTCGTGCGTGAGTTCTGGAAGTGGATCGACATCGACGTCGAGCGCCAGCGCAAGGAAACCAAGTCGTGATGCGCGCTCTGTGCCGATTGCTGGCGTGCGCCGCGCTGTGGGCCGCCGGTGTGCAAGCGGCCGAGCCGCCCAAGGTGCTGCGCTATGCCTTTCCGATCGCCGAAACCGGCTTCGACCCCGGGCAGGTCAGCGACTACTACTCACGCGTCATCACCTCGCACCTCTTCGACGCGCCGCTGACCTACGACCACCTCGCCCGGCCGTTCAAGCTCAAGCCCTCGACGGCGGTGGCCATGCCCGAGATCAGCGACAACTTCACCACCTTCGTCTTTCGCATCAAGCCCGGCATCTACTTTGCCGACGACCCGGTCTTCAAAGGCAAGAAGCGCGAGCTGGTGGCGCAAGACTATGTGTACTCGGTCAAGCGCGTCTACGACCCCAAGCTGAAAGCGCCTGCCCACTCGTATGTGGAAGACGAAGGCATCATCGGCCTGCAGGCCTTGCGCGAAGAGGCCATGAAAACCGGCAAGCCCTTCGACTACGACCGCGAGGTCGAGGGGCTCAAGGCGCTCGACCGCTACACCTTCCGCGTGAAGCTGCGCGAGTCGCGCCCGCGCCACCTGTTTGCCATCTGGTGCGGGCGTGACATCTACGCAGGTGCGGTGGCGCGCGAGGTGGTCGAGCACTACGGCGACAAGATCATGGAGCACCCGGTGGGCACCGGGCCGTACCGGCTGGTCGACTGGCGGCGCAGCTCGCGCATGGTGTTCGAGCGCAACCCCAACTACCGCGACGACTTCTACGACGCCGAGCCCAACGCCGACGACGCCGAAGGCCAGGCCTGGGTCAAGCGCTTCAAGGGCAAACGCCTGCCCATGGTCGACCGGGTCGAGGTGTCGATCATCGAGCAGGCGCAGCCGCGCTGGTTGTCGTTCCTCAATGGCGAGCAGAACGTGCTGGAGCGCCTGCCCAACGAGTTTGTCGACCAGGCCATGCCGAGCAACAAGCTCGCGCCGCACCTGGCCAAACGCGGCATCCAGCCCTACCGTGTGCCCGCCGCCGACGTGATGTTGACCATCTACAACATGGAAAGCCCGGTCATCGGTGGCTACACCCCCGAGAAGGTGGCGCTGCGCCGCGCCATGGCACTGGGCACCGACCTCGACCGCGAGATCCGCACCGTGTGGCGAGGCCAGGCGATTCCCGCGCAGTCGATGATGCCGCCGCTGACCGAGGGCTACCGCGCCGACCTGCGCACCGAGATGAGCGAGTACAGCCCCGCGCGCGCCAAGGCCCTGCTCGACATGTACGGCTATGTCGACAAAGACGGCGACGGCTGGCGCGAGCAACCCGACGGCAGCCCGCTGGTGCTGGAGATGTCCACCCAGTCCGACGGCAGCAGCCGCCAACGCGACGAGCTGTGGAAGAAAGACATGGACGCCCTCGGCCTGCGCGGCACGCTCAAGGTGGCTCAGTGGCCCGAGAACCTCAAGTCCGCACGCACCGGCAACTTCATGCTGTGGCGAGTGGGCTCGCTGGCCGGGTCGCCCGACGGGCAAGGCGCGCTGGAGCGCGACTATGGCCCGTCGACCGGCAAGAGCAACTACGCCCGCTTCCAGCACAAGCCCTTCGACCGGCTGTACGAGAAGATGAAGATGCTGCCCAACGGCCCCGAGCGGCAGGCGCTGTTCGACGAGGCCACCAAGATCGTCGTCGCCTACGTGCCCTACCGCATCCACGTGCACCGCATCGTCACCGACATGACCTACCCGCAGGTCGTCGGCTTTCGTCGGCCGCCTTTCTGGCAGGACTGGTGGCAGTACGTGGACATCGCAACGCCACCATGACGGCCTGTGCCTGGCGCTGGCTCGCGGGCGTGGCGATTGCCGCAGCGATGCAGGTGGCTGCGGTGGCCGCCGATCCGCCCAAGGTCTTGCGCTACGCCTTCCTGATCGCCGAAACAGGCTTCGACCCGGCGCAGATCAGCGACCTGTACTCGGCCATCGTCACCACCCACATCTTCGACGCCCCCTACACCTACGACCACCTGGCGCGGCCGTTCAAGATCCGCCCCAACACGGCATTGGCCATGCCCGAGGTGTCGGCCGACTTCACCACCTGGACGGTGCGCATCAAGCCTGGCATCTACTTTGCCGACGACCCGGCCTTCAAGGGCAAGCGGCGCGAGCTGGTGGCGCAAGACTATGTGTATTCGATCAAGCGCATCTTCGACCCCGCCACCAAGAGCCCGCGCTACTCGGGCTTCAGTGAAGAAGGCATGCTCGGCATCGAGGCGCTGCGCGCCGCGGCGCTGAAGGGCCAGCCCTTTGACTACGACCGCGAGGTCGAGGGCCTGCGAGCGCTCGACCGCTACACCCTGCAGTTCAAGCTCAAGCAAGGCCGCCCGCGCTTTCTCTACCGCCTGGCGCAGAACAGCATCGTCGGCGCGGTGGCGCGCGAGGTGATCGCGGCCTACCCGGGGCAGGCGATGGAGCACCCGGTGGGCACCGGGCCATTTCGACTTTCCAGCTGGCGGCGCAGCTCGCGAATGGTGCTGGAGCGCAACCCCGGCTACCGCGAGCACGTCTACGACGCCGAGCCCAACGCCGACGACGCCGAAGGCCAGGCTTTGTTGCAGCGCTTCAGGGGCCGGCGCCTGCCGATGATCGACCGCGTCGAGATCAACGTCATCGAAGAGAGCCAGCCGCGCTGGCTCAGCTTCTTGAACTCCGAGGCCGACCTGCTGTTTTCTTCGCCACTCGAATACGCCCACCTGGTGGCGCCGCAAGGCCGCCTCGCGCCCAACCTCGCGCGCCGCGGTGTGCAGCGTTACGCCAGGCTGGCACCCGACCGGTCGTTCTTCTACTTCAACATGGAAGACCCGGTGGTCGGAGGCTACAGCCCCGACAAGGTGGCGCTGCGCCGCGCCATCGGCCTGGCCTACGACGTGCAGCACGACATCACGCGCATCCGCCGTGGCCAGGCGATTCCGGCGCAGGCGGTGGTGGCACCGCACACCTTCGGCTACGACGAGCGGCTCAAGAGCGAGAACAGCGACCACGACATCGCCCGCGCGAAGGCCCTGCTCGATCTTTACGGCTACGTCGACCAAGACGGTGACGGCTGGCGTGACCTGCCCGACGGCCGCGAGCTGGTGATCGAGCTCGCCAGCTCGCCCGACAGCCTGTTCCGCCAGTTCGACACCATGTGGAAGAAGAACCTCGACGCGATCCAGGTCAAGGTGGCGTTCAAGACCGCGCAATGGCCCGAGCAGCTCAAGCGCTCGCGTGCCGGGCAGTTGATGGTGTGGTACCTGTCGCAGTCGGCCGAGGTGCCCGACGTGCAAGAGGGCTTCGAGATGGTCTACGGCCCGGCCTCGGGCGGGCAGAACCTGTCACGCTTCAAGCTGCCGGCCTTCGACGCGCTCTACGAGCGTGTGCTGAGCCTGCCCGACGGCCCCGAGCGCCTGGCCGCCATCGCCGAGGCCAACAAGCTGCTCATCGCCTACATGCCGCAGAAGATCACGGTGCACCGTGTCATCACCGATCTCGCCTACCCCTGGGTCGTGGGCTACCGCCGCCCGGTGTTCGGCAACCGCTTCTGGCACTACATTGACATCGACGAGACGAAGCGCCCCACGCCCTGATGACCATGCTCCCCGAACCACAAATCCTGCGTTACACCCGCTGGCTCGAACGCGAGCGCGGCTTGAAATTCGACGCCACCACGACCGCCGGCTACGACGCCATGTGGCGCTGGTCGGTGAGCGATCTCGATGCCTTCTGGGGCTCGATGTGGGACTACTTCGAGCTGCAGTCGCCCACGCCGCACACGGCCGTGCTGGTCGAAGACAAGATGCCCGGCGCGCAGTGGTTCCCGGGTGCGCAACTCAACTACGCGCAGCAGGTGTTCCGCCATGCCGACGCGGCGCACGCGGCGGGCCACCCGGCCATCGTGTTCCAGAACGAACGTTTGAGCGAGCACGGCGAGTTGAGCGAAGTGAGCTGGCCCGAGCTGCGCCGCCAGGTGGCCTCGCTCGCGGCGCAGCTCAAGCGCCTTGGCGTGCAACCGGGTGACCGCGTCTGCGCCTTCTTGCCCAACACGCCGCAGACGGCGGTTGCGTTTCTTGCGGTGGCGAGCATCGGCGCGGTGTGGTCGGTGTGCTCGCCCGACATGGGTCCGGTGGCGGTGCTCGACCGCTTTCGCCAGATCGAACCGAAAGTGCTGATCGCCTGCGACGGTTATGTCTACGGTGGCAGCGCGCACGACCGCCTGCCGGTGTTGCAAGGCCTGCTGGCCGAGCTGCCCAGCGTGCGCGATGTGGTGCTGTGGCGCTACCTCAACGAGGCGGCCGATCCAAACGCGCTGGCCGGCGCGCAACGCACCGCGCACGACTTCGTGGCGCTGACGGCCGACGACGTGGCCTTCGAGCCGACGTGGGTGCCCTTCGACCACCCGCTCTGGGTTGTCTATTCGAGCGGCACCACCGGCCTGCCCAAGCCGATCGTGCACGGCCACGGCGGCGTGGTGCTCGAAGCGCTGAAGATGGGCCGCATCCACAACAACCTCGGCCCCACGGTGGAGACCGGCGACCGTTACCACTGGTACAGCGCCACCGGCTGGATCATGTGGAACGCGCAGGTCAATGGCCTGCTCTTCGGCACCACCATCTGCATCTACGACGGCAACCCCGGCGGCAAGAGTGCCGCGCTCGGCGGCCCCGACTGGAACACGCTGTGGCGCTTTGCCGCTGAGGCCAAGGTCACCTTCTTCGGCGCAGGGGCCGCCTTCTACGCCAGCTGCCTCAAGGCCGACGTGCACCCGACGCAAGGGGCCGACCTGTCGCGCCTGCGCGGCCTGGGCTCCACCGGGTCGCCGTTGGCGAGCGACTGCTACCGCTGGGTCTACGAGCGCATGCCGCAGGTCGACGGCCACAACATCTGGCTCACCTCGCTCTCAGGCGGCACCGATTTCGCCGGCGCCTTCATCGCCGGCCTGCCCACGCTGCCGGTGGTCGAAGGCGAGATGCAATGCCGCTGTCTCGGCGCAGCGGTCGAGGCCTGGAACGAACAAGGCCAGCCGCTGGTCGACGAGGTGGGCGAGCTGGTCTGCGTGAAGCCGATGCCGTCGATGCCGCTCTACTTCTGGAACGACCCCGGTAATCAGCGTTACCACGACAGCTACTTCGACATGTACCCCGGCATCTGGCGCCACGGCGACTGGCTGCGCATCACACCCAACGGCGGCTCCATCATCTATGGCCGCAGCGACGCGACCATCAACCGCCACGGCATCCGCATGGGCACGGCCGAGCTGTACCGCGCGGTCG
>NZ_JADMJX010000180.1:0-16340 GCF_018780185.1 Rhizobacter sp.
TCGATACAAGAAAGGAGGTCGGCCGCCGGGCCGAACACCCGGCGCCGACGAACAAGTCAGGTAGAAATCCCAACGCGACAGCGGCACGGTCCTGGACTCCCGCCTCCGCGGGAATGACGAATCCAAAAAGCACAACGCCCTGCCCCACCAACGGTGGACCAGGGCGTTCCCCAAAAGACCAGGCCAGGAGCGCGGTAACAGCGCCCCCAACCCACCTTCCAGATCAGCGCAGCAGCGACAGCACTTGCTGCGGCAGCTGGTTGGCTTGCGAGATCATCGCGGTGCCAGCTTGTTGCAGGATCTGGGCGCGCGACAGGTTCATCGTTTCCGATGCGAAGTCAGCGTCCATGATGCGGCCACGGGCGGCAGAGAGGTTCTCGGCCGAGGTGGCCAGGTTGCTGATCACCGAGTCGAAGCGGTTCTGCACAGCACCCATCGTGGCGCGGCCGGTGGTGATCGCGGTGATGGCCGTGTCGATCGCGGTGATGGCTGCCGTGGCGCCAGTGGCGTCGGCGCCGGAAATGTCCAACGCGCCGACGGCGGTGACCGTGCCGCTCAGATCGACCGATGTCACGGTGATCGTGTCGGTTGCGGCCGTGCCGGCGCCCACCTGGAAGGCGAACGATGCCGTCGTCCCGTCGAGCAACGCGGTGCCGTTGAACGTGGCGCCGCTCACGACCCGTGCAACTTCAGCGTTGAGCTGTGCAAATTCAGCCTGCAGGTTGGTGCGGTCGGCCGTGTTGTTGGTGCCGTTGGCCGATTGCACGGCCAGTTCACGCATGCGCTGGATGGCGTCGCCCACCTTGCCGATCGCGCCTTCAGCGGTCTGCGCCAGCGAGATGCCGTCGTTGGCGTTGCGGGAGGCCACGTTCATGCCACGCACTTGGGCGTTCATGCGCTCGGCGATGGCCAGGCCGGCTGCGTCATCCTTGGCGCTGTTGACCCGCAAGCCCGAGGACAGGCGCTGCATCGCAGTGGCCAGCGTGTTCTGCGTGGCCGAGGTGTTGCGCTGAGCGTTCAGCGAGAAGATGTTGGTGTTGATCGTCATTGCCATTTAAATATCTCCGATACGGTTGAAGAAGTGACTTCCGGCAAGCGCCGGCATTTGCCGTTGCAGAGGCTCAAACCCTCGGGCCTTTGCTTCTGCGTTGACCTGGCCTCAGGTGTGACCCCTTGGCCTGCTGCGCCCGGCGTGCGTCATCCTCAGATCTCACAAGAGGCTTGGGTTGTGTGCCTCTCGCTCAACACTTGGTCGCTTACTCCGGACCCCGGTTCTGATTGCTCATCCCCGTTGGTTTTGTTATCGGACCGCCTGATTCAGAACTTTAGAAAAAAAGTCAAGCGGGAGGAGGCGGGCTTATTCAACGTTGTTCAAGGCATCGACGGCCCGCTGAGGTATTTCGGCAATCCCGCTGCACTACTTGAGGCGGCAAACGAGCGCTGCGGGCATTCCCATGAAGTCGGGAACGACAGGCGGCTGGAGGGCCCTTCAGGCGAGATCTCACTCAATCGAGGGGAAACCCGTGCGTGCGGCTGCCAGTTCGGTCACGCTCGTCTGTTACGCCGACTTACGTGTAGGTATTTGCCTTACACGTGTCATGGAAGAAGCTGGACTCAAGCCACAGAACCGGCCTGATGTTTCAGTCCATTTCCGGGTTTCACAATTCGTTCCACGTTGAGACACAAGCCAACGCAGCAGATAACCCAGACGAACAAACCTAGGAACAGCAGCATGAACGCCGACCAAATCCTCACCGAAATCCGCGAAGCCAATCTGTCTTACCTGATGCTCGCGCAGAGCCTGATCCGCAGCGACCGCGAACAAGCCCTGTTCCGCCTGGGCATCAGCGAAGAGAGCGCCGCGATGATCACGCTGCTGACCCCCGCGCAAATGATGAAGATCGCCGCCAGCAACACCCTGCTGTGCCGCTTCCGCATGGACGACGACATGGTCTGGGGCCTGCTGACCAACCACGGCAAGGCTGCTTCGAACGACATGACCAGCCGCCTGCATGCTTCGATCCTGATGGCCGGCCGCCACCAAGAAGCCGCCTGAGCCCAACCCGCCCCACACACATATACATAGACAGATCAGGAGCAGATTTCCATGCGCAGCAAGAGCATCCTCACCGAAGCCAAGCAAATCGATCGCGCCGTGACGCTGATCAACCTGGGCGCCCGCCTGCAGGTGCTGGAATCTGAAACCGATCTGAGCTACGAACGCCTGCTGCGTCTGTACAAAGAGGTCTCGGGCAAGTCGCCGAGCAAGGGCCAGCTGCCCTTCTCCACCGACTGGTTCATGACCTGGCAACCCAATATCCATGCCTCGCTGTTCCTGAACATCCACGAGTACCTGAACAAGGTCGCCGAGATGGACGAGATCGACACCGTCATCAAGGCCTACCAGCTGTATCTCGAGCAAACCCAGGCGCAAAACCTGGAAGCGCTGCTCTCCGTCACCCGCGCCTGGCGCCTGGTGAAGTTTGTCGACAACGGCATGCTCACCATGACCAAGTGCTCCAAGTGCGGCGGCCACTTCGTCAGCCACCCGCACGAGATCAGCAAGCACTACATCTGCGGCCTGTGCAACCCCCCGGCGCGCGCCGGCAAGGGCAAGGCCTCGGGTGGCATCCAGATGCACTGATTCAAGTTCTCGCTGCGGCGGTCGATAAAGAGTCAGATCGATCGCCGGGCCGCCCCAAGATCGATCGCTCCCCTCGGGGGGCGGGCAGCGCAAGCTGACCTTGGGGCCCAAGTTTTGTTCCTGTCTCCTCCTGGCACCTAGTAAGTGCTTTATCGCGGGCCCTCAGGGTCCGCTTTTTTTTGTGCCGTGATTCCCCCCTTGTTGATGCGATCGACTCCACCCCCAGACACACACACTTGCTCAAGAGGCGGGGGTTGAGGCCGATAAAGGGCTGAGGCTCTCAGGCTTTGCCAATCCAGCGCCTCCAAGCAACCACACCACTCAACATGTTTGTTTTCATCGGCTACGGCGTCGCCCTGGGGTGCATCTTCGGGGCCTACATCATTCACGGGGGCAACATCTCCGTGATCCTGAAGGCGTTGCCGACTGAAATGATGGCCATTCTGGGTGGCGCGATGGGCGCCTTCGTGGTGGCCAACCAGCCCAAGGTGCTCAAGGCCACGCTGTCGGCCCTGCCCAAGCTGCTCAAGGGCAGCAAGTACACCAAGGCCCGCTACATGGAGCTGCTGGCGCTGCTCTACGACCTGCTGCAAAAGGCCCGCAAAGAGGGCCTGATGTCGATCGAAAAAGACGTCGACGCGCCGCACGAGTCGGCCGTCTTCCAGAAATACGCCACGGTGGGCAGCGACCACCACGTGGTCGAGTTCATCACCGACTACCTGCGCATGATGGTCTCGGGCAACCTGAACGCCCATGAGATCGAAAGCCTGATGGACAGCGAGATCGACACCCATCACCACGAGGCGTATGCCCCCGTGAGCGCGATTGCCAAACTGGCTGGCGCCTTGCCGGCGTTCGGCATCGTGGCCGCCGTGCTGGGCGTGGTCAACACCATGGGCTCGGTGGGCCAGCCGCCCGCCATCCTGGGCGGCATGATCGGCTCGGCCCTGGTCGGCACCTTCCTCGGCATCTTGTTGGCGTACTGCATCGTCGAGCCCCTGGGGGGCCTGATGGAGCAGAAGAACGACGAAGGCAGCAAAGAGCTGCAGTGCATCAAGACCACGCTGCTGGCGAGCATGCAGGGCTACGCCCCGCAGGTGGCCGTCGAGTTCGGCCGCAAGGTCCTGTACTCGACCGAACGCCCCAACTTCGCGGAATTGGAAGCGCATGTGAAAGGCAAGAAGTGAACTCCGCCCAACCGCGCTTCGACGCATCCAATAGCGAGCGCAGCGAAGCGTCGACAGAGCAACTCGCCCAGGAACCGGCTTTGCCGGGCCTGCGGCGAGGCGCCCCTCGGGGGCAGGAGCGTAGCGACTGGAGGGCCGTGTAATGGCTGGAGATTCGAAGAAGCTCCAGCCGATCATCATCAAGCGCATCAAGAAGGGCGGCCACGCCGTGCATGGCGGCGCCTGGAAGATCGCTTATGCCGACTTCGTGACGGCCATGATGGCGTTCTTCCTGCTGATGTGGCTGCTCGGTTCAACCACCGAGGGCGACAAGAAAGGCATTGCCGACTACTTCCAGGCGCCGCTTCGGGTGGCGCTCCTGAGCGGCGGCAGCGGCTCGGGCGACTCGTCGCACGTGGTCAAGGGCGGCGGAACCGACCTCACCCGCGCCGGCGGCCAGGTCAAGCGCGGCGACATCGCCACGACCAAAAGCACCATCAACCTCGCCGCCATGCGCGCCGAGCAGCGTGCGGCCGAGGCCGGCAAGCTGGAGCAGATCAAGAAGCAGATGGAAGAGGTGCTGGCCAACAGCCCCAAGTTCGGCGCCATCAAGAGCCAGATCAAGCTCGACATGACACCCGACGGCCTGCGCATCCAGATCGTCGACGAGCAGAGCCGCCCGATGTTCGACAGCGGCAGCGCCATCGTCAAACCCTACATGCGCGAGCTGCTGCAAGAGATCGGCGCCGTGCTGGCGGAGGTGCCCAACCGCCTCACGCTGGAAGGCCACACCGACGCCCAGCCCTTTGCGGGCGACCGTGGTGGCCTGGGCTACGGCAACTGGGAGCTGTCGGCCGACCGCGCCAACGCCTCGCGCCGCGAGCTGCTCGGGGGCGGCCTGCCGGCCGATCGCATCTTGCGCGTGCAGGGCCTGGCGTCGAGCGTGCCCTTTGAGCGCGAAAACCCGCTCAGCCCCAGCAACCGCCGCATCAGCATCATCGTGATGAACCGCGACGCCGAAGACCGTTTCTTCCAGAAAAGCCCCGACGAGGCAGCAGCACCCGCCGAAACGGCGGCCAGCGCGACAAGCTTGGCCGAGACGCCAACTGTGCCCTCAATATCCAACCCAAACACCCGATAACAGCCGCAGTAGAACCACGCGAGGCCGCCATGAGCAACCCTGACATGAAATTCCTGATCGTCGACGACTTCTCCACCATGCGGCGCATCGTGCGCGGCCTGCTGAAGGAGCTGGGCTACAACAACGCCGAAGAGGCCGAAGACGGCGTGGCCGCCTTGAACCTGCTCAAGAACGCGAAGTTCGACTTCGTGGTGAGCGACATCAACATGCCCAACATGAACGGCTTCGAGCTGCTGGCCGCCATCAAGGCCGAAGCCAGCCTGAAGCACATCCCGGTGCTGATGGTGACGGCCGAAGCGCGCAAGGAAGACATCGTGCGTGCCGCGCAAGACGGCGCCGCCGGCTACATCGTCAAACCTTTCACCAAGGCCACCTTGGACGAGAAGGTACAGAAGATCATGCAAAAACTGGCCACTGCGGCCTGAGGGATATCCACATGAAGATGGACGACATGGCCGTATTGGCCAACCCGGTGCACGCTCCGCCCGCCGCCTCGCCCGAGGTGTTCCAGCAGCTCGGTCTCATCACCCGCCAGTTGCACGACACCTTGCACCAGCTGGGCGTAATGCCCAAGCTGCAAGACGCCGCCAACAACCTGCCCGACGCACGCAGCCGCCTGAACTACATCGCCGAAAAGACGGGCAGTGCAGCCAACAAGGTGCTGAACTCGGTCGACCAGGCCAAGACCGAACACAACGCGATCGCGGCCGAGACGCGCCGCATGGCGGCCGCCATCGTGGCCGACCCGGTGAAGGCCGTGGCCTCGGGCTCGGTGATGAACTTCGTGAGCGACGTCGAAGACGCCACCGCGCGCATCGACCGCCACCTGACCGACATCATGATGGCGCAGGACTTCCATGACCTCACCGGCCAGGTGGTGGCCAAGGTCGTGTCGCTCGCCGCCGACCTGGAAGACAGCCTGGTCAAGCTGCTGGTTCAGGCGGCGCCGCCCGAAGCGCAGAAGGTCATCGAGCACAGCGCGGCGACGCTGAATGGCCCGGTGGTCAACCCGCAAGGTCGCACCGATGTGGTCACGAATCAGACTGAAGTGGACGACTTGTTGGCCAGTCTGGGCTTCTGAGCTTTCTTCGCTTCGATGAACGGCGGCCTGCGGGTCGCCGTTTTCGTTCTGGGCCGCGGCCCGGCCGTCGACCTGCCATGCCCTCTGCCCGCGATGAAAAGCGGCGTCACTCCATGGCTGCGCTGCGCAGGGTCTCCACCACCGGTCGGCGCAACACCTCGCGCAGCCCCCACCACCCCGCCCCCAAGGCCAGCACGGCGCCGGCAGCGCTCCCCACCAGCGGCACCCACGGCGACGCATTCCAGCTGAACTGAAACACGAACTTCGCCAGCGCCCAGCCCACCACCACCGCCGCAACAGACGCCAGGAACCCCGCCAAGGCACCGACACCGAGCAACTCGGCCCGCTGCACCTGTGCCAGCAGCTTGCCGCTGGCGCCCAGCGCCCGCATCACCGCAAACTCGCGCGAGCGCGCCTCGCGCGTGGCCGTCACGGCGGCAAACAACACCACCAGGCCCGCGGCCAAGGTGAACATGAACAAGAACTCCACCGCCCGCACCACCTGGTCGAGCACCGCCTGGATCTGCGTGATCGACACCGACACGTCCACGTTGGTGATGTTCGGAAACTCGCGGCTCAAAGCGTTGTCGAACCCCGCCGTGGTCGGCGCACGAAACGCCGCGATGTAGGTCACCGGCACGTCGGCCATCTGGGCGGTGGGAAACATCACGAAGAAGTTGGCGCGCATCGAGCCCCAGTCGACCTTGCGCAGGCTGGTGATGCGACCCTCGGCGGCCATGCCCGCCACATCGAACCGCAACTGGTCTCCGAGCTTGAGGTTCAAGGTCTCGGCCAGGCCTTCTTCCACGCTCAGGCCGCCCTGCTCTTCGGCGACCCACTTGCCACCCGTCACCTGGTTGTGCTGCGGCAGCGCAGCGCTGTGGCTCAGGTTGAACTCGCGGTCGAGCAAGCGCTTGGCACGCTCGTCGGTCAAGCCCTCGGTCGACGCCGGCTGGCCGTTGATGGCGATCAGCCGCCCGCGGATCATCGGGTACCAGTCGAACTTGGCCACGCCTGCGGCGCGCAGCCTGGCCTGGAAGGCTTCGCCCTGATCGGGCTGCACGTTGATCACAAAGCGGTTGGGCGCGTCCGGCGGCGTGGCCTGACGCCAGCTGGAGATGAGGTCGGTGCGCAAGAGCACCAGCAGGCACAGCGCGAGCAAGCCCACGCTCAGGGCCGACACCTGCAGCACCGCAAACGCCGGCCGTGCCGCGATCTGGCGCGTGGCCAGCACCAGCCAGCGGGGCGCGCGTGTCTCGGGCACGGCGCGGCGCAAGGCCTGCACCGCGAGCCACGACAGCACCGCAAACACCGCCACCGCGGCGGCAAAACCACCCACGGCGATCAGCCCCAGCTTCAGGTCGGACGACACCGCCAGCAGCAAGGCCACGAAGCCCGCCGCACCGGCACCCAGCACCGCGATCGACGCCGGCTTGAGCGCCCCCACGTCGCGGCGGATCACCCGCAGCGGCGGCACCTGCGCCAGCTGCAGCACCGGCGGCAAGCCAAAGCCCATCAAGAGCGTGAAGCCCACGCCGACACCAAACAAGGCGGGCCAGCCGGTGGCCGCCGGCAGGCCCGCGTTCACCAGCCCCGCGAGCAGCCACACGAACACGTAGTGCACCGCAAAGCCCAGCAGCACACCCGCCGCGCTGGCCAGCAGCCCGACGAAGGCAAATTCGATCAGGTACTGCAGCGCGATGGTGCGCTGTGGCTGGCCGAGCACCCGCAACATGGCGCAGTCATCGAGGTGGCGGTTGGCAAAGTCGCGCGCGGCAATGCCCACGGCCACGGCGGCCAGCAAGGCGGCGAGCAGCGCAACCAGGTTGAGAAACTTCTCGGCGCGGTCGAGCGTCTGGCGCATCTCGGGGCGGCCACTTTCCAGCGACTCGACCCGCACGCCGCGCAGCGACTGGCTCTTCACTTGCGCATCGGCCCAGGCCACAAACGCGCGCACCGGTGCATCGTTGTTGCCCGGTGCGGCCACCGCCAGCCGGTAGGTCACGCGGCTGGCAGGTTGCAGCAGACCCGTGGCCGGCAGGTCGGCCTGGTTGAGCATCACGCGCGGCGCAAAGCTCATGAAGCCGGCGCCCCGGTCGGGCTCGACCAGGATGATGGCGCCGATCTTCAGGCGCGCATCACCGAGCAGCAGCTCGTCGCCGATGGCGAGCTGCAGGCCGTCGAGCAGCGGCGCGTCGACCCACACCGTGCCACGCGGGGGGCCTTGTGTGGCCGCACGCCCAGCGCCACCGGGTGCGTCGGCCAGGCGCAGCGTGCCGCGCAGCGGGTAGGCCTCGGTCACGCTCTTCACGGCCACCAGCTTGGTGGCGCCACCTTTGTCGTCGCTTGCGCGGCCCATGCTGGGGAAGGCGGCGGTGTGGGCCGTCTTGAGCCCAAGCGTACGTGCCTTGTCGGCAAAGGCCGGAGGCAGCGGTTGGTCGCTGGCGACGATGGCGTCGCCGCCGAGCAGCTGGCGGGCGTCACGCGCGAGGCCGTGGTTGAGTCGGTCGGCAAAGAAGCCGACCGCACTCAGTGCCGCCACCGCGAGCGTCACCGCGACCACCAGCAGGCGCAGCTCGCCCGCGCGAAAGTCGCGCGCCATCTGGCGCCAGGCGAGTTGCCACAAAGAGACCTTGAACAGGGTTGACGACATCACACGCTCCTTCGATCGGCGCACCTTACCCGATGCGCATCACCCCTAGAACCAACACCCCGCCCCCTAGAAATCAGGGGGAGTGACCAGGCCCCGGTCGCCTATGTTTGTGATGCCCGGGTGGGCATTCACATTCAAATGGGGAGCACCAACATGAAGACAACGAACACCCCCGCCAGGCGGCGGGTTCCCGTGCGCACGATCGTCGTCACTGCGCTGCTCGTGGCCAGCGGCTGCACCAGCGGGCCCGGCAAGCAGGGGCCGGCCGGCCCTGGCCCGTCGGAGCTGGTGTTCCCTTCGGTCGACACGCCGCCCATCAAGCCCGCTCGCGCGCCGACGGTCGACCTCAAGGCCTTGCCCGACGGCGCACGCGCCTCGCTGCCCAGCCACGACATGGGCCGTCTCTTCATGCGCATCCCGCCCAAGGAGGCCAGCAGCATGTCGAGCGCCGACGTGGCCAAACAGGTGGTCGTGCCGCTGCTCGCCGCGATGCGCTTCGAAGGCGGCCCCAAGCGCCTGCGCGCGGCACCCGAGAGCGGCCTGCGGCAAAACCGACCCCAGCTCGCGGGGGTGGCGCAGTTGCTCGCCACCGAATACCAGGGCAACGAAAAAGCCACCCGCCCGCGCACGCTCGACATGGTCGACGCCTTCCTTGGCAAGAAGCCGCCCACGCCCGACGTCGAGCAAAACCTGCAGATCGCGCGCGGGCTGTCGTTCGCGCAGTTCAAGGCCGACATCGAGCGCCTGGAAATCGCCTACCCCTTCCTGCAGGTCGAGGGTGACGTGCCGATCGAGCACACGCTGCTGCTCGCCACCCGCTGGGAAGGCCAGACGGTGACGAGCCTGCGCGGCTCGCTGATCCACCGCTACTCGATCGCCAATGCCAAGCCCGACAACAGCCGGGGCGCGGGCGAACGAGGCTACGCGGCGATGGCCAAGATCAAGGGCATCGACCGCGTCGACCGCGAGCGGGTGCTCGACGGCCCGTGGCTGGTGCTGCTGCCCTATGGCAACGACAGCAGCGGCGGCGTCTCGCTGCGCTACGCCTGGCGCATGGTGTTGCAAGGCACCAGCCATGGCCGCAGCGTGCCGTTTCGGGTGTGGTCGGATGCCTCGACGGGGCAGATCCTGAAGATGCGCTCGCTGGTGTCAGACGTGGCGGCCGCCGGCAGCGTGTGGCGCCGCGACCCGGGCACCGGTGCCACGCAGACACGCTCGTTCGCCGTCAACCCGGCGGCGGCGGGGCAGTACACGCTGCAACTCACCGACGTGGCCAACCGGGTCGACTTCCAGGGCGACGGCTTCAATGCCAACGACGTCTCGGTGCCCAGCGGCAGCGGCGGCAGCAGCGCGACCTTCGCCAACTTCAACCAGGCGCCCATCAACAACGGCGCCAACGCCGTGTGCTCGGTGGGCGGCAACAACGCATTCCAGCAGGTGCACTACTTCGCCCTGTTCCACCTCAACTGGAACCAGGCCATCTCGCACGGGATCTTCACGCCCTTCCCCACCGCGCCGTGGAACCCGCGCCTCGAGTCGGCCACGGCCGGCTGCAACGCGTGGTCCGACATGGACTTCGGCGCCTGCCAGGGTTACTTTGACGCCGCCTGCCCCAATTTCTCGGACGGCACCACGGGTGGCGCCAACTACATGAACTTTGCGCACGACAGCACCATCGTGAGCCACGAGCTCGCACACAACTCGGTGGCCCGCTTCACCGACGAGCGCCCGCCCGACTGGTGCGGTGTGCCGCCTTGCTCGGTGCCGCTCGGCTGGAACAGCCTGCACGACCTGGCCGACGCCTGGGCCGACCATTTCGACAACACCAACTGCACCTCGGGCTGGACGGCCAAGAACCTGGGTGGCGTGAACGCCAGCAACAACTGCCAGGGCAGCCGCGGCCACGTGGAAGACGGCGGCCTGCCGCGCCTGCACGAGCTGACGGCGCCCTTCAACCCGGCCACCCCCGGCGACCACTTCCCCGAGCATCGCGACCTCGCGAGCGGCGGTTATGCCGACATGCAGATCGGCTCGGCCATCCTGTGGCAGGTGCGCGAAGGCATGCGCAGCAAGTGCCGCCCCTCGGGCCACCCGCAATACTTCGTGCGCTTCACACGGGCGCTGAAGAACAGCGGCTTCCTCGGTGCCGCCGGCAGCGGCGACCGGCTCATCTACAACCTGCTGCACGACCTGGAACTCGAGATGGTCGAGCAGTGGGCCACCTCGGGCCTGGCGGGCGGCCCCCCTGCGTTTGCGCACAACGGCAACCACACCACCAACAAGGTGCTGGCGGGCTTCGCCAAGGGCGGCGTGTTCCCCATCCCCTCGGCCTGCATCGACGGTGACGCCGGCACCTCCGACGCCGCCATCTGCCCCACCGGTGAAAACGGGGGCGAGGCGGTGATCGACATCGACGACAACAACCTGGCCGACGACCTGACGGTCGACGGCATCGCCCACCCCGAGACCGACTTCCTGCAGCTGGGCGGGGGAGCGCCCACCTTCCAGGTCTGGACGGGCCCGCGCTACCGCTTCAATGCCAACAGCGCACGGCCGGTGACGGGCACGGCCGCCTGCAATGCGAAGTTCATCGTCGAAGCATCGACCGACCCCTTGTTCCCGGCGGCGTCTGTCGTCGACAGCGGCTGGATCAACGTCGACACCGACACCAGCACCGCCGCCTCCCCCGAGTGTTACGGCACCTGGACGCCGAGCGCCGCGCAGTGGGCCACGCTGCAAGCCGGCGGCGCCAACTCGCGCCTGTACTACCGCACCCGCACGCGTGACGCGGCCGACGGCAACGAACGAGTCTCCACCTCCCCCGGTGCAGGCACCTGGACCGTGCCGCCGCCGTACGCCGTGATCACCACCACGGGGGGGTCGGACTACTGATGCGCCGCCACCTGCACGGTGGGCTGCGCGCCACCCTGGCCTGGCTGTGGGTTGTCGCGTCGGCCACCGTGACGGGCGCCGAGCCCGGCACACCGATCGCGCCGACGGTCGCCCGTCGGCTGCTCGATGTGCCGCTCGCGAGCGCCAGCCTCGCGATGGTCGACGGCCGGCTGTGGGTGGCCAGCCGCGGGGGCGGGCTGCAGTCGTTCAGGCAAGGTGTCGCCTCGACCCGTTTCGACCTGGGCAGCGGCCTGCCCTCGGCCGTGGTGCACGATCTCGCCGCGCTGCCCGACGGGCGTTTGCTCGCCGGCACTGACCGAGGTCTTGTGCTGGTCGACCCGCGCGACCCACGCAAGGGCCGCAACAGCAGCCGCCCCATCACTGCGTCAACGGGGGTTCCGATGGCGGCCGACCTCGTGCTGGCGGCGCCACGCGGCGTGTCGGTCATCTTCCAGCTGACCCCGGTCGACACCTCCGACGACAACCGACCCACCGCATCGCTCTGGCATTGGGACGGCCAGCGAGTCACACCCTGGGATGCTCAGCTCGGCCCCGGGCTGGTGGCCACCGCCGGCCACGTCGACCGCGAAGACGGCTGCATTCACTTGGCCGGTGTGCAAGCCGAGCGCGCGACCCATACCGCGTGGTACGCCCGCGACTGCAACGGCAAGCTGACGAGCTGGCGGCTCGGCGTGGGCGCGCCACGCCACGTCACCGGCGTGGCCGCCCTCGCCCGCGCCGCGGACGGCCGCTCGATGGTGATGGTCATCGTGACCCAGCCCAGCGCCAACCCCGCCTCTCGGCGCCATCTGCTGATGCAGATGGACGAGCACGGCCGCCTCACCACCCACTGCTCGGGCCTCGGCTTTGCAGAGCGGGTGACAGGCCTGGTGCGCCACGGCCCCGAGCTGCTGGTGGCGCGCTCGGGTGTGGGCGTGCAGGCCCTGGGCTGCGGGCTGCCGCGCCCGGTGTCGGACGACCCGCGCCTGCGCCAGGGGACCGCCCTCGCCAGCGACCCACAAGCCGGGCTGCTGGTCGGCACCGACACGGCGGTGTTGCAACTCAAGGAAGGCTTGGCGCCCGTCGTGCTCGCCCCCGCACGCGATGCCAACCTGCCCGTCGACGCGCTGCCGATGCAGGCCAGCGTGAGCGGCACCCGGGTGCTGCTGAGCGCGCCCAGCCTCGGCCTGCTGGAGCTGGCGCGCGGGGCCGACGGCTGGCGCACGGCGCAGCAGTGGCGCGCCGGTGCCGAGCTGCCCCAAGGGGTGATGGGCCCGGCCGCCTACGCGGCCGATGGTGATGTCATCGCCGTGATGCTGTCGCAGAACCTGCTGCGCCTGCGCCCGGGCCGCACTGCACAGGCGCTCGACCTCAAAGACGGCGCCGTGCTGTCGTCACCGCTGGACGTGGCGCCAGCGCCTGAGGGCCTGTGGGTGACGAGCGGCGCCACACCCTTCAGCAGCGCCGGCGCCGGCCTGCACTTCATCGCCAAGGATGGCGCGACCCACTTCGTGCCCCTGCCCGACAAGCAGGTGCAGCCCAGTGGCCGCCTGCTCACCTGGCCCGACGGCCGGGTGTGGGTCGGCACCCGCATCGGCATCGTCGAGGCCGAGCCGCTCGGCACCAGCCGCCGCGTGTCGGGCGACCGGGTCGAGGCGCTGCACCGCAACGCCTCGCGCGGCCTCGTCGGCGCGGTCGGCGCCACCGTGCAACGCTGGGACGGCGAGCGCATGCAACCCGTCTTGTTCGCGGCGACACCGCGCCCGAACGGCCACCCGATCGACCTGGTGATCGACGATGCCGGGCGCTGGTTGATCCTCTACTCGGGTGGGCAACTGGTGCTGCTCGACGACAAGCACGAGTTCGTCGCAACGCTGGGCGAAGCCTCCGGCATCCCGCCATCGAGCCGGCGTTTGCTCTACCTGCCCAAGACACGGGAGCTGCTCATCGGAACCGCACGCGAAGGGGTTTTTGTTCTGCCCACGCCTTGAGGGCCAAGGCAGCCGAACACTGCGTGCAAATCGATAGAACAGCGCGCAGGAGGGGCGGTGCTTCAATCGCTGCATGAACACCCAACCCGCCCTCTTCCTGTCTCACGGCTCACCCATGCTGGCGCTGGAGCCCGGTGCCACCGGCCCCTTCCTGCAAGCGCTCGGGCCCGCCATCGACGCGAGCTTCGGCCGCCCACGCGCCATCCTCGCCGTGTCGGCGCACAGCCTGGCGCGTGAACCCGCGCTGCTGGCCGCGGCGCAACACAAGGCGGTGTATGACTTCGGCGGCTTTCCCGATGCGCTCTACCAACTGCAATACAACGCGCCCGGCGCACCTGCGCTCGCAGCCACCGTGCAAGGCCTGTTGAGCAAGGCCGGCTGGCCGGTGCACAGCGTCAACGAAGGCGGCCTCGACCACGGCATCTGGAGCATGTTGCGCTTCATGTACCCGGCCGCCGACATCCCCGTGCTGCCACTCGCCTGGGTGCCCAACCTGCCACCCGCGCAGCAGTTCGCGCTGGGCGTTGCGCTGGCCTCGCTGCGCGCGCAAGGGGTGCTGGTGATGGGCACCGGCAGCATCACGCACAACCTGCGGCGTGTGTTCGGCGGCGGTCGGCCGGCAACCGATGCCAAAGAGATCCCCGAGAGCGCGGCCTTCCGCCACTGGGTTCACGACCGCAGCACGGCGCGCGACTGGGACGCCCTGTTCGACTACCGCAACCGCGCCCCGCACGCCCAAGACATGCACCCGACCGACGAGCACCTGCTGCCCTGGTACGTGGCCGCCGGCGCAGGTGGGCGCGAGGCCGTGCCGCAGCGCCTGCACGAGAGCGTGACCTACGGCTGCCTGGGCATGGATGTGTATGCCTTCGGGCCCGAAGCCGGCGTGTTGAACACCGCCCTGGCACCGGCTCAGCTGACCTGAAAGGCCGCCCCAATCCCCCATACGGGTGACTCCGGGGCACCACACACCGGGGTGTCTTGACACCCGCCTCCGTTACCCTCGGACGGTCGTGCTAAATATCGGCGCGACGCAAAACCCGAAGATCAACGGAGGACCCCCATGAATCGTGTTCACCTGGCCGCCAGCGGCCTGATGTTGTCGTGCCTGCTCGCCGCCTGCGGCGGGGGCAACACCGACAGCACCAGCTCTGACGCCACCACACACACCGAGACGGCCCAGGCCGCCGTGACCCGCCAGGCCCAGGCTGCGCGCCGCCCCGCGCCCGAGCAATTCACCGGCCGGCTGCGCGAAGTCGACGAAACCCTCGTCTGGCAGCAGACCGAGACCACGGTGGGCGACACCACCGCACAACGCACCTACAGCGACCACGTGACCGCCGTCAACGCCGATGGCAGCTTTGCCTTCGAGCGCTTCAATGGCGCAGGCAACGTGTTCGAGCGCTACACCTCCGACGCCAACGGCAGCCGCCTGAGCCGCGACGTGGTGAGCAATGGCAACCGCTGCAGCTTCAACCCGGGCCGCAACTACGTGACCTTCCCGCTCTACGTGGGCAAGGTCTGGCTGTCGAACTGGACGCAGAGCTGCGCCCTCGGCTACCAGGAAACGGTGAACCAGCTCACCGCCGTCACCGGCCGTGAAACCATCACCATCGCTGCGGGCACCCACGACGCACTGCGCCTCAACTACGTCACGCTGATCACCAAGAGCAACGACGTGAACCTACAAAACGGCAGCACCGGCGAAGCCTCCTACCTGCAAGAAGCCACCTGCTGGTGGGCCACCGACGTGAAGCGCATCATCAAGTGTTCGTACAAGAACACCTTCTTCGGCAGCACCCCGCCGGCCAGCTACCTGAAGAGCTACACCTTCGAGGCCAGCTTCATCGGCAAGCAGTACTTCGCCGGCACCAAGCGAGTGGGCCAGAACAACGCCTGGACCGAGAACTACACCCTGGTCGACGGAACAGCGCAGACACGCAACTACAACCAGATCGTGCGCACCCTCAACGCCGACGGCGGCTATGGCACCGACTACGTTGACCTCAGTGGCGCGCTGCTGGAGAGCTACACATTCGACAGAGACGACAACCGGCTGCGGCGCTACACGGCCTTCAACGCCAACTCCTGCACCTACTCGCCGCGACGCAACTTCTTCGACTTCCCGCTGTACGTGGGCAAGAGCTGGTCGACCGACTGGCTGTACAACTGCTCCTCCGGTTATCACGAGAATGCAGCACACACAGCCCAGGTGCAGGCGCTGGAATCGGTGACGGTGGGCGCGGGCACATTCGACGCGCTGCGCATCCACTTCCAGACCCAATTCACCAACAGCAACGACGCTGGCCTGCCGAATGGCCTGAGCGGCTCCGCCGCCTACAGCCAGGAAGGCACCTGCTGGTGGGCGCCAGCGCTGCAGCGCATGATCAAGTGCGACATCGAGAGCGACTTTGGCGCCACAGCTCCTGCCAGCTACCGCAAGCGGTATGCGATGAACATGACGGCGATCGTGGTGCCCTGAGCTTGGGCAAACACATCGCACCACAGACTGCAAGGCCCGCCTCGGCGGGCCTTTTTCGTGGCGCGAGGGCAAACGCATAATCGCCGCCAACAACAAACAGGCAGGGAGAGACGCGAAGTGAAAATCATCTTCGGTGTGATCGGTGCGGTCGTGGGCCTGCTGATGGGTGAGCTGGTCGGCGCCGTGATCGGCCTGGTGCTCGGCGTTGTGCTGGCCTCGATGTTGAAGAAGGCCGACCAGGCCGCCGAGTCGACGCCTGCTGCTGCGTTGCCGACACCTGCAGCCGCCCC
>NZ_JADMJX010000180.1:16440-24904 GCF_018780185.1 Rhizobacter sp.
GCCGTGCTGAGCGTGCCAGCCAAGACAACTCCGGTCGTGGCGCCACCGATCGTGGAGCCCGAGTTGGAGCTGAAGCTCGACGAGATCCACGAGCCCGACACCACGCCGATGCCGCTGGCTGACCTGCCCACACCGGCGCGAGCCAGCGTGGCGCCCGAACCGGCGGCACCACCTCGCCCCCCTGCCGCACCACGCCCCGCCCCCGAGCCACCACCCAGCCTGCAAGAGCGCCTGCCGCCCTTCGTCAGCAAGCTGATCTTCGGTGGCAACACCATCGTCAAGGTGGGCGTGCTGATCCTGTTCCTGGGCCTGGCCTTCTTGCTGCGTTATGCGGCCGAGCGCGTCACGGTGCCAATTGAGTTGCGCTATGCCGGCGTCGCACTGTTGGGCGCCGCATTGCTGGGCCTGGGCTGGCGGCTGCGCAGCCGCCAAGACGGCTACGGCCTGATCCTGCAAGGCGCGGGCATCGGCGTGTTCTACCTCACCACGCTCGCCGCGCTCAAGATCAGCCACCTGCTGCCGGCCGAGCTGGCCTTCGCCTTCTTGTTCGTCGTCGCGGTGATGAGCGCGCTGCTCGCGGTGGTGCAAAACGCGCCCTGGCTCGCCTACGTGGCCGCAGCCGAAGGCTTTGCCGCACCGGTGCTGGTGTCGACCGGCAGTGGCAACCACATCGCGCTCTTCAGCTACCTCGCCGTGCTCGACATCGGCATCTTCCTGATGGCCTGGTTCAAGGCCTGGCGCCCGCTCAACCTGATGGGCGCGGTCGGCACCTTCACGCTGGCCGGGGCCTGGGCGCACAAGTACTACACCGACGCGCTGTACCCGAGCACGCAGGCGTTCCTGCTGTTCTTCTTCGTGCTGTTCACCATCGTCGGTGTGCTCTTCGCCCGGCGTGCACTGGCACTCGGCCAGGAGCCCGACGCGCGCCACCCGCTCGCCCAACGCGCCGCGCAGGCGCTGGCGCAGGTGGGCCGTGTCGACAGCACACTCGCGTTCGGTGTGCCGCTGGCGGCCTACGGCCTGCAGTACCTGCTGGTGCGCGACATGGAGTTCGGCCCGGCCTGGGCTGCGCTCGGCTTCGGCTTGTTCTACCTGCTGCTGGGCGGCGTGTTGATGCGCAGCGACAAACGCTACGCGCTCCTGGGCGAGGCCTACGTGATCGTCAGCGTGATCTTCGGCACGCTGGCAATTCCGCTCGCACTCGAAGGTGAGTGGACGGGTGCCACCTGGGCCGTCGAAGCCGCCGGCATGTACTGGCTGGGCACCCGCCAGCAGCGGCGCTACGCACGCGCGTTTGCGCTGCTGGTGCTGGGCGCCGCCACGCTGCGCCTGGCCACCTCGCTGGGCATCGACTTCACCCCCGGCACGCCGCTGCTGATGGGCTCGGTGCTCGGCATGGTGCTGCTGGCCGCGAGCGCGCTGGCCATGTTTGGCGTGGGCCGCCGTGCGCAGCTCGACCAGCACAGTGAGTGGGAGGCCGCAGGCATCGTCGGCCTGTTGTGGATCGGCCTGGCCGCGCTGGCCTGCGTGGGCTGGCTCGTGTTGCCGCCCGCCTGGGCCTGCGTCAGCACCTCGCTGCTGGCCTTGGCCTGCGCCTTCGTGCAGACCCGCGCCAGGCTGCCCGCACTGCAATGGGCCAGCGCCGCGCTGCACGCCGGGGCGCTGGGGGGTTTTGCCAGCACGCTGCACGCGCTGCATGGCGAGGCCATGTTGAGCAGCGGCTGGCAGGGCCTGGTGGCTGCGGTGCTGATCGGCAGCAGCCTGCTGGTGAGCGCCTGGCTGCCGCTGCGCTCGGTGCTGCGCGAGGCCGAAGCGAAGAACACCCCGCCGCAGTGGTCGCTGGGCAGCAGCATCGGCCTGCTGGCCGGTGTGGGCGCTGTGTCCCTGAGCCTCTTGTTCGTGATGCCGGCCGACGAAGCCGCGCGCATCTGGCCCTGGCTGGGTGTGGCCGCCTTGTGGCTCGGCCTGCGCCTGGGCCACCCGGCGCTGGCCCTCGCCTGGGGTGCACTGCAACTCGGCGCGGCGTTGGCGTTTGGCCTCTACGGCCCCGCGTTGTGGGCCGATGCCAGCGCGCAGCTCACGCTGTGGACGCCGCTCGGCTTCACCCTCGCCGGTTTGATCTCGGGCGATGCACTGCAACGCGCTGCCAAGAAAGCAACCACCGGCGGCTGGCTGAGCGCCCCCTGGCTGCAATGGGGCGTGGTGTGGTGGAGCCTGGCCTGGTGGGCGCAGGTGCTGCTGCCCGATGCCTACCGCCACCTGGTGCGCACGCAGAAAGAGTGGGTGCAGCTGTGGCCGGCCGTGCTCACCGGCTGGGTGATCGTGAGCTCGGTGCTCGTCACCACCCTCGCCCGCTGGCGCGACTGGCGGGTGCTGGGCCTCACGGCCTGGGTCACCACGCCCGGCCTGGCCCTGACCGCGCTGATCGGCGTCGGCATGCTGGGCCACGCACCGCACCAGCACCTGGGCTGGCTGGTGTGGCCGCTCGCGCTGCTGTGGCACGGGGTGTTGTTGCGCGCACTCACGCGCTGGTGCTCGAACCAGTCGCTCGCGCCATTGCACGTCGGCGGCTTCTGGTTGTTTGTGCTGCTGGCCGCACGCGAAGCGCAGTGGTGGACGGCCGGCTGGGGCGAGCCCGGTTCGGCCTGGCCGGTGCTGGGCTGGGTGCTGGTGCCGGCGGCGGTGCTGGCGCTGATCACCCGGCCGCGCATGCTGCAACGCTGGCCCTTGAACGCGTTCCGCTCGCCCTACCTGGTGGTGGCCTGCGCGCCGGTGGCGCTGTACCTGCTGCTGTGGCTGTGGGTCAGCAACACCCAATCGGGCGCACCCGACCCGCTGCCCTATGTGCCCTTGCTCAACCCGCTGGAGCTGGGCCACGGCCTGGTGCTGCTGGCGCTGTTCTTGTGGCGCAGGGCCCTGCCCGAATCCACCCAGATCCCGCGGCCGCTGCTGCTCGGTGGGCTGGGTGTGACGGCGTTTGCGCTCTACACCGGCATGGTGCTGCGCATCTGCCACCACTGGGCCGGCGTGCCGTGGGAGGCCGACGCGCTGTTCGACTCGACGCTCACGCAGGCCGCACTGTCGGTGGCCTGGTCCATCGTCGGCGTCGCCTTGATGCTGCTCGGCCACAAGCAGGTGCAGCGTGTGGTGTGGGTGGTCGGTGCGGCACTGCTGGGGGTGGTGGTGCTCAAGCTCTTCTTCGTGGAGCTGGCCGACCGGGGCGGGCTGTACCGCATCGTGTCGTTCATCGTGGTGGGGCTGCTGTTGCTGCTGGTGGGCTACTTCGCCCCGGTGCCACCCAGCCACAAGGAGAGCAACGATGTGGCGTAAACGCTCTCTCGCCGGGTTGCTCGCGATCTGCGGGGCGAGCGCCATCGCCGGCGAAGCGGCGCTCGTGCTGCAAGGCCCGGCCGTGTATCACGGGCTGCGAGTGCCGCTGGCCGTGATGGCACAGACCCGGTTCGCCGACCTGGGCGACATCCAGGTGCTCAACGCACGCGGCGAGCCGGTGCCGCATGCCTGGGTCGATGAGTTCAGCGAGGCCGGTGGGCCCACGGCGCAGGAGCATCGTCAGGCCGTGCCTTTCTTCAAGGCGCCCGCTGCGGCATCGGCGGTCGATGCGTCGCAGCAAGGCGGCTGGATCATCGACACCCGCGCGGTCAAAGGCGCGTTGCTGACGCTGCAGCTGAGCGTGGCACCTGGCACGCAGGGCATCTACGGCTTCGCGCTCGAACACAGCAACGACCTGCAGCGATGGAGCACCCTGCAGCGCGCCGCGCAGCTGCTGTCGCTGCAACACCAGGGGCTGCGGCTGGAGCACACGAGCTTCGAGCTCGACGGCCTGCGCGCGCGCTACCTGCGCCTGCGCCCGCTGCCCGGCAGCACGCCGCCGCCGCTCAGCGCCGCCCGGGTGGTGAGCGTGAGCCACCATCACGCCGCGCCGCCGCTGCAATGGAGCGAGCCGATCGCGCCCAGCGAGTGCAACGCACAACACTGCGACTACACCCTGCCGCGCCACCTGCCGCTGGAGCGGCTGCAATGGCAACTGGCCGCGGCCAACACCCTCGCGCCGCTGGAGTTGCTGGTGCAGTACGACAGCAGCGTCGCTGGCGCATCGCAGCCCGCGCGCCGGTACCGCCACCGCGACCACCTCAAGGACACTTTGAAGGGCGTACGCAGCAAGACCTCGCCCCAGCCGGCCGCCGAAGCTGCAGCGGTGTGGAGCCCCTTGCAACGCACCACCGCCTATTGGTTGCGCCTGCCGCAAGGCGAGGTGCGCTCGCCCGAGCTGGCGCTCGACGCCGGGCTGGTGACACGCCTGCGCGTGCGGCCGGTGGGCGGCATGGTGCAACTGGGTGCGACACCGCCGACGATCCGCGTTGGTGCGCGCCCTGCCGCCTTGGTGTTCCTGGGGCGTGAGCCGGCGCCGTTTCGGCTGGCCTGGGGCGGTGAGCTGTCGACCAGTGCCTTGACGCTGGCGCAGCTGATGCCGACCCGTCAGCCTGGGGACACCTTGCCCACCGACACCGCGACCGTGGTGCTCGCGGCGGCCACGACACCCGCCGCAGCAGCCAGCACCGCAGCACCGAAGGCCGCGGCCGCCGCGTCGGCACCCAGCCCCACACCTTCACGCAAGTTCTGGCTGTGGGGGGTGTTGTTGGCTGCGCTCGCGTTGATGGGCTTCATGGCGTGGTCGCTGCTGCGACCGAGCACCAAGAGCTAAGGCTTCGACGCAGCGCCACTGGCCGCGCTGGCCACTCGCACCGCCGCGGCCTCGCGCTGCTTGCGCGCCAGCACCGCCACCGGCTCGGGCGACTGCTTCAAGGCACGTCGCATCGCGCCCAGCTCGCCGTGCTGGCCCATCTCGGCCAGCTGGTTCAGTGTGCGAACCAGCCCGGAGCAGCTCCAGGGCTGGGGTGGCGCACTTTGGTCGTTCAGCTGCAGCAAGGCGTCACGCTCGTCCTGCAGGGCTGCCAGTCGTTCAGTTGGCCAGCCGGCACGCTGGCCGATGCTGGTGCCCAGGGCCACATCCATCAAGCTGCTGCCCTTGTAGACCAGCACCTCGGCCATGGCCGAACACACCTGCTGGCGATTGGCGTCGCGCACTTCGGCCACCGAGCAGTACTGGCTCGCCGGCACAAAAGGCATCAAGGCTTCCGCTTCGATGACCAGCACCTCGCCCGCCAAGGCCACCTTGTCGAGGATCGGCAGCTCGGAGGGAAGCTTGGCGAGAACCAGGCCTGTCAACGCGCCCCAATGGGTGTCGGACCGCGCGGCTCGCGACACACGAAAAAACGCCTCGGCGGCGGTCGGCGCCTCACGGCGGTCACCCGCATCGGCCGCCACGTACAACCACGGCACCGCGTTGTCGGGGTCGAGCCGCGCCCATTGTTCAGGCGAGAGCTGCAGGCACACGCCCTCCTTGCGGTGGCTCTGGCACGCATTCATGGCCAGGGCGTAGACCCTCGGCGAGCGGGTGGTGAGCGCCATGCTGGCCAGCGCATCACGCGCCACCAGGTCGGAGCGCAAACGCCCCGCCGTGTTGTTGTTGACGGGCGCGGCACGCCGTGCGCAGTCGGCGCTGTCGCAGGTTTCATCAGACAACTGCGGGCGGCCCGCGCTCATCAGCAGCAGCCCGGCCGCACGCGCGACTTCATCGGGGCTGTTGGCCAGCGTGGACAACAAGCGCTCGCGCGCACGCTGCGCTGCGAACCGGATCGGCGCCATGTCTTTCGGTTGCCCGCTGTCGTCGGCCTTCACGCGGCCGAGGCCGCAGATCTCGGTTTCGTCAGAGGCAAGCGGGGCACTCGCCGGCATGGCGGCAAGCGCGGCCGACGACGCCGCCCAGGCGTGGAGCTTCGCGCTGTCGATACCTGCCAGCATGTCCTTGAGTGAGGTCTTGCCCACGGCTTCGCTCGGCGAAGCCGGTGGCAACTCGTCGCCGAACCCCGACGTCCAGGCCTGCCACACCAGCGCCGCCAGTGCGACCAGGATCAAGACCACCCCCAGCCAGCGCGCCCGCGAACGAGGCTGCGCTTCGTCGATTTCGATGTTCACACTCCCCCCTCTGCGATGGCTTCCTTGACAGCGGCGACCTGCCGGCGCGACACCACCAGCCACTCATCGACCGGGGCCACACGCACCACCCAGCCTTCGGCGGCTTCATCGTCGCCCTCGGCTGGCAGCACGCGACGCTCCAGCGCGCGCAGTGCGCGGCGGGCCACCAGCGCATTGCGGTGAATGCGCAAGAAGCGGTCGCCCAGGCGCTGCTCCAGGTCGGTGAGTGCGTCGTCGAGCACGTGGGTGTGGCTGGCGGTGCGCAACGTCACGTA
Organism: Rhizobacter sp.; assembly: GCF_018780185.1. Taxonomy (GTDB): domain Bacteria; phylum Pseudomonadota; class Gammaproteobacteria; order Burkholderiales; family Burkholderiaceae_C; genus Rhizobacter. The sequence continues at coordinate 22,773 of NZ_JADMJX010000180.1, forward strand.
CTTCAGCTCGGCCTTGAGGTACAGCACCTCGGACACCGGCACCCGCACCTTGCGCCCCAGCTCGTTGACCAGGATCACCGGCTCGGCTTCGTCGCTGGCCAACGGCTCGGCCGCGCGCGTGCCCAGGCGCTGCACCACCCGCTGCAAGGCGGCTTGCAGGCGCTCGCGGCGCACGGGCTTGGTGAGGTAGTCGACGGCTTCGAGGTCGAAGGCCTGTAGCGCGTGCTCGGCATGCGCCGTCACGAACACGATGGCTGGCGGCCTGGGCAGCTGGCGCAGGCGGGTGGCGAGCTGGGTGCCGTCGGGCCCGGGCATGTGGATGTCGAGCAGCACCAGGTCGCATTCGTTGGCACCGATCCAGGCCAGCGCCTGGCCGGTGTTGCCCGCCTCGCCGACCACCCGCGCCTTGGGCGAGGCGCACTCGCCGACCAGGCTGCGCATGCGCAAGCGCGCCAGCTCTTCGTCGTCGACCACCAGGACTCGGAGTTCTTCGCTGCTCATAGCGGAATCACGATCTGCACACGAAACACATCACGCTCCTGGCGCGTCTCGAACTGGGCCGCCACGTCGTGCATCAGGCGCAGCCGCTCGCGCACGTTGCGCAAGGCGATGCCGCTGCCAGGTTTTGACGCCTGCTTGGGCAAGGTGTTGACGATGCTCACCACCGCATGGGCACGCTTCACCCGCGTGCGGATGCGGATCACCCCGCCATCGGCCGCCGGCTCCACGCCGTGGCGCACCGCGTTTTCGACCAAGGGTTGCAGCAGGAGCGGTGGCACGCGCGCCGCGCCGGCGTCGTCGTCGAGCTCCCAGCTCACCTGCAGCCGATCACCAAAGCGCACCTGTTCGATGGCGAGATAACGCTGCGCCAGCGCCACCTCATCGGCCAGGCTCACCGACTCACCGCTCTCGGTGAGCGCCACGCGAAACAGCTCGGCCAGGTCTTCGAGCAGGTGCTCGGTGCGCGCCGGGTCGAGCCGCGCGAGCGTGATGGCGGTGTTGAGCGTGTTGAACAGGAAGTGCGGGCGAATGCGTGACTGCAGCTCGGCCAGCCGCGCCGTCGTGTCAGCCGGCAGGCGCGCCCGCGCGCGCAGCGTGAGCCAATAGAAGAGGGCCGCCGCCAGCGCCGCACCGCCCAGCAAGGGCGCCACCCAGGGCACGCCGCCACCGAGCAGGCCCAGTCCGCCTGCCGCCTGCAAGCCCCAGCCGAAACCGCCACTCAGCGCCCCCAGCCCCACCGCCGCCGCCCACTGCGCACCCGTTGACCAGCGCGCCAATGTGCGCTTGAGCAAACAGGCCACCACCAGCCACAACAGCACCCCCGGCAAGGCCATGCTCGCCGCCACGGCGAGCAGCGTCAGCCAGGCCCTGAAGTCGGCCGCCGCAAACGACACACCGACCGCCAGCGAGACGTGCACGAACAGCAGCGCACGCAGCACCACCCCCACGTGGCACACGTCGAAAGCCGAGCCGATACCAGGCTGGCCGGACGCAGTCGCTTCAAACGGGCCAAAACCGGTCGGGCCGAAGATGCTGCTGCTTTGCAGCGAATCGCCGGAGCGTGTGGACTCCGGGCCCAGGCTGGCCGGGCGGCTGCTCTTGACGGAGGCGTCTCTGGGATGGGGTTCTGCCATGGGGTGCCGAATAGAATCGGGCGCTGCACTGGGACGTGCAACGCATTGTCGCCAAGTCCCGCCGCCCGGCAAAGCAGCCTACCAAGCGTTACACCCGCCTTCCTCTCGCCCGAACCGCCCCATGTCTGACAACCAACTCGACAAAAAATCCCAAGCGTGGTCTGCGCTCTTCTCAGAGCCCATGAGCGAGCTGGTCAAGCGCTACACCTCGAGCGTGTTCTTCGACAAGCGCATGTGGAAGGCCGACATCGCGGGCTCCCTGGCCCACGCCGACATGCTGGCCGCGCAAGGGGTGATTGCGGCCAAGGACCTGGCCGACATCCAGCGCGGCATGGCGCAGATCACGCAAGAGATCGAATCGGGCAGCTTCGACTGGAAGCTCGACCTCGAAGACGTGCACCTCAACATCGAAGCCCGCCTCACCACCCTGGTCGGCGACGCCGGCAAGCGCCTGCACACCGGCCGCTCGCGCAACGACCAGGTGGCCACCGACGTGCG
>NZ_JADMJX010000286.1 GCF_018780185.1 Rhizobacter sp.
GCTCGTCCCAGTTGTGCGAGATGACGACCTGCTCGTCGGCGTTTTCGACCTTGCTTTCGTCCCAGGCCGGCAGCGGCGGGTGTGCGCCGGTGTCACGGCTCAAGATGTCATCGGCGCAGGTCTTGCCGAACACGACACACTCGAGCAGCGAGTTGCTGGCCAGCCGGTTGGCACCATGCAGGCCGGTGTAGGTGGTTTCTCCCACGGCGTAGAGGCCGGGGATGTCGCTGCGCCCGAGCAGGTCGGTCACCACACCACCGCAGGTGTAGTGCGCGGCCGGCACCACGGGAATCGGTTGCCGCGTGATGTCGATGCCGAGCTGGAGGCAACGAGCGTAGATGGTCGGGAAATGCTCCTTGAGGAAGTCGGCGCCCAGGTGGGTGGCGTCGAGCAGCACGTTGTCGACACCATGCTTCTTCATCTCGAAGTCGATTGCTCGCGCCACGACGTCGCGCGGCGCCAGCTCACCGCGCTCGTCGTGCGCGGCCATGAAGCGCGTGCCGTCGGGCAGCAGCAGCTTGCCGCCCTCGCCGCGCAACGCTTCGGTGATGAGGAAGCTGCGCTCCTGCGGGTGGTACAGGCAGGTCGGGTGGAACTGGATGAACTCCATATTCGCCACCCGGCAGCCGGCCCGCCAGGCCATCGCGATGCCGTCGCCGGTGGAGGTGTCGGGGTTGGTGGTGTAGCGGTAGACCTTGCCGGCGCCGCCGGTGGCCATCACCACGGCCGCCGCGGGAAGGGTTTCAACACGCTGCTTGTCGATGTCGAGCGCATACACACCGTAGCAGCGAGGCTGCTCGTCGCGCTTCAGGTGGCGCGAGGTGATCACGTCGACCGCCATCCAGCGCTCGAGCAGGCGTATGTTGGGGTGGCGGCCCACCTCTCCGAGCAGCACATCATGGATGGCCTTGCCGGTGGCGTCGGCCGCGTGCGCAATGCGCCGCACCGCGTGGCCGCCTTCGCGGGTGAGGTGCAGGCCGAGCGGGCCTTCGGGGTCGGGCGAGAACGGCACGCCGCGCGCCACCAGCCACTCGATGGCTTCGGCGCTGTGCTCGGCAATGAAGCGGGCGGTGTGCTCGTCGACCAGGCCGGCGCCGGCGTCCTGGGTGTCGCGCACGTGGGAGTCGATGCTGTCGTCGGTGCCCAGCACGCCGACGATGCCGCCTTGAGCCCACTGCGTGGCACCTTCGTTCATGTTGCGCTTGGCCAGCACGACGACCGGCCGGTGCTCGGCCAGGTGGAGAGCCACCGTCAAGCCCGCGAGCCCCGCACCAACGATCACCACGGGCAGAGTTGACGGGTCGTACGGCTTGGCAGGCATGGGATACGGCGAACCGGAAGGCGTGGAATCGCAGGATTCTATCGACCACCCTCGGCGCACCTCGTCTGGCTTAGGGATTCCCGCTCTGCCCGGGGTGTGAAATCATCCCGACAGCACACCTCACACTTAGAAACATTCCACCCTACACTGCCGTGTAGCAAGGATTCATCGATGTCGATCTCGTCCGCCAACCCGCCTGCCGACCACCCCGATTCCGACGGATGGCAGGCCACCCGCGCCGAGACCACCGTCGCCACCCAGATCCAGCCGCGCGAGGAAGACGAGGTCGAGGCCGAGGGCAGCGACATCGGCCGCCAGATCAACGCCAACCAGCGTGAGCTGTTCGTTTCGTGCGACCCGGCCGAGGCGATGCAACAGCAGTTCGACCACCTGCGGCCCGAGTACATCGCACTGCACGACATCGGCACCCAATCGTCGCGCAAGCTGCTGGCCGGGGTGGCCGCAGCCAGCGGGCGCAGCGTGCAAAAGCTGGTGATCCGCCGCCAGGGTTATGGCACCTCACTGGCCACGCTCGAATTCATCGACTTCCCGGCCGGCAAGCAGTCGCTGCGCATCTACACCACCGAGGTCGACGCCGACACCGTGGCCCGCCATGAGCTGGCACGCGTGCTGCTGAGCTACAGCCGCCTCGGCGTGATCATGGTGGGCGACATGCCACCTCACCTGATGAACTCGCTGTTCGAGCCTCTGCACGAGGCGATGATCAAGAACAACTGGCACAACCGCCACATGCTGCTGCTGCCGCTGGCGGCATCGAGCGCCTTGAGCGGCCACGGCACCGACCTCGGCCGCGGCACTGGCGTGAACGTGCGCACCACGCCGCAGGTCACCCGCCCGGCCGATGCCTGGTCGTTCATCAGCGGCACCTGGAACCGGCTGCGCGAGCACATCCACACCGAAACTGGCACCGCCCTGCCCGCATTGCCCGGCGCCAACAGCCGCGCCAGCGGCACAGCAGCAGCCCCTGTCAACACCTTGGCTGGCGGCTTGGTGACAGCGCCCGCGCCTTTGGCGATGAAGCCCATGCCCACGGTGCGCAGCGCCGAGCCGCGTGGCGCCGACACCCCGCTCACCCGTTACGTGAACCAGTTGATCGAGCTCACCGGCATGGTCAGCGTGGGCATCTTCGACGTGGCCACAGGCCAGGGCCTGCTGCACGCCGGAGCCCGCCCGAGCGCCGACGAGCTGGGCCAGCACGGTGCGGCCCTGCTGGCGGCCATGACGCAGGCCAGCCGGGCACTGGGCATGGGCCACGCCCTGCCCGAGGCGGCCATCACGCTGGGCACGCATCACCTGCTGCTGCGCGCCGTGCCGCACCACCCGGGCCTTGCGCTGCACGTGGTGCTCGACAAGACCCACGCCAACCTGACCCTCGCGCGCTTGCAGATCATGCGCATGGACAGCGTGCTGGACGCCGCCGCCGCGCCTTGACAGGGGGGGCAAGAAGGCGCCCCGTCATTCCCGCGCAGGCGGGAATGACAGATGTCAGTGCACCACCCGCCCGAAGACGAACTCGCCGTCTTCCACGTCGACCGGGATCACGTCCTTCGGCCCGAACTTGCCTTCGAGGATCAGCTTGGCGACCGGGTTCTCGATGCGCTGCTGAATCGCCCGCTTGAGCGGCCGTGCACCGAACACCGGGTCGAAGCCCACCTTGGCCAGCTCGGCGAGCGCCGGCTCGGACACATCGAGCTTCATGTCCATCTTCTCGACACGTGCCTCCAGCACCTTGAGCTGGATCTTCGCGATGGCGGCAATGTTGTTGCGATCCAGCGCGTGGAACACCACGGTCTCGTCGATGCGGTTCAGGAACTCGGGGCGGAAGTGCTGCTT
>NZ_JADMJX010000094.1 GCF_018780185.1 Rhizobacter sp.
CCAGGCCGGCGGCGCGGGTGTTGAGCTGGCCGCTCATCTCCAGCATCTCGGCGATGGCGCCCACACGCTGCTTGATCTTGTCGGGCGCGACGCCGCGGTTCTTCAACGGGAAGGCGAGGTTCTCGGCCACCGTCATCGTGTCGTAGATGACGGGGAACTGGAACACCTGCGCGATGTTGCGCTGCTGTGGTGACTTGCGCGTCACGTCCACGTCGTCGAACTTCACCGTGCCTTGCGAGGGCGTCACGAGGCCGGAGACGATGTTGAGCAGCGTGGTCTTGCCGCAACCCGAGGGGCCGAGCAGCGCATAGGCGCCGCCGTCTCGGAAGCTCATCTTCAGCGGCAGCAGGGCGTAGTCTTCGTCCTTCTGTGGGTTCGGCCGGTAGGCGTGTGCGAGGTCGAGGTCGATGCGAGCCATGTCAGAGCCCTCCCTTTGCCGGCGCCACCAGCAGCGCACCGGCCGAATCGAACACATGCACGTGTTCGGGGTGCAGGTACAGCGTGATGGGCGTGCCCAGGTCGAAGAAGTGCACGCCGGTGAGCTGTGCGACGAGTTCGCCGACGGCTGTTTCCACGTGCACGAAGGTGTCGGAGCCAGAGATTTCGGCCAGCTCCACCTTGCCGGGCAGGGCCACGTCGCCGGGGCGCTGGTGCACGCGCAAGGCGCTCGCACGCACGCCGATGGTCAGCGACTGGGTGTGAGCCTGCGGCAATGGCACCGACAGCTGCACGCCCGCCGGCAGGCTGATGCCGATGCTCGCCGCGTTGCCGGCGATCAGGTTCATCGGCGGGTCGCTGAAGGCGCGTGCGACGCGGATGGACTTGGGGCGGTGGAAGACCTCGGCCGTGGGGCCGTATTGCAGCAGCTCGCCCGCGTCCATCACCGCGGTGTAGCCACCCAGCAGCAGCGCTTCGGTGGGCTCGGTGGTGGCGTAGACCACGGTAGAGCTGCCGGCGGCGAAGAGCTGCGTCAGCTCGTCGCGCAGCTCCTCGCGCAGCTTGTAGTCGAGGTTCACCAGCGGTTCGTCGAGCAGCATCAGCGGCGCGTTCTTGGCCAGCGCGCGGGCGAGCGCCACACGCTGCTGCTGGCCGCCCGACAGCTCGGCCGGCAGGCGCTTCAGGAAGGGCTCGATGTGCAGTTTGGCGGCGAGCTCGTTCACCCGCTCGGTGATGCCCTGGTCCTTGCGCAGCTTGAGCGGCGAGGCGATGTTGTCGAACACCGTCATCGACGGGTAGTTGATGAACTGCTGGTAGACCATCGCCACGTTGCGCTCGCGCACCGGGGTGCCGGTCACGTCGACACCGTCGACCCGCACGACGCCCTGGCTGGGCACGTCCAGCCCCGCCATCAATCGCATCAGCGTGGTCTTGCCGGCCTGGGTGGCGCCCAGCAGCACCGTCACGGCACCCGGCACCAAGGCCATGTCCAGCGGGTACAGGTGGGTGTCGGGGCCCACTTGCTTGTCGACCCGCTCCAGAGTCAACTGCATCTGGGTTTCCTTTTCATCAACGCGTTCACGCTTTCATCTCCACGGGTTCATTCTTCAAAGACCACCGGGCTTCACACCAGCGCGCCACACGCTCGCGGTCGGCGGCGGTCATGTGCAGGCCGAGCTTGGTGCGGCGCCACAGCACGTCGTCGGCGCTGCGCGCCCACTCGTGCCGGTGCAGGTAGTCGAGTTCGGCCTCGTACAGGCCGGGCGCGATCTCTTCGCCCAGGCCCTCGGGGCCGACCACCTTGTCAATGCGCGCGCCGTAGCAGCGGGCGAGGTGGCGGCGCACCGCGGCGGGCCATTGCGGGTGGCGCTGGGCCAGGGCCTGGTCGAAGCGCTCGAAGTCGCTGTCGGGCCGCACTGGCGGGCCGATCCAGGCGCTGAGGTCGCCGCCGGGCAAGAAGGCGCCGGCCGTCCATGCGGGCTTCTTCACACCCAGGTGCTGGCACAGGCCATCGGCGGCTTCTTCGGCGAGCTTTCTGAAGGTGGTGATCTTGCCGCCCCACACCGTGAGCAAAGGGGCTTGCGAGGTGTCGAAGTCGAGCTGGTAGTCGCGGGTCACCGCCGAGGCGTCGGAGGTTTCGTCGCCCAGCAAGGGCCGCACGCCGGCATACGTCCACACCACGTCGCTTGGGGTGATGGGCTTGGCGAAATAGCGGCTGGCCTGCTCGCACAGGTAGGCGATCTCGTCGTCGTTGATGCGCGCCTGGCCGGCCGGGCCGTCGTGCTCCACGTCGGTGGTGCCGATCAGCGTGAACTCGCCTTCGTAGGGGATGGCAAAGATGATGCGGCGGTCGGGGTTCTGGAAGATGTACGCGTGGTCGTGGTCGAAGAGTTTCTTCACCACGATGTGGCTGCCCTTGACCAGGCGCAGCGTCTTCGACTCGTGCAGGTGCGCGTGCTCCTGCAGGAACTGCGCGGCCCAGGGCCCGGCGGCATTGACCAGCGCGCGTGCGCTGACACGGCGGCGTGCACCGTGGGCGCCTTGCAGCTGCACCTGCCAGCCGGTGGGGTGGCGTTGGGCGTCCACGCAGCGCCAGCCGGTGAGCACGGTGGCGCCGTGTTCGGCCGCGTCGATGGCGTTGAGCACCACCAGGCGCGCGTCGTCGACCCAGCCGTCGGAGTAGACGAAGCCTTTGGTGAACTGGGCTTTCAGCGGCTGGCCGGCCACGTGCGAGCGCATGTCGATGCCGTGCGAGCCGGGCAGCACCTCGCGCTTGGCCAAATGGTCGTAGAGAAACAGGCCGGCGCGGATCATCAGCGCGGGCCGCATGCTCGGGTCGTGCGGCATCACGAAGCGCAGCGGCCACATGATGTGTGGCGCGCTTTTCAGCAGCACCTCGCGCTCGGCCAACGCCTTGCGCACCAGCGAAAACTCGTAGTACTCGAGGTAACGCAGCCCGCCGTGGATGAGCTTGGTCGACGACGACGAGGTGTGCGCCGCGAGGTCGTCTTTTTCGCACAGCAGCACCGACAGGCCGCGGCCCGCGAGGTCGCGTGCGATGCCCACGCCGTTGATGCCGCCGCCCACGATGAGCACATCGCAGGTGGTGTCGGCGCTCGTCGGCGAGTGATCCGTGGGCGCGAGATCGGGTGCGCCCGGGTGCGGGTGGTTCAAGCAGCTGTCTCCTGATGGAAAACGATCACCGT
>NZ_JADMJX010000039.1 GCF_018780185.1 Rhizobacter sp.
CTCATAATCCTTTGGTCGTTGGTTCAAGTCCAACACGGCCTACCAAAGGTAGTCAGAAAAACGCCCAACCCATAGCAGGCTGGGCGTTTTTCTTTGTCGTTGCAGTCAGTCCTCGTCCTTCTCGTCCTCGTCGCAGGCCTCGCCCGTCAGCGACACCGGCAGCCGGATGCGCAGGAACTCGGTGTTGTCTGACGCGAGCTCGCGCCCGCCGCCGTACGGGAAGTTGTTGTCATTCACCACCAGCAGGGTGCGGGCGTCGAGCACCAGCAGGTTTTCGATGGTGACGTAGGGGAAGGTGAACACCGGGCTGCCGTCGCCGTTCAGGTCGTGCGGGTCGGCCAGGTTCATCAGGTCGACCAGCTCCAGCTTGCGGGCCACACCGCCCTCGGCCACGTCTTCGAGGTCGATCAGGTAGACCTTCTTGAACGGAACCGTGTTGGGTGTGGTCGCGGTGCCGCCGTTGCGCTCGAGCACGATGAAGCGGCGGTCGTCGAGGGCGACCATGTCGCCGATGTTGGTGCCTTTGGCATCTAGCGGGTAGAGGAAGCGGCGGCCGGTGTACTTTTCGCTGCCGATGTCGAACTCGTCGATGCGCAGCGTGCCGGCCGTGTCGCCGGCGACGGTGCGCTCCAGCAGGGTGTAGAGGCGGGTGCCGCTCTTGTTGATGGCCATGCCCTCGAAGCCGCCCGAGCTCGGCAGGTTGGCCACGGCCTTGCCGGCCACCACGTCCTTGTGCTGCGGCGCGTAGACGCCGGGCATCGAGATCTCGCTGCGCAGCACGGTGCCCTTGGCGTCGGTCTTGATCAGGTAGGGGCCGAACTCGTCACCGAACCAGTAGTGGCCATTGCGGTCGCGGCGGATGGCTTCGATGTCGAAGTCGGCTCCCGTCAGCAGGCGCCCGGCGCGGATGCTTGCGTCGACCGGCGCATTGACGGGGTCGTTGTAGTAGTTGGCGTGGTCGGCCTGGATGGGCACGCTCAGCTTGCGGTGGGCGTCGTTGAGCTGCAGGCGGGTGCGTGCGTCAAAGCTGCTGCGCTCGCGGCCGGTGTTCCAGTCGGCGGCGTTCACGCTGCCGGCACCGCCCTTGCGGGTGTGCCACTTCACTTCGACGGCATAAGCGCGCAGCAGCGCGTCGGCCGAGCTGGCCTGGGTGCCGAAACCGTTGTCGACGAGGAAGCGGAAGACGTTCTTGCGCGGGCCATCGAGCACGCCCGAGAAGCCTTGCACCGGCTGGCGGTTCACAAACGGCGGCAGGTTGCTGCCATAGGGGTTGGGCCCGGCAAACTGGCCCGAGGTGGGGCCGTCTGAAAAGGTGGCCGCCGGCATTTGCGCCCAGCCGGTGAGCACTTGGGCCTGGGCGGTGTGGGCGCACAGCAGGGCTGCGGCGAGCGGGATCAGGGCGGGCAACAAACGGGGCGTCAGGCGCATGGCTTTCCTCAGAGGTGCAGTGGAAGAATCGCCTCTGATCTTGTGCGGGGGAGGTGACACGCCGGTGTCAACTCATCGGCGCGCCATGCCCCGACTGCATCAGTCTTGCCGCTACTTCAACTTGAGGACCTCGGCCACGTCGTCCCACGACACGTACTTGAAGTTCTGTGGGCCACTTGGCAGCTGCTTGAAGCCGTCTTGCACCACCAGCAGGCCACGCTCGAAGCCGGGGCCGAACGAGGCGGAGCTGACTTCGAGGCCGTCGGTCTCAGACACACCATCGATGCGTGCATCGAGGTTCATGCCGACGCGAAATGCGCCGCGTACGCGGAAAGGCGGCGCCGCATCGAGCACCACAAAGCTGTTGTTGCCCTGACTCGAGACCACAAGCCAGCTTTGCGTGACGCCACGGTACAGGCCCATGCCTTCCACGTCGGCGTGCAGCAGGCCACCCACCGGCAGCACGAGTTGCGGCTTCGCGGTGCTGCGCGCGTCGGTGGGCAGGGCCCACACGCCACGCTTTTCTTCTCCGAGAAAGACCTGCCCCGCTTCGTCGTCGGCCACACAGCCTTCGGGTTGGGAGGCGAGTTTGAACTCGCGCAGCCTGGTTGCCACAGCGTCGGCGCCACGGCGCTCCACGCGCAGCTGTTGGTACGCACCACTCTTGTCGTTGACAAACACCTCCAGCGCGCCGGCCGGGTTGCGGTGCAGGCAGATGCCGTAGATGTCGTCGAAGCCGGTGGGCAGCCGCGCGAGCTCGTTCAGCTCGCCTTCGGTGCCGATGCGCCAAAGCAGCACGCTGTTGTCGTCGCGCTGCGTGGCAGCGGCAATATCGATGCGTTCGCCGCCCAGCAACACCGCTTGCCGCAGGTCGACGTTGTTGACGCGACCCACGGGCAGGAACTGGCGCTCGCGGCCCTGCAGGTCGTAGACCGCGAGGCCGCGCTTCTTGTCGGTGGCCAGCACCAGCGAGCGGGTTGCGTCGGTGGGGTGGCGCCAGATCGCGGGGTCGTCGGCGGCGTCGCCAAACTGTGCTACCGGGGCCGTCTGCACGCGCGGCTTCACCACTGGCAGTGCCGGCTGCAACGTGGCCGCTTTGGTCAACCGGCGTGGCACTGGTTGTGCCGACCAGCGGCTGGTGTGGTCGTCGTGCACGGCGAGTTGCCAGCCCGCCGTCGTGGGCCAAGCCGACAAGCTGTCGGGGTCTGATTGCGCAGGCAGGCGCTGTGATGCCGTCTGCCGCCACACGCTGCGCTTGTCGGGTTGCACGAAGCGCAGTTGCCTTGCATGGGTGTCGGCCACCACCAGCCCGCCGGGCAACAACGCCAGCGCGCCGCTGCCCTTTTCAAGCGGCCCATGCGGCCGCCGCAACAACACCGGCTCGCGCGTGGGGCTTCCTTCGGGATCGGCGCGGTGCGCCCACACGCCGTCGGGCGCGCTGACGAAGAGTTGCGCCGTGGTGTCGTCGACGCGGCAGCTTTCGGCCTCGGGCGCGACGGCGAGGCGGCGCACCAGCTGGGCGCTGTCGCCATGCAGCACCCATTGCTGTGCCAGCCCGTCTTTGCCGATCACGAAGACTTGGTCGTTGCCTTGGTTGTCGCGGTAGAGGCACAAGGCGGACACCGTGCCGGTGCCGTCGGGCAAGGGGTCGAGCACTCGCCAGGTGTTGCGGGTGAGGTCGATGCGCAGGGGCAGCACGCGCTCGGTGTTGG
>NZ_JADMJX010000352.1 GCF_018780185.1 Rhizobacter sp.
TTGCCGCCGGCACCGGCAACCCCTTCTTCACCACCGACACGGCAGCGGCGCTGCGTGGTGCCGAGATGGGCGCCGAGATCGTGCTCAAGGCCACCAAGGTCGACGGCGTTTACACCGCCGACCCCAAGAAAGACCCCACAGCCACCCGCTACACGCGAGTGAGTTTTGATGAAGCCATTGCCCGCAACCTGCAAGTGCTCGACGCGACGGCCTTTGCGCTGTGCCGCGACCAGAAGCTGCCGATCAAGGTGTTCAGCATCTTCAAGGCAGGGGCGCTGAAACGCGTGGTGATGGGCGAAGACGAGGGCACGCTTGTCCACGTTTGATCTCTGGAGAGCAGCGACATGAGCATTGCAGACATCCGCAAGACGGCCGAAACGAAAATGGCCAAGTCGATCGAGTCGTTCAAGAGCGAATTGCAGAAGATTCGCACCGGCCGCGCCCACCCCGGCATCCTCGACCAGGTGCAGGTGGACTACTACGGCTCGATGGTGCCGATCAGCCAGGTGGCCAACGTGACGCTGCTGGATGCGCGCACGATCAGCGTCCAACCCTGGGAAAAGGGCATGGGCGCGAAGATCGAAAAAGCCATTCGTGAATCGGATCTCGGCCTCAACCCTGCCACCCAAGGCGACCTGTTGCGTGTGCCGATGCCCGCGCTGAGCGAAGAGCGTCGCCGTGACCTGACCAAGATTGTTCGCAACGCCGGTGAAGACGCCAAGATCGCCGTGCGCAACCTGCGCCGCGACGCCAATGACCAAGCGAAGAAGCTGCTGAAGGAAAAGGAAATCACCGAAGACGACGAGCGCCGCTCGCTCGACGAGGTGCAAAAGCTCACCGACCGCGTGATCGGCGAAATCGACCGCCTGATCTCGGCCAAGGAAGCGGAGATCATGGCCGTTTGATGCTGCCGCGATTTCTCACCTCCTCGCCGCAGAGCTGACCACGTTCGTGGACGCCACCAACCGCATTCCACGCCATGTGGCCATCGTCATGGATGGCAACGGCCGCTGGGCCAAGAAGCGCTTCATGCCGCGCTTCTTTGGCCACAAGCAGGGGGTTGATGCGCTGATGCGCACGGTGCGGGCCTGTGCCGACCGGGGCATCGAGTACGTCACGGTGTTTGCGTTCTCGTCCGAGAACTGGAAGCGGCCCACCGAAGAGGTGTCTGGCCTGATGAGCCTGGTGCTGGTCACGGTGTCGAAGTACCTCACCAAGATGGTCGGCGAGGGTGTGCGGGTGCGCATCGTGGGCGATTTGTCCCAGGTGTCGGACCGGGTGCGTGCCGCGCTCGATGAAGCCGAACGCTCGACCCAGCACAACAGCCGCATCAACCTGTCGGTGGCCTTCAACTACGGGGGGCGCTGGGACGTGGTGCAGGCCTGCCGGCAAGCGATCGAGGCCGGTCTGCCGGCTGCCTCGCTGGACGAGGCCACGCTGTCGCGCTTCATGGCGATGAACTTCGCCCCCGATCCCGATCTCTTCATCCGCACCGGTGGCGAAGTGCGCATCAGCAACTTCCTGCTGTGGCAGGCGGCGTACTCCGAACTGGTCTTCACCGACTGCCTGTGGCCGGACTTCGGCGAGAAGCAGCTTGATGAGGCGCTGGCCGACTATGCCCGCCGTGACCGGCGTTTCGGCCTGGTGTCGTCCGCCGACCAGCCGAAGACCGCGAAAGCCTGAGCATGCTCAAACAACGGGTCATCACTGCGCTCGTGATGTTGGCATTTCTGCTGCCGGCGCTGTTTGCGCCGATTGCGTGGCCATTTGCCCTGCTGATGCTGTTGATGGCCGGGGCTGCGGCCTGGGAATGGGGGCGGCTCAATTCGGCATCCGGGACTGTGGCTGTGGTCATGGGCCTGGTGGTGGCCGCCGCTTGCGGCCTGGCGATGTGGGCGGGGTGGGTGCGTGTGGGGCCGAGCGTCGCCTGGTGGGTGGCGTTTGGTGTCTGGGTGTTGGGTGGGGCGCTGGCGCTGAAAGTGGGCCCGGGTGCGTGGCACACCGTGCCCCGTGCGGCGCGCTGGTTGCTGGGCGCAGCAGCCATCTGGACGGCTTGGCTGGCGCTCTCCAGCGCCAAGGCCACCGGCATCAATTTCATCCTGTCGATCTTCTGCCTGGTCTGGGTGGCTGACATTGCGGCCTACTTCGGCGGCAAGGCCTTCGGGCGCCGCAAACTGGCCTTGACCATCAGCCCCGGCAAGAGTTGGGAGGGCGCCTGGAGCGGCATGCTGGCCGTGCAACTGCTGGCACTCGCCTGGATACAGGCCGACAAGCACTGGAACCTGGCGCAGATCGACTCGGCCAGTGTGTTCACCGTGCTGCTGAATCGTTTTGATGTGGCCGGCCTGGTGCTGATCCTTGTGTTTCTCAGTGCCATGAGCATCGTCGGCGACCTCGTCGAATCCCTGGTCAAGCGCAGCGCAGGTGCCAAGGACAGCAGCGGCTTGCTGCCCGGTCACGGCGGTGTGCTCGATCGGGTGGATGCGCTCTTGCCCGTGTTCCCCATCGCGATGGCCTTGAGCACACTCTGATTTCTATGGCTCACTCCTTCGCCACTCGCCAGCGCGTCTGCATCCTCGGTTCGACCGGCAGCGTGGGTGCCAATACGCTCGACGTGATGTCGCGCCACCGCGATCGCTACGAGGTGTTTGCGTTGAGCGCCCACAGTCGTGTCGACACCTTGTTGGCCCAGTGCCTCGAATGGAAGCCGCGTTTCGCCGTGATGCCGCAGCCCGCGCAGGCGAAGCTGTTGCGAGAAGGACTGCGCGCGGCTGGCGTGCGCACCGAGGTGATGGAAGGCGCGGAGTCGCTTTCCTTGGTCGCCGCCCACCCCGATGTCGATTCGGTGATGGCCTCCATCGTCGGTGCGGCCGGCCTGCAGCCTTGCATGGCCGCGGCACGTGCTGGCAAGCGCCTGCTGCTGGCCAACAAAGAAGCGCTGGTGGTCGGGGGGGCGCTCTTCATGCAGGCGGTGCGCGAGGGCGGCGCGACGCTGTTGCCCATCGACAGCGAACATTCGGCCATCTTCCAATGCCTGCCCGAAGACCGCAGCACCTGGGGCGGGCGCGTCGACCACATCGTGCTCACTGCCTCGGGTGGCCCGTTTCGCCAGCGCGACCCGGCCAGCCTGGCCAGCGTGACACCCGACGAAGCCTGCGCGCACCCCAACTGGGTGATGGGCCGCAAGATCTCGGTCGATTCGGCGACGATGATGAACAAGGCGCTCGAAGTGATCGAAGCGCGTTGGTTGTTTGACCTCACACCCGAGCAGATCCGCGTGGTGATCCACCCGCAAAGCATCATCCATTCGATGGTCGTGTGCCGCGACAACTCGGTGCTCGCGCAGCTGGGCACGCCCGACATGCGTGTGCCCATCGCCTATGGGTTGTCGTTCCCCGAGCGTATTGAGTCGGGGGCGTCGGCACTCGACTTCACGCGCTTGTCCAGCCTGCATTTCGAGCCGGCCGACATGGCGCGCTACCCGGGCCTGCAACTGGCCTGGGATACCTTGCGTGGAACTGAAGGCAGCACCGCTGTGTTGAATGCTGCCAACGAAGTGGCGGTTGCTGCGTTCCTGGCGGGAACCATCCGCTTCGATCAGATTCACAACGTCAATGCGCGCACGCTCGACACCGTCTCTCCTACAGCAGATGTCTGCCGGTCCGTGGAAGGCCTGCTCGCACTCGATGCGCAGGCCCGGCGTGCGGCCGAGCAACTGGTGACCGGGCTGCGCGCGACATGATCACCATCTTGGCCTTCATCGTGACGCTGGGCGTGCTCATCGTCATCCATGAGTACGGCCATTACCGCGTGGCGGTGGCCTGTGGGGTCAAGGTGCTGCGCTTCTCGGTCGGCTTTGGCAAGGTGATCTGGCGCCGCCAGGCCACACCTGACAGCACCGAGTTCGTGCTGTCCGCACTTCCCCTGGGTGGCTACGTGCGCATGCTCGACGAGCGTGAAGGCCCGGTGGCGCCCAACGAGCTGTCCATGGCCTTCAACCGCAAGCCTCTGTGGCAGCGCGCGGCGGTGGTGGCTGCGGGGCCGGTGGCCAATTTGCTGTTGGCTGTCTTGCTGTACGCAGCGGCGCATTGGATCGGGGTCGATGAACCCAAGGCCCGCTTCGGTGCCCCTGTGGCAGCGAGCTTGGCCGAGCGTGCCGGGCTGCGCGCTGGCGACTGGGTGCGCGCCTATTCGCTCGATGGCGCGCAATGGCAAGACGTTCGTTCGATGACCGACCTGCGCTGGGAGGTCACCCAAGCCGTGCTGCAGGGTCAGCGGCTGCACTTGATGGTGAGTGACGGGCAGGGCCGTGGCCAACGAGCCACTGTGCTCGAACTCGACACCTTGGGTGCGAAGGACATCGACGCCAAGCTCTTGCGCAGCATCGGCCTGGGCGCGCCCTACAGCGGCGACACCGCGCTCCTGGCGCGGGTGATGCCGGGTGGTGCGGGCGCGAAGGCCGGCCTGCGCGATGGCGACGTGGTGCGCAGCATCGACGGTGCCTCGGTGAGCGACAGCGAACACCTGCGCAGCCTGATCCGCGCGAGTGCCGATCGCGCCGTGCAAACCCCCATGCGCTGGCAGGTAGAGCGCGAAGGGCGTGTGCTCGAACTGAGCGTCCAACCGACCGTGGTGGCCGAAGGCGATAAACAAGTCGGCCGTATCGAGGCGGCCCTGGGCAAGCCGCCCGAGATGGTGACTGTTCAATACGGCCCGTGGGAGGGTTTCTCTCATGCGGTATCGCGCACCTGGGAGGTTTCGACCCTCACCCTGCGCATGCTCGGGCGCATGCTGATCGGCGAGGCCTCGCTCAAGAACCTGAGCGGCCCATTGACCATTGCCGATTACGCGGGCCAGTCGGTGCGCCTGGGCTTGGCGTATTACCTCGGGTTTCTGGCCGTGGTCAGCGTGGGTCTGGGGGTACTCAACCTGCTGCCGCTGCCGGTGCTCGATGGTGGGCACCTGATGTATTATCTTTTTGAAGCGGTGACAGGGCAGCCCCCGTCAGATGCATGGCTGGAGCGGCTGCAGCGTGGCGGAGTCGCCATCATGCTGATGATGACGTCGCTCGCTCTCTACAACGATGTGGCCCGCCTCCTGGGCCTGCAATAAATACTGCATGCGCACTTCCCCTGTCTCGTCTCGCACCCGCTCGCCCTTCCTGCGCCCGACCGTCTTTTCGATCGCGCTTGCCGCTGCCTTGCACGCAGGCTCAGCCTGGGCCGTGACGCCCTTCGTGCTGAAGGACATCCGCGTCGAGGGCCTGCAGCGCTCCGATGCGGGCACCGTGTTCGCCTCGCTGCCATTTCGCATCGGGGACACCTACAACGACGAGAAAGGTGCTGCCGCCTTGCGCGCGCTGTTTGCCACCGGCCTTTTCAAGGACGTGCGCGTCGAGGTCGACGGCGACGTGGTGGTGGTGATCGTCGACGAACGTTCGGTGATCGCCAACATCGACTTCGTCGGCCTGAAGGAGTTTGACAAGGAAGTCCTCGTCAAGTCGCTCAAGGACTTCGGCATTGGCGAAGGCCTGCCCTTCGACAAGGCGCTGGCTGATCGTGCCGAACAAGAACTCAAGCGCCAGTACCTCACGCGCAGCCTCTATGCCGCCGAGGTGGTGACGACCGTGACACCGCAAGAGCGCAACCGCGTCAATGTCACCTTCACCATCACCGAGGGTGGGGCATCGCACATCGGCGAGATCCGCATCCAGGGCAACAAGGCTTTTTCGGAGAGCACACTCAAGGGCCTGTTCGACCTCAACGACGGTGGTTGGCTCAACTGGTACACCAAGGCCGATCGTTATTCGCGTTCCAAGCTCACCGCCGACCTGGAAACGCTGCGTGCTTATTACCTGAACCGCGGTTACCTCGAGTTCACGGTCGAGTCGACGCAAGTGGCCATCTCGGGCGACAAGCAAGACATCACCATCACGGTGACGATCAATGAGGGCCAGCCCTACACCGTCACCGGGGTCAAGCTCGAAGGCGACTACCTGGGCAAGGAAGAAGACTTCAAGAGCTTGGTGACGATCCGCCCCGGTGAGGCGTACCGCGCCGAGTCGGTGGCTGAAACGACCAAGGCGTTCACCGACCGCTTCGGCACCTATGGTTATGCGTTTGCCCGGGTGGACGCTCGACCCGAGATCGACCGCGCCACCGGCCAGGTGGTGGTGGCCCTGGTGGCCGACCCGTCGCGTCGGGTCTACGTGCGGCGCATCAATGTGGCCGGCAACAGCCGCACCCGAGACGAAGTGGTGCGTCGCGAGTTCCGCCAGTTCGAATCGTCCTGGTACGACGGCCAGCGCATCAAGCTGTCGCGTGACCGCGTTGACCGCCTCGGTTACTTCAAGGAAGTGAACATCGAGACCAACGAGGTGCCCGGTGCGCAAGACCAGGTCGACCTCACCATGACAGTGGTGGAGCGACCCACCGGCAACCTCTCGCTGGGAGCGGGGTTTTCGAGTGCCGACAAACTGTCGCTGTCTGCCTCGGTACGGCAAGACAATGTGTTCGGTACCGGAAACTACCTCGGTATCGACATCAACACCAGCAAATCGGCCCGAACCCTGGTGGTAAGCGCGGTCGACCCGTACTTCACCATCGACGGCATCTCGCGTGCCTTTGATATTTTCTACCGCACCCAGAAGCCGATCAACAGCCAGGGCGAAGAGTACGAACTCGTGACGCCGGGGGCTTCGATCCGGTTCGGGGTCCCGTTCAGCGAATACGACACTGTGTTCTTCGGCATTGGCTTCGAGCGCACCGAAATTCGCGGCACGACCACCGGCCTGCCGAACAATCTCTTCATCCAGAAAGAGAACTTCGGCGCGAAGAGCAGTTCGGTGCCCATCACCATGGGCTGGACGCGCGATGGCCGTGACAGCGCTCTGGTGCCCAACGAAGGGCGCTACCAGCGTGTCAACGTGGAGTGGGGCGCTGCGGGCGACACACGCTACTTGCGAAGCAACCTGCAGTACCAGCAGTACTGGCCACTGACCAAGAAGTACACCTTCGCCGTCAATGCCGAAGTGGGCCTGGGCAAGGGATTGCTGGGTCGCCCGTACCCCATCTCCAAGAACTTCTATGGTGGCGGCCTGGGTACCGTGCGGGCCTTCGACCAAGGCTCACTCGGCCCGGTGGATGCGCTTGGCGGTTACACGGGCGGTACCAAGCGACTCAACGTGAACGGCGAGTTGTACTTGCCCGTGCCTGGTGCCGGCAACGACCGGACCTTGCGCATCTTTGCCTACATGGACGCCGGCAACGTGTGGGGTGATCAGACGCCGAACTACGCCGACCCGCTGCGGGTTTCGGCCGGCCTGGGCCTAAGTTGGGTGTCACCGGTGGGGCCTCTGAAGCTCAGCTACGGCAAGCCGGTCCGGTATGTCTCAACAGATAGAATTCAACGTCTGCAATTCCAGATCGGGACCGCGTTCTAATGAACAGCTCATTTATCAAGTCCATGGTGCTCGCCACCTGCCTGGCCTTGGCAGGGTGGAGCGCACAGGCTCAGGAACTGAAGATCGGCTATGTGAATAGCGACAAGGTCTTGCGTGATGCGCTGCCGGCGCGCGCCGCGTACACCAAGATCGAAGCCGAGTTCGGCAAGCGCGACAAAGAACTCACCGAACTGGGCACCCGGCTCAAGAGCGCAGCCGACAAGCTGGACAAGGAAGGCCCCACGCTGGGTGAATCGGAGCGTGTGCGCCGCCAGCGGGAGCTGGTTGACCAAGACCGCGAACTCCAACGCAAACGCCGTGAGTACCAGGAAGACCTGAACCAGCGTCGCAATGAAGAGCTGGCTTCGCTGGTGGATCGCGCCAACAAGATCATCAAGCAGATTGCCGACCAGGACAAATACGACCTGATCGTCCAGGAAGTCATCTTCGCCAGCCCTCGCATCGACATCACCAAGAAGGTGATCGACGCCCTCAACGCCCAGGGCGGAAAGTGACCGGTGGCCGAGGCCACGCTGGGTGACATCGCTGCCCACCTGGGCGGTGAATTGATTGGCGACCCGGGTCTTCACATCACCCGGATCGGCCCGCTCGAAGGAGCCACTCCTTCGACCATCTCGTTTCTTTCCAACCCCAAGTACCAACCCCAGCTGGCCTCGTCACAGGCTGGCTGCGTGATCGTTGGCCCGGCGATGCGAGACGCCGCTGCGGCGCGTGGCGCGGCCTTGGTGATGCCTGACCCGTATCTGGGCTTTGCGCGCTTGACGCAGTGGTGGGCTGCCCGCGTTCGCCCGGCCGCGGCGGTGGGGGTTCATCCCAGCGCCGTGGTCGACCCGAGTGCGTCTGTGGCACCCAGCGCCAGCATCGGCCCCTTTGTCGTGATTGAAGCCGATGCGGTCATCGGTGAGGGTGCGGTGATCGGTGCGCAGTGCTTCGTGGGGCGAGGCGCCAGCATCGGGCAAGCCACCCGACTGTCTGCTCGCGTGACGCTCGGCTACGGCTGCCACATCGGGGAGCGCGGCATCGTGCACAGCGGCGTCGTGATCGGCGCCGACGGGTTCGGCTTTGCCCCGAGCGCAGCGGGCGCGGTCAAGATCGAGCAACTGGGTGCTGTGCAAATCGGCAACGACGTCGAGATCGGCGCCAACACCTGCATCGACCGTGGCGCGCTCGAAGACACCGTGCTCGAAGACGGCGTCAAGCTCGACAACCTGGTGCAGATCGGCCACAACGTGCGCGTGGGGGCCCATACGGCAATGGCCGGGTGTGTGGGTGTGGCGGGCAGTGCCGTCATCGGTTCGCGCTGCTTCCTCGGCGGTGGGGCCATCGTGCTGGGGCATCTCAAGCTGGCCGACGGCGTGAACATCTCCGCCGCCAGCGTCGTCACCCGCTCGATCCATCAAGCCGGCACCTACAGTGGCGTGTTTCCCATCGACGACAATGCGTCCTGGGAAAAAAATGCCGCCACGCTGCGCAACTTGCACGCCCTGCGAGAGCGCCTGCGGGCCCTTGAAAAGAAGACTACATGACCATGATGGACATCCACCAGATTCTCAAGAAGCTGCCGCACCGTTACCCCATCCTGCTGGTGGATCGGGTGGTCTCGATCGAGAAGAACAAGCGCATCGTGGCGCTGAAAAACGTCAGCATCAACGAGCCGTACTTCAATGGCCACTTCCCGCACCGCCCGGTGATGCCAGGTGTGCTGATGCTCGAAGCGCTGGCGCAGGCGGCAGCCATCCTCGCCATCGAGACGCTGGAGATCACGCTCGACGACCAGACGGTGTTCTATTTCGCAGGCATCGACGCGGCGCGTTTCAAGCGACCAGTCGAACCGGGCGACCAGCTCACGCTCGACGTGACGCTCGAGCGCATGAAGGCCGGTGTGTGCAAGTTCAAGGCACGCGCCTTGGTCGGTGAAGAGTTGGCCGTCGAGGCCGAGCTGACCTGCACGATGCGCCGCATTGCCTGACCCGGGAGGCTCGCACATGGCCAGCATCCACCCGACTGCCATCGTCGACCCCCAGGCCGAACTCGCCGACTCGGTGAGCGTGGGCCCGTATGCCGTGATCGGCCCGCACGTGCGGGTGGGCGAGGGCACGACGATCGGCGCGCACTGCGTGATCGAAGGGCGCACGACGATTGGTCGCGACAACAAGTTCTACCAGTTCAGCTCCATCGGTGCGATGCCTCAGGACATGTCGCACGCCGGTGAGATCACCGAGCTGGTGATCGGGGACCGCAACACCGTGCGTGAGTTCTGCACCTTCAACACCGGCACCTTCAAGGAGCAAGGTGTCACCCGCGTCGGCAGCGACAACTGGATCATGGCCTACGTCCACCTTGCGCACGACGTGCAATTGGGCAGCCACACGGTGCTCGCCAACAACGCGACGCTGGCGGGCCATGTGCACGTGGGCGACTGGGCGGTGATCGGCGGCTTGACCGGTGTGCACCAGTTTGTGCATGTCGGGGCGCACGCGATGATCGGCTTCCAGGGCCATGTGGCACAAGACGTGGCGCCGTTCATGACCGCCGACGGCAGCCCGCTCGCCGTGCGCGCGGTCAACCTCACCGGGTTGAAGCGCCGCGGTTTCAGTGAGGAACGGCAGCGCGCCATCCGGCAGATGCACAAGCTGATCTTCCGCAACAGCTTGACGCTGGAGCAGGCCAAGGCCGAGATCGAAGCCTTGCGCGGCCAGGGCGCCGACGAGGACATCCAAACCATGCAGGACTTCCTCGCCGCTTCGACTCGCGGCCTGGTGCGCTGAGCAGCAGCATGGGGCAGCAATGAGCGAGGCGACGTCGGCCCCTCGCCTGGCGATGGTGGCCGGCGAAGCCTCTGGCGACCTGCTGGCCGGCCTGCTGCTCGGCGGGTTGAAGTCCCGTTGGCCTGACCTGAGTTCGTTCGGCATCGGCGGCCCGAAGATGGCCGCTCACGGCTTTGAGGCTTGGTGGCCGCACGAGAAGCTCGCCGTGCGCGGGTACGTCGAGGTGCTGCGCCACTACCGCGAGCTGCTGGGCATCCGCAACCAGCTGGGCGATCGATTGCTGCGCGAGCGGCCCGACGCCTTCATCGGTGTCGACGCACCCGACTTCAACCTCGGCCTGGAGACACGCCTCAAGGCGCAGGGCATCAAGACCATCCATTTCATCAGCCCGTCGATCTGGGCCTGGCGCGGCAAGCGCATCGAGAAGATTCGCGCGGCGGCCGACCATGTGTTGTGCATCTTCCCGTTCGAACCGGCGATCTACGCCAAGCACGGCATCGCGGCCAGCTATGTGGGCCACCCGCTGGCCGACGCCATTCCGCTCGCGGTGCCGCGTGAGGCGAGCCGCCGCAAGCTCGGCCTCCCCGCCGATGAGCAGGTGGTGGCCTTGCTGCCGGGCAGCCGCCGCTCCGAGATCGAATACATCGCGCCCCGACTGTTGGCAGCAGCCGAGCTGATGAAGCGTGAGCGCCCCGCGCTGCGCTTCATCTTGCCGGTGGTCCCCGGTCTGCAAGGCCTGGTCGAGCCGATGGTGGTCGAACATGCCCCGACCGCGCAGGTCGATCTGCTTCACGGCCAATCGCACGAGGCCCTTGCCGCCTGTGACGTGACGCTGATCGCCAGTGGCACCGCCACGCTGGAGGCTGCGCTCTTCAAGCGCCCCATGGTCATCGCCTATGCGATGAACTGGCTCAGCTGGCAGATGATGAAACGCATGGCCTACCAACCCTGGGTGGGCTTGCCCAACATCCTGCTGGGCGAGTTTGCAGTGCCCGAGCTGCTGCAAGAGCAGGCGTCGCCGCAAAAACTGGCGCAGGCTGCATTCAACTGGCTGGACAATCGCGAGGCCTGCGCCGCCCTGGGCGAACGCTTCCACACCTTGCACCAGCAACTGCGCTGCAACACCGCCCAAGCCGCCACCGATGCCATCGAGAAAATCCTCAACGCCTGAGCAGCTCGGCCTGCTGTTCGAGGCCATAGGCCTGATTGCCGGTGTCGACGAAGCCGGCCGTGGCCCGCTCGCCGGGCCGGTGGTGGCGGCGGCGGTGATCCTCGACGACCTGAAGCCGATCAAGGGGTTGAACGACTCCAAGAAGTTGTCGCCTGCGAAGCGCGAACGGCTTTATGACGAGATCCGTGCCAAGGCCTTGTGCTGCGCCATCGCCGAAGCCTCGGTGGAAGAGATCGACTCGCTCAACATCCTGCAAGCCACCATGCTGGCCATGCGCCGCGCGGTCGAAGGGCTGCGGCTCAAGCCGGCCAAGGTGCTGGTCGATGGCAACCGCCTGCCGGTGCTGAAGATCGCGGCCGAAGCCATCGTGAAGGGGGACGCCAAGGTGAAGGCGATCTCGGCAGCGTCCATCTTGGCCAAGGTGCACCGCGACCGCCTGTGCCAGGCCTTGCACGAGCAGCACCCGAAATACGGTTTCGACGGCCACAAGGGCTACCCGACGCCGGAGCACCTGGCGGCCTTGCGCGAGCACGGCGCGTGCCCGCAGCACCGCCGCTCGTTCGGGCCGGTGCGTGAGGCGCTGGGGGGCGGCTGAGGTGGCCACGGTCAAGACGATCAGCTCGCGCGACAACCCCTTGCTGGTGCGGCTGCGCAAGCTGGCGGGTGACCCCGGTGCGTATCGCAAGCTCGGCGAGGTGTGGATTGAAGGTGATCACCTCTGCTCCGCCTTGCTGCAGCGGGGTGGGGTGGCCCCGCAGGCCGTCATCACCGAAGCCGCCTGGGAGCAGCCCGCGCTGCGTGAGCTGGCCAGCCGGGCCGAGGCGGTGGCCATCGTTCCACAGGCCTTGATGGCGGGCCTGAGCACGCTGGAGTCTTACGCGCCGCTGGGCTTTGCAGTGCCTTGGCAAGGGCAGGGCGCGTTGCTGCCCGATGCGGCCACTGTGGTGCTCGACCGCCTGCAAGACGCCGGCAACGTGGGCGCCATCATTCGCAGTGCGGCGGCGTTCGGCTTTGCGCAGATCGTCGCGATCAAGGGAACGGCCGCGTTGTGGTCGCCCAAGGTCTTGCGCGCCGGCATGGGGGCGCACTTCGGGTTGCGACTGATCGAGAGCGTGGACGAGTCAGCGCTGGACGCCGTCAAGCTTGCGATGCTGGCGACCAGCTCGCACGCCGAGCACGCCTTGCACGAGGTTGATTTGCCATGGCCGTGCGCCTGGGTGCTGGGGCATGAAGGGCAGGGCGTTTCGGCGTCGCTGATGCAACGCTGCTCGCAGGCGCTGCGCATCCCGCAGCCCGGCGGTGAAGAGTCGTTGAACGTGGCCGCTGCTGCGGCGGTGTGCCTCTACGAATCGGCGCGCCAGCGGCTTTAGTACATCAGCCGATCGGGGCGAATGTCGCGCAGGATGGTGGTGGCGATCTCTTCGATCGACTTGTGCGTCGACGACAACCACGAAATGCCTTCGCGACGCATCATGGCCTCGGCCTCGTTGACCTCGTGGCGGCAGTTCTCCAGGCTCGAATACTTGCTGTTGGGGCGGCGCTCATTGCGAATCTCGGACAGGCGTTCCGGTGCGATGGTCAGCCCGAAACATTTTTTCTTGTGCGGCGCCAGGCTGCGCGGGATCTCGTTGCGCTCGAAGTCTTCGGGGATCAGCGGGTAGTTGGCCGCCTTGATGCCGTGCTGCATGGCGAGGTAGAGCGAGGTCGGCGTCTTGCCGCTGCGGCTCACGCCCACCAGGATCACATCGGCCTGCTCCAGGTTCTTGGCCGATTGCCCATCGTCGTGGGCAAGCGAGAAGTTGATGGCCTCGATGCGGTCGGTGTACTCCTGGCTCTTGGACACATCGGTGAAACGCCCCACGCGGTGGTTGGAGGTGACGCCGAACTCGGCCTCGAGCGGCTCGATGAAGGTGTTGAACATGTCGAGCACGAAACCCTTGCTCTCCTTGAAGATCTTCAGCAGCTCGGCCTCGACCAGGGTCAGGAAGACGATGGGCTTCACACCCTCCAGCTCGGCCGAGTGGTTGATCTCGCGCACCACCTGGTGCGCCTTGTCGGCGCTGTCGATGAACGGCCGGCGCACGTGGCGTGGTTTGCCGGGGAACTGGGCCAGGATCGAGTTGCCGAAGGTTTCGGCGGTGATGCCGGTGCCATCGGAGACAAAGTACACGGTGCGGTTCGGCATGGATGTTGGGGGGTGACGTGAGTGTCCGATCATAGGCAAATCGCTCGTAGAATCGCGTCGACTCTTCCCAGTCGCCCATGCAGCCCTCCGCTTCCTCACAAGAACGCCCTACGCAGCGGACCGCGCGGCACACGCTTGAGCCTGAATCCGGCTCGCGACCCCACTGGGAACACCCGGTTTTTCAACATCACGGAGTTTTCCCATGTCACCCACAAACCTGGCGACCGCCCTGGTCGTGCCGTTTGAACACCTGAGGATGACCGACGTCGAGTCGGTTGGCGGCAAGAACGCCTCCCTCGGCGAAATGATCAGCCAGCTGGCGGCCTCGGGCGTTCGCGTGCCCGGTGGTTTTGCCACCACGGCCCATGCGTTCCGCCGGTTCCTGGCGCACAACGGCCTGGCCGACAAGATCAACGCCCGCCTGGCGGTGCTGAACACCGAAGACGTGCGCGCCTTGGCGCAAGCCGGTGCCGAAATCCGCAAGTGGGTCGAAGACACGCCGTTCCCCGCCGACCTGCAGGCGGCCATCACGGCCGAGTTCGCCAAGCTCACCGCCAGCAGCCCGGGCGCCTCGTTTGCGGTGCGCTCGTCGGCCACGGCCGAAGACCTGCCGGACGCCAGCTTCGCCGGCCAGCAGGAGACCTTCCTCAACGTGGTCGGCATCGACGACGTGCTGCACAAGATGAAAGAGGTGTTCGCCAGCCTCTACAACGACCGCGCCATCAGCTACCGCGTGCACAAGGGCTTTGCCCACACCGACGTCGCGCTGTCGGCCGGTGTGCAGCGCATGGTGCGCTCCGACCTGGGCGCGGCCGGTGTGATGTTCACCATCGACACCGAAAGCGGTTTCAAGGACGTGGTGTTCATCACCTCCAGCTATGGCCTGGGCGAGACGGTGGTGCAAGGGGCCGTGAACCCCGACGAGTTCTACGTGCACAAGCCCTCGCTGAAGGCGGGCAAGGTGGCGGTGATCCGCCGCACCCTGGGCTCCAAGCTGATCAAGATGGAGTTCGCGACGCCCGAGGAGAAAGCTGCGTCGGGCAAACTCGTGAAGACGGTCGATACGGCCACCGAACAACGCAACCGCTATTCGCTCACCGATGCCGACGTGACCGAGCTCGCGCAATACGCCCTCATCATCGAGCAGCACTATGGCCGTGCGATGGACATCGAGTGGGGCAAGGACGGCGGTGACGGCAAGCTCTACATCCTGCAGGCCCGCCCCGAGACGGTGAAGAGCCAGCAAGAGGGCAAGGCCGAGCAGCGCTACAAGCTGAAAGGCACCGGCACCGTGCTGGCCGAAGGCCGCGCCATTGGCCAGAAGATCGGGACCGGCCCCGTGCGCATCGTGCACAGCCTGGCCGACATGGACATCGTGCAGCCCGGTGACGTGCTCGTCACCGACATGACCGACCCCAACTGGGAGCCGGTGATGAAGCGTGCCAGCGCCATCGTCACCAACCGCGGCGGGCGCACCTGCCACGCGGCCATCATTGCGCGCGAGCTGGGCATCCCGGCCGTGGTCGGCTGCGGCGACGCGACCGAGACGCTGAAAGACGGTGCCCTGGTCACCGTGGCCTGCTCCGAAGGCGACACCGGCTTCATCTACGACGGCCTGCTCGAGACCGAGATCACCGAGGTGCAGCGCGGCGAGCTGCCGTACTGCCCGATCAAGATCATGATGAACGTGGGCAACCCGCAGCTGGCCTTCGACTTCTGCCAGATGCCCAACAGCGGCGTGGGCCTCGCGCGGCTCGAGTTCATCATCAACAACAACATCGGCGTGCACCCGAAGGCGATCCTCGACTACCCCAACATCGATCTCGACCTGAAGAAGGCCGTCGAGTCGGTGGCGCGTGGCCATGCGTCACCGCGCGCGTTTTACGTCGACAAGCTGGTCGAGGGTGTGGCCACCATTGCGGCGGCCTTCTGGCCCAAGCCGGTGATCGTGCGATTGAGCGACTTCAAGAGCAACGAATACCGCAAGCTGATCGGCGGCTCGCGCTACGAGCCCGAAGAAGAGAACCCGATGCTGGGCTTCCGTGGTGCGTCGCGCTACGTCAGCGAGGCGTTTGGCGAGGCGTTCGCGATGGAGTGCGAAGCCCTCAAGCGCGTGCGCGGCGAGATGGGCTTGAACAACGTCGAACTCATGGTGCCCTTTGTGCGAACCCTCGGCCAAGCCAAGCGCGTGACCGAGATGCTGGCCGAACGTGGCCTGAAGCGTGGGCAAGACGGCCTGCGCATCATCATGATGTGCGAGATCCCGAGCAACGCCGTGCTGGCCGAGCAGTTCCTCGAATACTTCGACGGCATGTCCATCGGCTCCAACGACCTGACCCAGCTCACGCTGGGTCTGGACCGTGACTCGGGCATGGAGATCCTGGCGAAAGACTTCGACGAACGCGACCCTGCGGTCAAGGCCATGATCTCGCGTGCGATCACCGCCTGCCGCGCGGTCGGCAAGTACGTGGGCATCTGTGGCCAAGGCCCCAGCGACCACCCCGACTTTGCCGATTGGCTGGCTGCCGAAGGCATCGTCTCGATCTCGCTCAACCCCGACACGGTGGTCGAGACCTGGCGCCGCCTGGCACGCAGGTGAGGGGCTTCAAGGGTTGATGAGGATGGCAGCGCGCAGGCGCTGCATCTGAGAATCGACGCCGATGGCACCCGATGACTCCGCGGACAACGACGCTCATGGCTGAGCCCACGCAAGCGTCGTTCACCCGCCAGCTCCACCGCGTCTACGGTGCGTACGTTCTTGGGCTGTTGGTTTTTGTCGCGCTGCTCGCCGGCCTTGAGATGGCGGGGCTGTCGCGGCGCTGGATCGGCGGCATCTTCCTGCTCTCCACCGTGCTGCTCTACGCCGGCATTGGCGTGCTCAGCCGCACCACCGATGCCGATGAGTACTACGTGGCCGGGCGGCGCGTGCCTGCGGTCTACAACGGCATGGCGACTGCGGCCGATTGGATGTCGGCCGCCTCCTTCATCAGCCTGGCCGGCACGATGTACCTGCAGGGGTATGCGGGCCTGGCCTTCATCATGGGCTGGACGGGTGGCTACTGCCTGGTGGCGCTGCTGCTGGCGCCTTACCTGCGCCGCTTCGGGCAATACACCATCCCCGACTTCCTCGGGGCCCGTTATGGCAGCCACTGGCCACGCGTGATGGGGGTGGTGGCGGCCATCCTGTGTTCTTTCACCTACGTGGTGGCACAGATCTACGCCATCGGTCTCATCACCAGCCACCTCACCGGAGTGGCGTTCGAGATCGGTGTGTTCCTCGGGCTGGGTGGCGTGCTGGTGTGCTCCTTCCTCGGTGGCATGCGGGCGGTGACCTGGACGCAGGTTGCGCAGTACATCGTCATCATCGTGGCCTACCTGGTGCCGGTGTTCTGGTTGTCGATCAAGCAGACCGGCTCGCCCGTGCCGCAAGCGATTTATGGCGCCCAGTTGGAGAAGATCACCCAGCGCGAGCAGGCCCTGCGGGCCGACCCAAAGGAAATCGAAGTCATCGCGTTGCTGAAGGCGCGAGCCCATGAATACGCCGCGAAGCTGAAAGACGTTCCCACCGCGCTGGCGGCCGAACAACAGGCGGCGCGGCAGCGCGCTGCCGACCTGCGTGCGGCGGATGCGCCGCTTGCGCAGATCCAGGTGGCCGAAAAGGCGGTGCTGGCCTTGCCGCGCGACGCCGACTCAGCACGTCGTGTCTGGACGCAGGCCCAGGCCAACGCCGAAGCGCGCGCGCAACCGCTGGGTGGCCTGCCGCCTCATGGCCTGGCCTTTGCGGGCCGCCCGGATGGGTCTGCCGCCGAGCGGCGTGATTTCGACGACACGCGGCGCAATTTCCTGGCGCTGGTCTTCTGCCTGACCATCGGCACCGCCGCCTTGCCGCACCTGCTGATGCGCAGCTACACCACGCCCTCGGTGAAACAGGCCCGGCAATCGGTCACCTGGTCGCTGTTCTTCATTCTGCTGCTCTACCTCTCGGCGCCGGCCCTGGCGGTGCTGGTCAAGTACGAGGTGTTCAATGTGCTGGTGGGCGCGCCGTTCGATCACTTGCCGGGCTGGATCGCCAACTGGGCCAAGGTCGACCCGGGGCTGCTCTCGGTGACCGACATCAACCGTGATGGTGTCCTGCAACTGGGCGAGATCCGCATCGGTGCCGACATGATCGTGCTGGCGGCGCCCGAGATCGGTGGGTTGCCGTTTGTGGTGTCGGGCATGGTGGCGGCAGGCGCGCTCGCCGCGGCCCTGTCGACTGCCGATGGCTTGCTGCTCACCATCTCCAACGCCTTGTCGCACGACGTGTACTTCAAGCTGGTCGATCCGAACGCCTCCAACGGCCGCCGCGTGACCACATCGAAGATGCTGCTGCTGGTCGTGGCCCTGGGTGCGGCAGCGGTCGCGGCCCAGAAGCCGGCCGACATCGTGTTCCTGGTGTCGGCCGCGTTTTCGATCGCGGCGGCGGCCCTGTTCCCTGCGTTGGTGCTCGGCGTGTTCTGGAAGCGCGCCAACGCTCTGGGCGCGAGCCTGGGCATGACGGGGGGCTTGCTGCTCACGGTGTACTACCTGGTTCGCAACGAGGCGTGGATGCGTGACGTCTTTCACATCTCTGCACCCATCGACCTGTGGTTCGGCATCCAGCCGATCGCCGCCGGCGTCTTCGGGGTGCTGCTGGGTTTTGCGGTGATCGTGGTGGTGAGCCTGCTGAGCCGCTCAGGCGGCGCGCGCAGCGACGAGTTCGTGGATCGCATCCGCTACCCCCATTGACCCGCTGGCCGGGAGGCCACCTTTCAGAGTAGAATCGCGGGCTTACCTTGCCACACCCGGTTGAGGGGCCATCTCCGGCCTTTCACACAGACGCCTACGGGGTGGCTAACCCGAAAACCTGCCGATGTCCGACGGGTCGACGGAAAACCAGAAGGAGTTTCAATGCGTCATTACGAAATCATCCTGCTCATCCATCCGGATCAGAGCGAACAGGTTCCGGCCATGCTGGAGCGCTACAAGGGCATCGTCACCGCTGGCGGTGGCAAGGTGCACCGGGTCGAAGATTGGGGTCGCCGCCAAATGGCTTACCTGATCCAGAAGCTCGCCAAGGCGCACTACCTGTGCATCAACATCGAAGCCAGCAAAGAAGTTCTGGCCGAGCTGGAAACGGGTTTCCGTTTCAACGATGCCGTGCTGCGTCACCTGACCGTCGTCAAGAGCAAGGCCGAGACCGGCCCCTCGGTGATGATGAAGTCGGTCGAGAAGGAAGACGCCCGCAAGGCCCCGCAACAGCAGGAGGCCTCGGCCTGACGGCCAGGTGCCCAGCGCTCGACCGGGTTGAGGCGGCATGAACCGGGTGGTTCTGTCGGCACAACTGGTGGAGCGAGGCGCTGTTCGATACACCCCGGCCGGTCTTCCGGCTTGCGATTTCCAGCTCAAGCACGAATCGCAAGTGACAGAAGCCGGTCAGGCCCGCAAGGTCTCGATGGAGATGCGAGCAGTGGCCATCGGGGAGATCGCACAGCGTCTGGTCGGGCTGGAGATCGGGACAGCAGGCACCTTTGCCGGCTTTCTGACCAACCAGCGCAACGGCCGCGGCGCCGTTCTGCATGTGACTGAATTCGAGTGAGCCTGAACCTGTCGTTCTCCGCTCAATGTTTGTTCCGGATAGATATTCAAGTGAGGTGAAATATGCCCCCGCCACGTGGTAAAGGTCGGTTCTCGAAGGACCGCAAACCCAAACGCAACCAACAGTCCCTGCTGTTTCGCCGCAAGCGCTTCTGCCGCTTCACGGTGACCGGCGTCGAAGAAATCGACTACAAGGACATCGACACCCTGCGCGACTTCATCGGTGAAAACGGCAAGATCACGCCGGCTCGCCTGACGGGTACGCGCGCTTTCTTCCAGCGCCAGCTGACCACCTGTATCAAGCGCGCTCGCTTCCTGGCGATGCTGCCGTACAGCGACCAGCACAAGGTCTGAGGAGCAACAACATGCAAATCATCCTGCTGGAAAAAATCGCCAACCTCGGCAACCTGGGCGACGTCGTCAAGGTCAAGGACGGCTACGCACGCAACTTCCTGATCCCCTCGCGCTCGGCTCGCCGTGCGACCGAGACGGCCATCAAGGAATTCGAAGCCAAGCGCGCCGAGCTCGAAAAGGCCGCGGCCGAGAAGCTGGCCACTGCACAAGCCCTGGGCGAGAAGATGAGCGGCCGCACCGTTCACATCACGCAAAAGGCGGGTGTCGATGGCCGTCTGTTCGGCTCGGTCACCAACCATGACATCGCCGAAGCGCTGACGCGCATCGACTTCAAGGTGGCCAAGTCGCAAGTGCGCATGCCCAACGGTCCGCTGAAGACGGTTGGCGAGCACACGGTGAGCGTGGCTGCGCACACCGACGTGGTGGTCGAGGTCAAGGTGGTGGTGGTGGGCGAGACCGACTGAGGTTTCTGCACATCACGACAAAAGGGTCGGCATAGCCGGCCCTTTTTCGTTTCTGTCCCCAGGCTGTCCCCTGAAGCTCCTCTGGATTTCCACAGCCTTGTCCACACCTGCTGGGGGCTGCGGCCCCTATCATTCGCCCGATGTCTGCCGTCTTTTCGACCCCCGGTTTTCCCGCCAACTCTTCTCGCTCTGACGACGAGGTGTCGCGGCTGCGTATCCCACCGCATTCCATCGAGGCGGAGCAAAGCGTCATTGGCGGTTTGCTGATCGACAACAGCGCCTGGGACCGTGCCGGTGACTTGCTCACCGACAGCGACTTCTACCGCCACGAGCACCGCCTCATCTACGCCGCCATCGGCAGCCTGATGAACGCCTCGAAACCGGCCGACGTGATCACGGTGTTCGAGCAGCTGCAGAGCCTGGGCAAGGCCGAAGACTGTGGCGGTCTGGTCTATCTCAACGCGCTGGCGCAGAGTGTGCCCAGCGCGGCCAACCTGCGCCGCTACGCCGAAATCGTGCGCGAGCGGGCGGTGCTGCGCAAGCTGGTGGCAGCCAGCGACGAGATCGCCACCGCGGCGTTCAACCCGCAGGGTCGGCCGGTGCCGCAGATCCTCGACGAGGCAGAAAGCAAGATCTTCAAGATCGGCGAAGAAGGCTCACGGTCGCGCCAGGGCTTCATCAGCATGGACACGCTGGTCGTGCAGCTGATCGACCGCGTGAACGAGCTGCACGAGAACGGCGCCGAAGAGGTGACCGGCGTGCGCACCGGCTTCTACGACATGGACAAGATGACCGCCGGCCTGCAAGCCGGCGACCTGATCATCCTGGCGGCACGCCCGTCGATGGGCAAGACGGCGTTTGCGCTAAACATCGCCGAACACGTGGCGGTGAACGAAGGCCTGCCAGTGGTGGTGTTCTCGATGGAAATGGGCGCCGCGCAACTGGCACTGCGGATGGTCGGTTCGCTCGGCCGCATCGACCAGAGCAACTTGCGCACCGGCAAGCTGCGCGATGACGAGTGGGGCCGTTTGTCAGAAGCGGTCGAGAAGCTCGGCAAGGCGGCCGTGTTCATCGACGAAGGTTCGGCCCTCACCCCCACCGAGCTGCGCGCCCGCGCGCGGCGCCAGGCCCGTCAATGCGGCCAGCTGGGCTTGATCGTGGTCGACTACCTGCAGCTGATGAGCGGCAGCGGCGGCAGCAGCGAAGAAAACCGCGCCACGGTGATCGGCGAGATTTCGCGTGGCCTGAAGTCGCTGGCCAAGGAACTCAAATGCCCGGTGATCGCGCTCTCGCAGCTCAACCGAAGCGTCGAAACCCGCACCGACAAGCGCCCGATGATGAGCGACTTGCGCGAGTCCGGCGCCATCGAGCAAGACGCTGACGTGATCATGTTCATCTACCGCGACGACTACTACACCAAAGAGGCCTGCAAGGAGCCGGGTGTCGCCGAGATCATCATTGGCAAGCAGCGTAACGGCCCCACGGGTACCGTGAAGCTGGCTTTCATCAAGCCGCTGACGAAGTTCGAGAACATGGCACCCGGCAGCTCGGGTGGGGACATGTACTGAGTCCCCGCACTGGCCACGCCCAACGGTTTGGCCATCCCAGCGGGGCAACTTGGGGCGGCTCCCCCTCCGACAGGTACGAAGGGCCGGCAGATCGGGAGATCTGCTGTGTGGGCTACAGCACAGAAGAATGATCGCGGTGGCGCTATCTTCAAGTCACCCGTGTTCAGTGTCTGAGGAGCCACCTTGATCACCTTCAAAGTGAGAGACATGTTTTCGAGCCGCTCGGCTGGCACCATCGTCAAATCGGTGAAAGCGCTGGACAGCGGCGCGCGGGTTCGCGTCAACATGGAAACCCATTCGGTCGAGATCGAACCGAGCTGGGCGCGGCCCGACGCCCTCAGAGAGGCCATCGGCAAGGCGGGCTTCACGCCAGGGTTGGCCAAGGTGAGCCCGCCGAAGCCGCCGTTTGCGAGCGACGTCGACCTTTCTCTGCCCTGAGCTTCAGGCGACCCGCTGAGCGGCAGTTGCCTCGCTGCGCGGGCTGATGATCGCCGGCACGCCCATCGCCACCGAATTGGCTGGCACATCGCGTGTGACCACCGAGTTGGCGCCGATCAGCACGTTGTTGCCGATCGTGATGCGGCCGAGCAGCTTGGCGCCGGAGCCGATGTCGACGTTGTTGCCGATCACCGGGGCGCACGGGTCGCCGACCCGGCTCAAGCCGATGCACACACCGTTGCGGATGCGGCAGTTGTCTCCGAATTTGGCGTAGCCGCTGATGATGATCCCGCCGAAATGGTCGATCACGAAGTTGCGGCCGATTTCCACCTCGCAAGGCAGCTCGATGCCGGTGATGACCTGCACGAACTTGAAGGCTGCCTTGTAGAGGCCCGACAACAGCTTTCGCAGCAGCGCGGGCCGCACGCCATAACGCCACCGGCCAAAACGATAGACCACCAGGGCCCAGAAGCCTTGTGCGCCCCAGCGACCACCGTGCGCCCGAAGGTCGGCGCGGATGTTGGCAAAGGCCACGGTCTTCACCGCAGGCAGGGCCAGTTGCTCGGGGGCTCCCAGGGCCGGGTGGGCGCAGAAGCCGGGTTGGGGGTCGTTCAGCACAGCTTGCTCATGGCGTGGCCCATTTCTCAAAGCGCTTGATGTGAGCAGTCTGCTGGGTGCGCAGGGTCGGGTCTGTTCGTTGCCGAACAAAGCCCAAGCGCTCGTCAATTGCGCGCTTCGTGCGCCAGCGCACTGACCCTCGCGTTGCTTTTCGATACAACCACACATCGGCTGATTGATTTGATCGACAGATCGGCTGCGGCCTCGCTCGTCATCGATCAGCGAGTCGTTCATTGCGTCAAACAAAGGGTCACCCATGACATCCAACTTCTTTCGGCTGCCCTTGCGCATGCTGGCACTCGGCGCGATGTGCACCACACCGATGGTCACGATGGCGACCAACCTCGTGAACGTCGATCGTTCACAGAGTGTTGTTCACGCGTCCAGCACCTGGTTGAAGAAAGCAGGCCCCACGGGCTGGGCGGGCGACAGGTTCGCCATGCAGGGGGCCACAAGTGCGCACCCGATGAGCTTTGCCCATGGTGGCCGCGAGCGAGTCCACGGGTCGCTGGCCGCAGCAGCCGTGTTTTCACGCGACGATGCGCTGACACACCGGGATGTGTGGTCGTCCAACTTTCTGTCGAACAAAAGCGCGCCCGGTCCGCTTGCAAGCATCACCACGCCGGTGCCCGAGCCCGGCACCTACGCTCTGATGGTGGCCGGGCTCGCCGCCATCGGGTTCGTGATGCGTCGCCGCACGCGCAGCTGAACGACCCCCGCGGGCATTCCGCACCTGTCTGCGATGGATCAAAACCATCGCGACAGCAAAGCTCCAAGATCGCGCTCGTTTCGACTCTTGCGAGCAACCCATCATGGCGGCCTTGTCGGCTCCCGAGCTTGTGTGCCCCGCCGGTTCATTGCGTGCCTTGCAGGCGGCGGTGGACGGCGGCGCTGACGCCGTCTACCTCGGCCTGAAGAACGCGACCAACGCCCGCAACTTCAGCGGCCTGAACTTCGATGACGGCGCCGTGCGCGACGGCGTGGCCTATGCCCACGCCAGGGGCGCACGTGTGCTGATGGCATTGAACACCTACGCCGATGCGCGCGATGTGAGCCCCTGGTACCGCGCGGTCGATACCGCCGCCGAGATGGGCGCCGACGCGCTGATCGTGGCCGACACCGCGGTGATGGCCTATTGCGCCGAACACCACCCGCAGCTGCGGCTGCACCTGTCGGTGCAGGCCTCGGCCACCACCTACGAAGCGATCGAGTTCTACCGCGAGCGGTATGGCGTCCAGCGTGCGGTGTTGCCACGCGTGCTCACGCTGTCGCAGGTGGGCCATGTGATCCGCAACACGCCGGTCGACATCGAGGTGTTCGGCTT
>NZ_JADMJX010000093.1 GCF_018780185.1 Rhizobacter sp.
AGGCCGCGGCCTTGTTCTGCGCCTTCTTCGGGATGGCGTAGAACGAGCCGCCCCATGAAGCGAAGGTGCCGTTGGGCAGCTGGGCCGAACGCCAGTTGCCCTTGGAGTCGGGTGCCAGCCAGTTGCTCAGGTGGCCGGCCAGCCAGGCGCCCATCATCTGCGAGGCGACCTTGTCACGCTTGAAGCCTTCGCTCCACTCGTTGGACCAGGCGTTGATCTTGCCGTCGATGCCGGCCTCACGCGCGCTCTTGGCCAGCTCGAAGGCCTTCTGGAAGCGCGGCGTGTTGATCAGCGGCTGGCCCTTCTTGTTGAAGTAGATGCCTTCGCCGTCTTTCAGGCCCGAGCGGATGTAGATGTCCTTGATGTCGACCGCATTGGCCAGCAAGTAGGTGCCGCTACTGGCCTTGAGCTTCTTGCCGGCAGCGATGTACGACTCCCAGCTGCGGGTGAGATCGGCTTCGGTGACGCCCGCCTTGTCGAGCAGGTCCTTGCGGTAGAACAGCGCGCCCGGGCCGATGTCGGCTGGCATGGCCGACAGCGCGCCCAAGCCGCTCATCGCCTGCGGCACCGAGAACTTGGCCAGGCGCGAGGTGCTGGGCATGGCGTTGTACGGCGCCTTGGCGAGGTCTTCGAGGCCACCCGACTCGGCAAACTTGCCGATGTAGCTCAGCTCGACGGCCATCACGTCGGGCAGGTTGGCGCCGGTGGCCAGCGCCGTGGTCATGGCCGTGTGGTGGTCGGCAAACGCCATGCTGGCGAGCTTGATATCGATTTCAGGATGGATCTTTTTATACAGCGGGATGGCGGCCTTGATCGCCATGTCGAAGCTCGGGAACGAGGCCACGGTGATCGTGGTCGTGGCTTGCGCCTGCGCGCCGAGGCAGGCCAGTGCGCCGACGGCCAGCATCAGGGGTTTGATCAGGTTCTTCATGCTTGTCTCCTACTTGTTCAGTGGTTGTTGTGGGGGATCGCTACAAGGGCGCCAGACGCTGCAAGGGTCTGCCGCCGATGATCATTCCGAGCACTTCGTCTTCGGTCACGTCGGCCGTGCGGTAGGTGCCGACGGTCTTGCCGTTCTTCATCACCGACAGGCGGTCGGACAGGCCGAACACATCGGGCATGTCGTGCGTGATCAGGAAGATGCCCACGCCGCTGGCCTTGAGCGTGCGCACCAGCTCGTGGACCATGCGCGTCTCTTCGGGCCCGAGGGCGGCGCAGGGCTCGTCCATGATCAAGGCGCGCGCGTTGAAGTAGAGCGCCCGCGAGATGGCCACCACCTGGCGCTGCCCGCCCGAGAGCGAACGCACTGGCACGCGGATGTTCTTGAAGTTGGGGTTCAGGCGGTGGAAGACCTCGCGCGCCGCCTTCTCCATCGCGTAGTCGTCGAGCGTGCCCCAGCGGGTGCGCAGCTCGCGGCCGAGAAAGAGGTTGGCCACGGCGTCGAGGTTGTCGGCCAGGGCCAGGGTCTGGTAGATGGTCTCGATGCCGAGCCTTTGCGAATCGGCCGGGCTCTCCAGTCGCACCGGCTCGCCGGCCACTTTGATTTCGCCGCTGTCGATGCTGAAGGCACCGGCCAGCAGCTTCATCAGCGTGGACTTGCCGGCGCCGTTGTGGCCCAGCAGGGCCACCACTTCGCCGGGGTGCACCGACAGGCTCACCCCCTCGACGGCGCGCACACCGTGGAAGGCCTTGTGGATGTCGCGCATCTCGATGAGCGGCGAGGTCAACGGCATCGTGCTCATTGCCGTACCTTCGTGCTGCGCACTCCGGTATTCGCCCTCGGGGCGGCCCAGCGTGCTCATGTCATGCGCTCCCCGGTGGCGCGGCGGTAGAGCACGTCGAACACCACGGCCACGATCAGCACCTGGCCGATGATCACCATGCGCAGGCCGATGCTCACGTCGAGCAGCAGCAGGCCCGACTCCAGGAACTGGATCACCAGGGCCCCGAGCACCGAGCCGAGCACGGTGCCACTGCCGCCCGACAGCGCCACACCGCCGATCACGGCGGCCGCGATCACATAGAGCTCCATGTTGGCGCCCAGCGAGTTGGTGCCTGCGTTCAAGCGCGAGACGGACACCACCGCGGCCACCGTCACCATCACAGCCAACAGCAAGAAGAGCTTGAGCATCACCCGCTTGACCGGGATGCCCACCAGCAACGCGGCTTCGGGGTTGCCACCGATCGCATAGACATAACGCCCGAAGCGGGTGCGGTTGACGATGAAGGCCATCACCATCACCACCACGCCCCAGATCAGCACCGGGATCGGGATGCCCTGGCCCGCGGCGCGGTCGGCCAGCACATAGGCGTTCATGGTGGCCACGAACCACAGCAACGCGCCGCTCAGCGCGACCACCAACGCGACGTCGAACCACAGCGGGCGCTGGGGCAAGCCGTGCTGCTGCGCCTTGTGGCGACGCGACCAGGTGTTCCAGGCCAGCAGAGCAGAGAGCGCGACGCCGAGCGCCCAGCTGAGGTTGGGGCCGAGCGAGCCTTCGAGGCCGCCGCCGATCATCAGGAAAGCCGAGTCGTTGACCGGCTGGGTCTTGCCGTCGGCGACCAGGAAGGCGGCGCCACGAAACGACATCAGGCCACCCAGCGTGACCACGAAAGAGGGCACACCCAGGTAGGCGGTCAGCCAGCCCTGGTAAAGCGCGATCAAAAGCGAGAGCGTGAGCCCGGCCAGCGACGCGGTGACCCAATGCCAGTCATGCGTGTACATCAGGTAGGCGATCAACACGCCGACCACGCCCATCACCGAGCCCACCGAGAGGTCGATCTGGCGCGCCACGATGATCAGCGCCACGGCGGCCGCCACGATGCCCACCACGGCCGTCTGCTGCGCGATGTTGTAGAGGTTCTCCGGCGTGAGAAAGGTGCCGGTGAGCACATGAAACACCAAGGCCATCACGACCAGCACGCCGGCCATGATGGACAGGCGCAGGTCGAGGCTGCTGATCTGGAGCTGGTTCCACATGGTGTGGGTGTGCGGTGCGAGAAAAGTGATGAAAAATCAGGCGGCAGAGCAGCGTCGACCAGGCCCCCGCCGCCTCCGGTGAAGGACGCGGCGGGGTGGCCGGCGCAGGCGCC
>NZ_JADMJX010000189.1:0-17467 GCF_018780185.1 Rhizobacter sp.
GAACTCGCGGAACTCGCTGTAGAGCTGCGCGGCCAGCGTCTTGTTGGGCGCGAAGACGATGGCCGGGCGGCCGAGACGCGCGATGACGTTGGCCATCGTGAAGGTCTTGCCCGAGCCGGTCACGCCCAGCAGCGTCTGGTAGGTCAGGCCGTCGTTCACGCCCTCCACGAGCTGGGCAATCGCCGTGGGCTGGTCACCGGCCGGCGGATAGGGCTGGAACAGCTGGAACGGCGAATCGGGAAAGCTCACGAACACACCTTCAGCGGGTGCATCGGCAACTGGGGCGTCGGAGAGGTCAGCCATGGCGGATAAAATCCTCGGGTTTCCCCGCAAGTGGGGCCCACTGGGCAAACATCCAGGGTAGCCCAAAACTTTCATCTGCTCTACTGACAAGGACTGTCCATGACCTCGCTGTTCGCCGCCGTTGAAATGGCCCCCCGCGACCCCATCCTGGGGCTCAACGAACAGTTCAACGCCGACCCCAACCCCGCCAAGGTCAACCTCGGCGTCGGCGTCTACTACGACGACAACGGCAAGCTGCCCCTGCTCAAGTGCGTGCAGCAGGCCGAAAAGCAGATGAGCGAGACGCTCACCCCGCGCGGCTACCTGCCGATCGACGGCATCGCGGCCTATGACAAGGCGGTGCAAGGCCTGGTCTTCGGTGCCGACAGCGCAGCCGTCAAGGAAGGCCGCATCGCCACCGTGCAAGGCATCGGCGGCACCGGCGGTCTGAAGATCGGCGCCGACTTCCTCAAGCGCGTGAATCCGAATGCCACCGTGCTGATCAGCGACCCGAGCTGGGAAAACCACCGCGCGCTCTTCACCAACGCCGGCTTCCCCGTCGACACCTACCCCTATTACGACGCTGCCAAGCGTGGCGTCAACTTCGACGGCATGCTGGCCGCGCTGAATGCCGCACCCGCCGGCACGATCGTCGTGCTGCACGCCTGCTGCCACAACCCGACCGGCTATGACATCACCCCCGCGCAATGGGAACAGGTGGTGCAGGCCGTGAAGTCGCGCAACCTGGTGGCGTTTCTTGACATGGCCTACCAGGGCTTCGGCGAAGGCATTGCCGAAGACGGCGCGGTGATTGCGCAGTTCATGAACGCCGGCCTCGACTTCTTCGTCTCGACCTCGTTCTCCAAGAGCTTCTCGCTCTACGGCGAGCGTGTCGGGGCCTTGAGCGTCGCCTGCGCCAGCAAGGACGAAGCGGCCCGTGTGCTGAGCCAGCTCAAGATCGTCATCCGCACCAACTACTCGAACCCGCCGACGCATGGCGCCCAGGTGGTGGCCACGGTGCTCAACACCCCGGCCCTGCGCGCGCTCTGGGAAGAAGAGCTCGCCGGCATGCGCGTTCGCATCAAGCAGATGCGCACCACCCTGCTCGAAAAGCTCAAGGCCGCCGGCGTGAAGCAAGACATGAGCTTCATCACCCAGCAAAAAGGCATGTTCAGCTACTCCGGCCTGAACAAGGACCAGATGCAGCGCCTGCGCAGCGAATTCGGCATCTATGGCGTTGATTCGGGGCGCATCTGCGTGGCTGCGCTCAACAGCAAGAACATCGACGCGGTGGTCAACGCCATCGTCAAGGTGAGCTGAGTCAGCACCAGGGTGTCGCACGAGCGACACCCTGAATGAAGAGAATGCACGCATTGGGTGCGATTCACGGCGCTTTTCGGGGTTTTCACCCGCGCGCCTGCCTGCACGATTCTGGTCAGCTGCCTAGAATGCTGCGACGCACAATCGTGCGGCGCGATCAGACCCCCCGGTCTCAAGAGGAAATCCCATGCTGTATCAGCTCTATGAAACCCAACGCGCGCTGATGAGCCCGTTTTCAGAGTTCGCAAGCGCGTCCTCCAAGCTGTACAACCACCCGCTGTCGCCGTTCACGCACACGCCCATGGCGCAGCGCGTGTCTGCCGGGCTCGACCTGATGCACCGGCTGGCCAAGGAATACGAAAAGCCGCAGTTCAACATCACCTCGGTCAAGGTCGACGGCGTCGACGTCGCGGTGCAGGAGCAGGTGCCGATCAACAAGCCTTTCTGCCGCCTGCTGCGCTTCAAGCGCTTCACCGACAACCCGGCGGTGCTCTCCAAGCTGAAGGAGCAGCCCACCGTGCTGGTGGTGGCGCCGCTGTCGGGCCACCACTCCACGCTGCTGCGCGAAACCGTGCGCAACCTGCTGGTCGACCACAAGGTGTTCATCACCGACTGGACCGACGCCCGCATGGTGCCCACCGAGGCCGGCCCCTTCCACCTCGACGACTACATCGCCTATGTGCAGGAGTTCATCCGCCACATCGGCCCCGAGGTCCATGTGATCTCGGTCTGCCAGCCCACCGTGCCGGTGCTCGCCGCGGTGTCGTTGATGGCCAGCGCGGGCGAGTTCACCCCGCGCACGTTGACCATGATGGGAGGCCCCATCGACGCCCGCAAGTCACCCACGGCGGTGAACAACCTGGCGATGAACAAGAGCTACGAGTGGTTCGAGAACAATGTGATCTACCGCGTGCCGGTCAACTACCCCGGCAATGGCCGGCGCGTGTACCCGGGCTTCTTGCAGCACAGCGGCTTCATCGCGATGAACCCCGACCGCCACCTGAAGTCGCACTACGACTACTTCATGGACCTGATGCGCGGTGAAGACGAAAGCGCCGACTTCCACCGCTCGTTCTACGACGAATACAACGCCGTGCTCGACATGCCGGCCGAGTACTACCTCGACACCATCAAGACAATCTTCCAGGACTTCGCCCTCGTCAACGGCACCTGGGAAGTGGACGGCGCCCTGGTGCGCCCGCAAGACATCACCACCTCGGCCCTGCTGACCATCGAAGGCGAGCTCGACGACATCTCGGGTGCCGGCCAGACCCGCGCCGCGCACGACCTGTGCACCGGCATCCCGAAGGCACGCCAGTTCCACTACGACGTCGAAGGTGCGGGCCACTACGGCATTTTCTCGGGGCGCCGCTGGCGCGAACTGGTGTACCCGGAGGTGCGTGACTTCATCGCGAGCCACCAGTCGGCTCCGCGCACGGCCAAAGCCAGCCAGGCTGCGACCAAGCCCGCAGCCAAGAAGGCCGCGCCGGCGCGCAAACGCGCACGCTAAGCTGCCGGGGTGAACCGCCCTGACCTGACCGACGCCCTCGACGCGGCACTGCCTCAAACGCAGTGCACGCGCTGCGGCTACCCCGACTGCCACGCCTACGCCCACGCCATCAGCGAAGGCGAAGCCGAGATCAACCAGTGCCCTCCCGGCGGCGCCGAGGGCATCGCCCGCCTCGCACAGATCACCGGCCGGCCGGTGATCCCGCTCAACCCCGACAACGGCCATGAAGGCCCGCGCCACCTCGCGGTGATCGACGAGAACTGGTGCATCGGCTGCACGCTGTGCCTTGCGGCCTGCCCGGTCGACGCGATCGTCGGTGGCCCCAAGCGCATGCACACCGTGATCGACCCGCTGTGCACCGGCTGTGAGCTGTGCATCCCGGTGTGCCCGGTCGATTGCATCTCGCTCGTCAACGTCACCGGTGAGCGCAGCGGCTGGCAGGCGTGGAGTGCGCCCCAGGCCGCAGAAGCGCGCGAGCGTTATGCCTTCCATGCCTTTCGCGAAGCGCGCGATGAGCGCGAACGCAACGAACGCCTGGCCGCAGCCGCCCTGGCACGCAGCCGCCCCCGCCCATGAAAACATCGTCGATCGAACCCTTCTTCGCCACCCTGCAGGCCGCCAACCCGCACCCGGTCACCGAGCTCGAGTACACCAATGCGTTTGAGCTGCTGGCTGCCGTGCTGCTCTCGGCGCAGGCCACCGACGTGGGCGTGAACAAGGCCACGCGCAAGCTCTTTGCCGTGGCCAACACGCCGCAGAAGATGCTGGCGCTGGGGGTCGAAGGGGTCAGCGAGTACATCAAGACCATCGGCCTGTACCGCAACAAGGCGAAGAACCTGGTCGAGACCAGCCGCATCCTGATCGAGCAACACGGCGGCCAGGTGCCGCGCAGCCGCGAGGCGCTCGAGGCCCTGCCCGGCGTCGGCCGCAAGACAGCCAACGTGGTGCTCAACGTCGCTTTCGGCGAGCCGACGATGGCAGTCGACACGCACATCTTTCGCGTCAGCAACCGCACCGGCCTCGCGCCGGGCAAGAACCCGCTCGAGGTGGAGATGGGCCTGCTCAAGCGGGTGCCGCCCAAGTACCTGCAGCACGCCCACCATTGGTTGATCTTGCATGGCCGCTATGTGTGCCAGGCGCGCAAGCCGCTGTGCGAACAGTGCAGCGTGGCGCGTTACTGTGATTCGGCGCCGAAGGGCTTGATCACCAAGTCGACCGAGGCGGCATAAGCCACGGCCATAGGCCATTGGGTGGCGAGGGTCGGCACTGGCAACCCGCCTGCGACGCGCAACGCGGCGTTGATCCAACCGGCGTGAGACACCACACAAGCCCCCTGCGGGCCGTGCTCGGAAAGGAAAGCCTCGCACCGGCCCATCAGCTGAGCCACCGATTCGCCGCCGCCGGGCGCGTGCGTGGCGAAGGCCGACGTCCATGCGGTGACCTCGGCCTCAGCGATCGTGTCCCAGGCTCGCCCATCCCACTCGCCGAAATCGAGCTCGCTCAGGCGAATGTCAACACGATGTTGCCAACCCCAGCGCGCCAAGAAGCGTCCGACATCGACACTGCGCCGCAAGGCCGAGGTCCACACCACACGCGGCAACGCCTCTCGCCGCGCCCGCCGGCGAATGCGGTGCGCCAGGCGCTTGGCCTTGCGCCGATCCACGGCCACGTCGGTGCGCCCGATGCAGCGCCCCGCCACACCCACCGGCCGCGGGTGGCGCCAGACAATCAGAAGCGCAGCCACGCCAGGCAACCCAACAACACCAGCAGCTCGCTCAACTGCTGCGTGGCGCCCAAGGTGTCGCCCGTCATGCCACCGAGGCGGCGCTTCAACCAAGCCGCGCTCGCCAAGGCACACAGCCAGGCCAGCACGATGCCGCCGATCACGGCAGGCCACCAGACCAGGTTCCAGGCCAGCAGCAACAAGCCCACGACCAGCACCCACCCCCAGGCCACGACAAACCCCGAACCCGAGATGCGCTGCGCCAAGGGTTTGGCCTTGGCATGCGCCAGATCGCCCGCGTAGGGCAGCCAGCGGATCAAGGAAACCGCCGCAGCGCGCGACGCGGTGTGGGCCAGGATCACTGCGGCAAACACCCAACTCGAAGGCAGTGCAGAGAGCGTCACGGCCTTCAGGCCCAGCACCAGCGCCAAACCCACCGCGCCGTAGGTGCCGATGCGCGAATCTTTCATGATCTCGAGCGCGCGCTCGCGGCTCACTGCGCCGCCCAGCGCGTCGCAGGTGTCGGCCAGGCCGTCTTCGTGGAAGGCGCCGGTCAACATCACGGTGGCCGCCATCGACAGCAGCACGGCCACCGGCATCGGAAACAGCCACAGCGCGGCCCACAACACCACCGCACCGACCGCCCCCACCAAGGCGCCGACAAGCGGGAAATGGCGCGCACTCTGATGCAACCACTCGGGCTCGTAACCGACCCATCGCGGCACTGGCAGCCG
The DNA here is from genome assembly GCF_018780185.1 of Rhizobacter sp. GTDB lineage: Bacteria > Pseudomonadota > Gammaproteobacteria > Burkholderiales > Burkholderiaceae_C > Rhizobacter. The sequence goes on from NZ_JADMJX010000189.1 coordinate 5,570, forward strand.
CGTGAAGAACTGCAGGGCGATGAAGAAGAGCCGCAGTTCGTGCTGCATCAGCGGGGCTCGCGGTCCGACACCCCGGCCGACTCGAAGCTCGCCATCTCGTTGAGCACGTTCACCGCACTCACGAGCAGCGGCCAGGTCAACGCAGCCCCCGAGCCCTCACCCAAACGCAGGTCGAGATCGAGCAGCGGCTGCACACCCAGGTGGCGGATCATCACGCCGTGGCCGCTCTCGGCTGAGCGGTGCGACCACACGCAGTAGCCCAGCACGGCAGGCACCAGGCGCGCGGCCACCAGCACCGCGGCACCGGTGATGAAGCCATCGACCACGATCGTGCGGCGCTGCGAGGCCGCCTGCAACACGGCACCCACCATCGCGGCAATCTCGAAGCCACCCATCGTGGCCAGCACCTGGAGGGGCTCCCTCGCCGCCGCGTGCCGCTGCATCACGGCCGACAACACCGTGAGCTTGCGCACCAGCCCCGCATCGTCGAGCCCGGTGCCGCGGCCCAGGCACAGTGCCAGGTCGGTGCCGGTGAGCCGGGCCAGAAGCATCGACGAACTCGATGTGTTGCCGATGCCCATCTCGCCCAGCAGCACGGCGTTGCCCGGCAAGCCTTCGACCACCTCGCGCCCCATGTGAATCGCCGCCAGGCACTGCGCTTCGGTCATGGCCGGGGCCTCGAATGCATCGGCGGTGCCCGGCGCAATCTTGCGGGCCAGCAGGCCCTGCCGTGGTGCGAAGTCGTGCCGCACGCCGGCGTCCACCACCGTCAACGCCAGCGCATGTTGGCGCGCCAATACGCTGACCGCCGCGCCACCGGCGAGAAAGTTCTCGACCATCTGCCAGGTCACGTCGCTCGGGTAGGCCGACACGCCACGCGCTGCCAGACCGTGATCGCCCGCGAAGACGACAAGCTGCGGCGCCTCCCAGTGCGGTGTTTCGGTCTGCTGGATCAGACCCACCTGCAAGGCCAACGACTCCAGGCGGCCAAGCGCACCCAGCGGCTTGGTCTTGCGGTCGATGCGCTGCTGCAGGCGTTGGGCAAGAGCGGCATCGTGCACATCGGGCACGGCGGGGAGTGTCAGGGTCATGGGTTCAGCAGATTCATCAGGGAATCGCGTTCAAAGTGTTGATCGATGAAACCGGCGAGGCCGTCGAACACGGCATCGAGGCTGCGCACTTCGGCGCCGAAGAGCGCGCGCATCATCTCGGCCGACTCGAACAGGCCGTGCGCATACAGGCCCAGCACGCTGGCGTGCTGCCAGCCGATGGGGTCGCCCTCGTCGTTGCGCAGCACAACGGGCACACCACCGTGCGACTCGGTGCGGCCATGGTGGATCTCGTAGCCGCTGAAGCTCAGGCCCGACAGCGCCGACCATGGGCCTTGCAGCTCACCCCATTGCGCGCCGGTTTCACGCAGCAGCTTGGTGGGCTCGAAACAGGTGCTCAAGGGCAACAGACCGAGGCCTTGCGCACTGCCGTCGACCCCATGCGGGTCGAGCAGCGCCTCACCCAGCATCTGCAGGCCGCCGCACACACCCAGCACGGGGCGCGCCGCGGCCGCGTGGCGGGCGATGGCTCCATCCAACCCTTGCTCACGCAGCCAGGCCAGATCGCTGCTGGTTTGCTTGGAGCCGGGCAGGACGATCCAGTCAGCACTTTCCAGATCGGCCGGCGTGCGCGCCCATCGCAGCGCCACACCGGGCAGGTTGCGCAGCGGCTGGAACTCGTCGAGGTTGCTGATGCGCGGGTAGGCCACGATGGCGATCTGCAGACCCGGCTGCGGGGCCAAGCCTTCGTCGAACACACCGTCTTCTTCGGGCAGGCCATGGCCGCGCCACATGGGCAGCACGGCCAGCGTGGGCACACCGGTCAGCCGTTGCAACATCTGCGGGCCGGGCGCGAGCAGGCTCGCGTCACCGCGAAAACGATTCAGCACGAACCCGCGAATCAACCTCGCCTCCGCCGCGGGCAGCAGCTGGTGGGTGCCGTAAAGGTGGGCGAAGGCGCCGCCGCGGTCGATGTCGGTCACCAGCAGGCAGGCCGCCTGCGCCTCGCGGGCGGTGCGCATGTTGACGTAGTCGCTCGCGTGCAGGTTGATCTCGGCCGGTGAGCCGGCGCCTTCGATCACCACCACGTCGTTCTCGCGCATCAGGCCGTGCAGGGCTTCGCGGCCGTGGGGCCACAGCGCCTCGCTGCGCTCCCGCCAAGGCACTGCTGCCAGGTCCGCCCTCACCTCGCCCATCACCACCACCTGGCTGGCGGTGTCGCGCTCGGGCTTGAGCAGCACGGGGTTCATGCGCACCTCGGGCGTGCAGCGCGCGGCCAGCGCCTGGAAGTACTGCGCGCTGCCGATCTCGCCCAGGCGCCCGCCGACACCCGGCACCACACGCGCGTTGTTGCTCATGTTCTGTGCCTTGAACGGCGCCACCTTCAGGCCACGGCGCGCATACCAGCGGCACAGCGCCGTGGCGAGCCAGCTCTTGCCGGCGCCGCTGGTGGTGCCGAGCACCATCACAGCACGCGCAGTCATGGGGTCGCCTTCTGCCACGCGGCGCGCAGGGCCTGCTGCGCCTGGGGCGATTGCACGCTGAGGCGCACATGGCCGGGCAGTCCCATGTCGGTGGTGTCGCGCAGCTTGACTCCCTGCTCGCGCAGGCGCGGCAGCCACGACGCATCGACCCCATTCACCACGAAGAATGGCGTGACGCTCTCGGCGCACGACCAGCCAAGCTCGGCACAACACGCGAGCTGCTGACGCTTCCAGTCACGCAGCGTGGGCAGGCACTCGGCCAACCAGGCCTGCGTCTCGGCCAAAGCCCAGCCCGCCAGCATCGCCACGCCATGTGCACCCACCGGCCACGACGGTGCCAGGCGCTCCAGCGCCGTCTGCAGCTCGCCGGCATCGGGCGGTGCGATGGCATAGGCCCCGCGCACACCCGTGAGGCCGAGCGCCTTGTTGGGCGACATCAGCTGCCACGCCTGCGGTGGCAGAGCCGGAGCGTCGCCCTCCAGGCGCAGCGGCGCGTAAGCACGGTCGACCACCAGCACCGCCCCTTCGCGCGTGGCCGGCACACGCTGAGAACGGCCATCGGGGCTTCCGGGTTCGGTGTGCCACACCAGCAAGGCGTCCCCCGCCTGGGCAAGCCGCAGGCCGCAGGTGCGAGCCGCGCGGCCATAGTCGGCATAACCCGGTTGCGGCAGGTGCACGCTCGCCTGCGGCCAGCGCTGCGCCACCGCCAGCGTCATGCGCCCGATGAACTCGCTGGCACTGGCCGCGATCACGATGCGCTCGGCGGGTACCGCATGAAACCCTGCCAGCTGCTCGCGCAAGGCGGTGTAGGCCGGGTCGGGGTAACGCGTCGCATCGGCCTGGCGAATGGACAACAACACGCGCGGCGCCGGGCCGCAGGCGTTGGCGTTGGTCGAGAAGTCCCAGCGCGGCACACCCGCCGCATCGGGCCCGCCATGCGACGGCCCGCTCACACCGCCCTCGCCACCCACGACAGCACCGTCAACACCATCGCGGCCCAGGCGGCCATCGTGGCAAAGCCCAGCGCCTGCGCCATGTTGCGCGACGAGGGCGAGGCGCCGGTCTCGTTGAGCACGTACACACCCGGCTTGGCCAGGCGCACGCCCAGGCGCAGCGCCATCGCGCCCATGGCCCAGCCACCATTGGGCGACGGTGTGCGCCCCGCCTGCCGGCGCAGCGAGCGCCAGGTGGCCGAGCGCCAGGCCGGGTAGAGGCTCAGCGCGGTGATGCGCGCGGGCAGCCACGAGAGCACGTCGTCGGCCCACGCGGCCCACTTGCCGGCGTATTCCCACACGCCGCGGTAGCCCCACATCGCATCGGCCGTGTTGGCAAAACGGTAGATCACTGCACCCGGCAGGCCTGCCACGGCAAACCAGAACAGCGGCGCGATCACCGAGTCGTTGAGGTTCTCGGCCAGGGTCTCGATGGCGGTCTCGCGCAAGGCCTCTTCGTTCAAGCCGGCGAGGTCGCGGCTGACCAGGCGCGAGAGCCGCTCGCGCGCCGGCTCCAGGCCTTCGGCCAGCGCGTCTTCGACCGCCAGCACCTCGTCGCGCAGCATGCGCCAGGCGAGCATGGGCTTGAGCAGGAGCGCCAGGATCGGCACCGACCACCAGAGCGACAAACCCAGCACGCGCCGCTGCACCCACCACGACACCGAGCCAAGGGTGACCGCCAGAACCAGCCACGTGAGCGTGCCGCCCCAGAAGGCGGCGTTCGGCTGCATCACCCGCAACCGGCAGCCCAGGGGCCACAGCAACTTGCCCAGCCAGGCCACGGGGTGGAAGGCATCGTTGGGCTCGCCGAACAGCGTGTCGAGCGCCCACGCCAGCAGCAGCGCGAGTGCCAGGGCGAAGGCGTGCGAGGAGGTGAAGGTGTTCAGCATCGGGGGGTGTCAGTCCTCGATGCCACGTTGGGCCGGCACACCGGCCTGGTAGTGATGCTTGACGAGCGCCATCTCGGTCACGGTGTCGGCGAGGTCGATCAACTCTTGCGGCGCATTGCGCCCCGTGAGCACCACATGCACATGCGGCGGTCGCTCGCGCAGGCAGGCCAGCACCGGCTCCAGTGGCACCCAGCCGTAGCGCAACGGGTAGGTGACCTCATCGAGCACGACCAGGAAATGCTCACCCCCCCGAATCGTCGCCTCGGCGCGCGCCCAGCCGTCACGCGCGAGCTGCGCTGAATGCTCGAGGTCGTGGCTTTTCCAGCTGAAGCCATCGCCCAGGCCTTCGATCGGCACACCCAGCTCGGCAAACATTCGATGCTCGCCAAAACGCGCCGAGGGCACCTTCATGAACTGGTAGATCTTCACCGGCTTGCCGCGGCCGTGGGCACGCAAGGCCAGGCCGAATGCGGCCGTGCTCTTGCCCTTGCCGTCGCCGGTGTGGATGAGCACCAGGCCGCGGCGTTCGCCGGTCGGCTTGTCGGCACTTGCGCAGGTGGGCGGGGTTTCAATCTGCATGTCAGTCCAGGTTGGGGAGCGCCACAAAACGGTCGCCGAAACGCTCGATGCGCACGGCATGGTCAAACACCGCCACCAGGGCGGCATGCACGGCGGGGTCGTCGCTGCGGCCTTCGGCCACCACACGCCCGGCCTGCATGACGACCAGGTGATCGGCCCGCAGCGCCAGCGGCAGATCATGCAACACCGTCACCACGATGCGCTGTGACGCAATGTGTTTGAAGAGCCGCACCAGCGCGACCTGGTGCGGTGGGTCGAGGTGGGTGGTGGGTTCGTCGAGCAGCAGGATCGGCGCGTCGACCGCCAGCGCACACGCCAGCAAGGCACGCTGGCGTTCGCCGCCCGAGAGCTGGTGCAGGCGGCGGTGCTCCCACGCAGTGCACTCGGTGAGCGCCATGGCCCGCTGAACGGCCGCCTCATCCTCGGGGCCGGGCTCGGCGAACAGGCCGAGGTGCGGCAGGCGCCCCAGGTGCACCACTTCGCGCACCGTCAACTCACCGGTGGCGCCACCTTGCTGGGCCAGCCAGGCGATCTGCCGCGACCGCTCACGCGGCGACCATGTGTTGAGCGCGCGGTCGTGCAACATCACCTGCCCGCCTTCCAGCGCCTGCAGCCCGGCCAGGCTGCGCAGCAGCGTCGACTTGCCTGCGCCGTTGGCGCCGACGACGACCGTCCAACCGGTTTGCAGCGTCAGCGACACCTCGCGCAGCACCAGCCTGCCACCGAGCGACACCGACACGCGTTGGGCCTGCAGGGCTGCGCTCATGCGATCTTCCGCCGGTGCAACAGCCACAGCAAATACCCGCCACCCAACACGGCGGTGAGCACACCCACCGGCAGCTCCTGCGGCGCCAGGACGCTGCGCGCCAACACGTCTGACGCCAGCAGCAACGCCCCCCCCATGGCCGTGCTTGCGATGAGCGTGAAGCCGTGGGCCGCGGGCGCAAAACGGCGCACCAGGTGCGGCGAGACCAGGCCAACAAAAGCGATCAGGCCGGCCTGCGACACCGCCATGCCGGTGGCCAGCGCCAGCGCGACGACCAGGGTCACCCGCACACGCGTCACGGCCAGCCCGAGGCTGATGGCGCTTTCTTCACCCAAGGTGAGCGCGTCCAGCGCACGCGACAGGCGCCAGGCGAGCGGCAGCGCGATCGCCAAGCCGCCGGCCATCAGGCCGCAGTTGCTCCAGCCGAGGAAGGCGGTGGAGCCGAGCAGAAAGGCCTGCTTGCCGAGCAGCGCCTCGGGCGCCACGTTGAAGATCAAATCGCTGAGGGCGCCCAGCAGCACACCCACCACCACGCCCGCCAACAGCAGGCGAGTGGTTTCGTGCGCACCGCGTGCCAGGCTCAGCGTCAGGCCCACGCCCAACAAGGCGCCGACAAACGAAGCGCCCACCAGCCCGATGCGCGCGATCAGGTCGGCCGTGGCCAGGCTGATGCCATGCCCGACCAGCGAGCCGGCTGCCAGCACCAACGCCACGCCCAGCACCGCGCCCGAGGCCGAGCCGAGCAGGTAGGGGTCGGCCAGCGGGTTGCGAAACAGGCCTTGCGCCACCGCACCGGCCAGGCCGAGCAAGGCGCCCGTCATCCAGGCCCCCGCGGTGCGTGGGGCACGAATCTCCCAGACCACGAGCGAGCCATCGGGGCCGTTGAGCAAGGCCCAGGTCTGCGGCAGCGACCACCCTTCGCTGCCGGCGGCCAGGCCGGCCAGCATCAGCAGCAGGCTGAGCACGGTCAGGCCGACGCTCAGGCGCCACCGGCTGGCGCGTTCGGCTTCAGACATCAGTGCTTCTCCACCAGGCCGGCCAGGCACATTGCCAACAGCTGCGCCGCCTCGCCCATGCGCGGGCCGGGTCGGATCAACAACTCGTAATGCGCGAGGCCGAACCCGCAACTCTGGCGACGCTGCAACGCGGTGAGCGAGCCCCAGCCGGGGCGCTTGGGCATGTCGTCGAGGTTGCGGCGGGCCGCGATGATGATGTCGGGCTGAGCCTTGACCACGAACTCCGGGTTCAGCCGCGGAAACGGGCCCAGCTCGGCCGGGATGGCGTTGCGCAAGCCGAGCCGGGTCAGCGTCTCGCCAATGAACGAGGTGGCGCCTGCGGCATACGGCGTCGCGTCGACCTCGAAGTAGACCCGCTGGCCTCGCAGGCTCGCCGGCGTGCGCGCAGCGGCATCGGCCAGGGCGGTTTCGATGCCTGCCCATACCGCGTCGGCGGCTTCGGGCGATTCAAGCAGCTGGCCCAGCAGGTGAAGGCTGCGTTTCACGTCGGCATGCGATTTCACATCGACCACCATCACCTTGAGGCCCAAGGACTCCAGCCGGTCGATCACCCTCGTCGACGGCGCGGCCAGCACGACGTCGGGCTTGAGCGACACGATGCGTTCCACCTGCGCATCTTCGAGCCCGCCGAGCTTGGGCAAGGACTGCACCCGCTGGGGGGCGTTTGAAAAACGATCCGTTCCCACCAGGCGATCACACGCGCCGAGGGCGCAGATGCTCTCGGTGAGCGACGGCAGCAGCGTCACGATGCGCTTCGGGCTGCTGGCGAACACCAGCGTGGCGCCCCGGTCGTCGCGCAGGCGGATCTCGGCCCACGCCTGCAAGGGCAAGCACAACAGGAGCAGCGCCCACACCCAACGGCGGCAGTTCACGCGAAGCCTCTCTTCACCGGCATTTCGATGCCCGCGACCATCCACGTCACTCGCTCGCAACGCGCCGCCACGGCCTGGTGCAGGCGGCCGAGTTCGTCGACGAAGCGGCGCGCTTCGGCCGACATCGGCGACACGCCGAGGCCGATCTCGTTCGATACCAGCACCACCGGGCCATGGGCCGCGTCGATGGCCTCGCACAACCGCGCGCACCGTGCCTGCCAGGCCGAGTCGGTGATCGGACGATCGTGCAGGGGCATCAGCAGGTTGGTCAGCCACAAGGTGAGGCAATCGACCACGATCAGCTGGCCGGGCGCACTCGACCGGGCCACGGCCTCGGGCAGATCGAACGCGACTTCTTCGGTGCGCAAACCGGGCACCCGTTCGGCCCTGTCGGCGCGGTGGCGGGCGATTCGCTCGCGCATCTCGTCGTCATGGGCCAAGGCGGTGGCCACCAGCACGGCGGTGTGGCCCGCCTGCTGGAGCCACGCAGCGGCGCGCCGCTCGGCGCAGCGCGACTTGCCGCTGCGTTGCCCACCGAGGATCAGCTCGCCCCCTGCCATCTCAGAACTCCACCCGCACCGAAGCCACAAAGCTGCGGCCCGCCTCGGGGTAGATCGAGCTGGTGACCCTGTTCGCCGGACAGCTGTAGGCCTGGGTGTAGTACTTCTTGTCAGTGAGGTTGGTGACCCCCAGCGAGAGCTCCACGTCACCTTGGCGGTAGGCATAGCGTGCATCGGCAGTGGTGTAGGCCGGCATGCTGCACTGGTTGGCAAAGTCAGGCGACTGCGACGACACCATGTTCACGAGCCCGTTGAGTTCGTGGCCACCACCGACCTTCCAGTCGGCGCCGACGGAGAGGCTGCGCTTGGGCACCAAGGCGATGTCCTTGCCATCGTAGGTGCCGCCGGTGAACCGGGCCTGGCGCGCCGCGGCGTTCAGGCGCAGTTGAACGGCGCGGTTCAAGCGGTGGGTGAGCTCAAGCTCCAAGCCTTGGCGCAGCGTGGGGCCGTCGAAGTTGATGTTGGCGCCGAAGGGGCCGAACGGACCATTGCCCGCCGGGTCGTAGCCGATCTCGTCGTGCAAGGCATTGCGGTAGTAGCGCACCTCGGCCCGGCCGTTGTCGTCATACGCCCAACGGCCGCCCAGGTCGATGTCGCGCGAGGTCTGCACACGCAAGCCACCAGGTTGCGCAAAGCCGATCTCGTCGACATTGGGGAAACGGAAGCTGCGCCCCACGTGCACAAAGACCGAGGCGCTCTCGCCCAGCGGCTGCACCACACCCACGTTCCAGGCGGTGAATGATTCATCCAACGGTGTCGCCACCAAGGTGTCGGTCTTGGTGACGCGCTCCTTGCGCACACCCGCGCTCAAGCGCGTACCGCTGGGCAACTTGAAGTCTTCTTGAAGATAGATCGCCCTGTTCTCCTGCTCGCTCGTCGAGCCGAAAGCGCCGCGCACGACACGGCTCCACTCGTTGCGGTCAACACCCGCGACGAAGGTATTGGCATAACGGCCAAACGTGGTGTTGTGCTTCACGCGCGCCGAGCGGTTGCGGGCATCGATGACGTAGTCGTAGGCAAATGAGCTCAGGCTGAGCAGCGTCTTGTCACGTTGGCCGGCGTCGATGGCGATCTGCCAGTCGCCCAGGGTGGCTTCGGCGAACAGGTTGTCGCGTTGGTTGTCGATGGCGGCGCGGTCGTTGGGGCGATTCGTCTGCCGCGGGTTGGCCTCGTACTGGTCTGTCGTCAAGGCGCCCGGCAGACCGGTTTGCAGCTCGTCCTGCGTGTGCTGAGCGCCGATGCGCAGCCAGTCGTTGCGCCATTGGCCCGTCAGCGCAAGACCCTCGATCGAAGAACGGAAATTCTCGCGGTGCCCATCACTCGTGCGACGGTTGCCTGCCACGTCGAGCGTGAAGCCGCCCGTGACGAGGGTGCCGCCTGCACGCACCTCGGCCAACGACTGGCTGCCGAGCGCCGCGTAGGCCCGGGCGCCGCTGACGGCCTTGCCGCTGGCCGCCTTGGTGGTGATGACGATCGCGCCACCGGTCGCACCTTCTCCGTAAAGAACGGCGGCGCTGCCGCGGATCACCTCGATGCGGTCAATCGAGTCGATGGAGATGCCGGCCAGGCGCGTGCCGCCCATGTCGGCCTCGGTGATGCGCACGCCGTCGACGATGACCACCTGGTTGCTGCCGGCGGTGCTGCCAAAGCCGCGCAGATCGAGCCCATAGTCGCCACCGCCATAAAGGTCAAGCTTGCCGGGGACACCCAGCAGCTTCATCAGGGCTTCGTTGACGGTGGAGACACCCGCGTCGCGCATCTCCTGGGCGGTGATCACACTCACGCCGAACGGCAAGCTGTTGGCATCTTGGGTAAAGCGCGTGGCCGTCACCAGCACCGGCGGCAGCATCGTCGAGATGGGAAGCGTTTGCGCGGCCGCGGCGCCACAGGCGGACGCGAGAACGGACAGGGCGAACACGGCAATCGGCGTGCGCCCGGAAGAGAGAGAAGTCATTGAATGCTCACGGAACAAGTCGTGCACGCCGGCTTCCCCGCCAGTGCGCACCTCATGGCGTGCGGCGAACCGCACACCCCCTGTTGGCCGGTATCCGGGCTGGCAGACATCCCATGAGAACCTTCCCAGCGCCGCTTGGCGCCAGTGGTGTGTGCACATGAGTGAGAGGCTTGGCCTCTCGTCCGCTTACCGTTGCGGGGGCAGCGCAGGTGGGTTTTCAACCGTGTGGGCTGAACGACCTCTGCTTCCCGTTTAACTGTGCCGATGTGAAAACCGGCACGGGCACCAACAACCGGGATTGTAAGCAGCCCCGCAGGCCACCCTACAATGAACCATTCGCAACCCCCCAGGGCGCCATGTCGAAGACCCAAGAACTCGCGGATCGCGTGGAGCGCTTGCTGCTGCGGCATGAAGAACTCAAGCGCACCAACGAATTGCTGGAGCAGCAACTGGCTGCCCTGACCCACGAACGCGACAACCTGCGCTCGCGCCTGAATGCCGCGCGCAGCCGCATCGATGCTCTGCTCGAACGCCTGCCCGTCGACGCACCGGTGGGCAGCCGCACCGAAGGGGACACCCCATGACCACCATGAAGCAAATGGAAGTGACAATCATGGGGCAGAGCTATGTCCTCGGCTGCCCCGAGGGCGGCGAGGTGTCGCTGCTCGAAGCGGTGAGCAGCGTCGACCGTGAGATGAGCACCATTCGAGACAGCGGCCGCGTCAAGGCGCGCGAGCGTATCGCCGTACTGGCTGCGCTGAACCTCGCCTACGCCCTGGCCGAGCGCCCCGCGGCCAAGCCGGTCGCCCAGGCGGGTGGCAGCGGCACCGATGTGGACATCGACGCGCTCATCCAGCGTCTCGATCAAGCCCTTGGCGCAGACGGTCAATTGCTCTGAAAACATCGCGTCGCCGAGACGCTCGCGCTTAGAATCAATCCGTCCGTTACGTTCGCGTGAGTCTTATATTTCCTTGAACCGATGCTCGCAAGAGCAAGGGCTTGGAACATCGCCCGGCAGGTGTGATCGTCTCGCGTCAGATGAACCCGAAGCCCCGCTGACCTCGCCCACCTGAACTGCCTGGGTTCAGGAATGCGGCTCACGGTTCGTGACGGACACCTAACACGATGCAACCCAGCGCACGCGCCCGAGCGCCCGGCCGCCCGAAGCCGGGCGCGATCCCCTCGGGGGATCGGCCGGCGTACCCGACGGCCGAGGGGCGGACATGACTCAGTTTTGGTTGATGAAGAGCGAGCCGTCTGAGTGCTCCATTGACGACTTGGCCGGCGCGCCGAAAAAAACGGTTCCCTGGTTCGGCGTGCGCAACTATCAGGCACGCAATTACATGCGCGACCAGATGCAGGTCGGCGATGGCGTGTTGTTCTATCACTCCTCCTGCCCCGAACCGGGCGTGGCCGGCCTGGCCACGGTGGCGAGCACGCCCTACCCCGACGAAACCCAGTTCGACCCCAAGAGCCACTACTTCGATGCCAAGTCGACACGAGAAACCCCGCGCTGGCAGCTGGTGGATGTAAAGCTCGATCGCAAGACTCGCCTGTTGTCGCTGGCCGAGATGCGGCAGACGCCGGCCCTGGCGAGCATGATGGTGTTGAAGCCGGGCAACCGGCTGTCGATCACCCCGGTGACGCCTACCGAGTGGAAGGCGATCACCAAGTTGCTTTGATCAGGCCTCGAAGCGGATGCTGGCCAGCGTGACGTGGTTGCCACCACGCTTCTG
>NZ_JADMJX010000189.1:17567-23597 GCF_018780185.1 Rhizobacter sp.
TCGACCTCGCGGCGCAGCTGGTCGTCGAAGTGGCCCCGCTGGTACAAGCCGGTCACGCTGTCGCGCAGCCCGGAATCCTGCATTTCGCGGCGCAGGGCTTCATTGGCCTGCTGCTGCTCTTCGAGCTGGCGCAGGGCGAGCTGCAGCTGCACCTCGCCCTGGCGCTGCGCCGTGACGTCGATCCAGACGCTGCAGAGGTAGCGCGCAGCGCTGCCATCGGCTGCGGCCAGCGGCAAACGGGTGACGGTGAACTCGTGGCGCGCGCCTTCCAGCTCGATGCGGTGTTCGCTGACCTGCGGCACGGTTTGCACCATGGCCGACTGGTCGGCACCGCGCAAGGCGCCGCAAGCCTCGGGCGGCAACCAGTCTTCATCGGTCAAGCCTTCGACGGGGCGGCCGATCAGCGCCGCCATGCGCGCGTTGGCATGCACATAGCGCCCCGTGGCGACTTCCTTGATGGCCAGCATGGCGTCGACCCGATCGAGCAAGGTCAACGCGACCACGCCCCACGCCTGGGGAGCCAAACCAAGCGCACGCACCAGGGCGAGCGACTGGTCGGCGCGTGCAGCGAGAGCCTGCTGGTTGGATTCCGTCATTCCGTGTCTCGTCTTTGCCCGCAGGCTGCTGTCGACGGCGGGAGCCCCACGCCCATGCCATTAGTGCACCGGCGGGCACCGTCTGAAAACCCCTAGGTTGATCATAGCGGCGGCCTTCTGCCTGGCGGATCGCACACCCGATGTGCGGGGCGTGCAGATTCCGCACAAAACCTGTGCCCTTGTCCCGCACATGGTTCCACTCTCGCGCTCAGCCTCGCACCGATATTTGGCATGGGATTCGCTTATATGGCTCGCAAACAGAAAACACGCCCACAAAAAGGGCATCACCACACTGAGGATCGCCGTGTCTGGTTTCAAGACTTTCCTGAAAGCGGGGCATGCCCCGACTCTTTTCGCATCGTTTCTCTATTTCGACTTCTGCTTCGCCATCTGGGTGCTGAACGGCGCCATGGCGCCGTTCATCAGCGAGACCTTCAACCTCAGCGCGGCCCAGAAGGGCTTCATGGTGTCGGTGCCGATCCTGGCGGGTGCGCTGATGCGCTTTCCGCTCGGCGTCTTGTCGCAATACATCGGGCGCAAGAACGCCGCCATGGTCGAGATGGGGCTGATCGTGCTCGCGCTGGGCTTTGGCTACTTCTTCGTCAACAGCTACGACGGCGTGCTCGCGATGGGTGTGCTGCTGGGCATTGCCGGGGCGAGCTTCGGCGTGGCGCTCTCGCTCGGCTCGGGCTGGTTCCCGCCCAAGTACAAGGGTCTGGCGATGGGCATCGCGGGCGCAGGCAACTCGGGCACCGTGCTCGCGGTGCTGTTTGCCCCGCCGCTGGCCGCCAAGTTCGGCTGGTCCACGGTGTACGGCCTGGCGGCCTGCACCATGCTGCTGCCCATGGCCGTGATGTGGTTCGCCGCGAAGGAGCCGCCTGACCGCGAACACCAGACCTTTCGCGAACACATCGCCTGCCTGTTCGAGAAAGACGGCTGGGCATTCAGCCTGATCTACATCATCACCTTCGGTGGCTTCATCGGTCTGGCGAGCTTCCTGCCGACCTACTTCTACGACCAGTTCAAGGTCACCAAGGTCGAGGCCGGGCAGCTCACCATGCTCGCCACCCTGATGGGTTCGGCCGTGCGGGTGCTCGGCGGCTACATCTCCGACCGCATCGGCGGCATCAACACCTTGAGCTGGGTGCTGATCCTCACGGCCATCTCGCTGGTGTTGTGCGGCTTCGCTGGCAACTCGGTGGCGGTGACCACCCTGCTCTTCATGCTGTGCTTCGCGGCACTTGGCGCGGGCAACGGCGCCCTCTTTCAACTGGTGCCCTTGCGCTGGCCGCTTGCCACCGCCGTGGCGGGCTCGATGATCGGCGAGGTGGGCGCCCTGGGCGGCGGCTTCCTGCCCAATGCCATGGGGCAGTCCAAGCAGTTGACCGGCACCTACCTGTGGGGCTTTGTGTCCTTCGCGGTGTTGGCCCTGGCGATGCTGATCATGCTGCGCCTGGTGCAGATCCGCTGGACGCGCACCTGGGCGGAGAAAGGCGGCCGGGCGCGGCCGATGCCGGCGCCCGCCCCTGCCCCTAGCGCGGCAGGAACAGCAACCAGTAAACCAGCAATGCGTTGAACAGCAGCGACACCGTCAGCGCGACCTTCCACAGCACCGTGGGGTCGCGCGAGATGAGCGGTGTCGACCCGTGTGCCGGCAAGGGCCGCGAAGCCCCTCGTTGCAGGGCCAGCACCAGCTCTTCAGCCGTCTCGAAGCGCTGCTTTTTCTCGAATGCCACCGCCTTCAATACGATGTGGTCGAGCCAGATCGGCACATCGGGCCGCAGCCGCGAGGGCGGCTTGGGCGGGCGGCGGTAACGCGCCGTCTGGTAGGGCTCGATGTCGCCAAACGGCAGGTGGCCGGTGAGCAGCTGGTACATGCTGACGCCCAGCGCAAAGAGGTCGGTCTGGGCGTCGACAGGCTCGTCGTCCCACAGTTCGGGGTTCATGTAGCTGGGCGTGCCGGCGTGCAGGCTGCGCTGCTCCTCCGGCTCGTTGCCGGAGACCGCCACACCGAGGTCGAGCAGGCGCAATTGGCCGTCGTCGCCCAGGTGCAGGTTGCCGGGCTTGATGTCGCGGTGAACCACCCCCAGCCGGTGCAGGCGGCCGATGGAACCGGCCGCGGCCGAACACCAGGCGATCACGTCGCCGACCGGCAGGCCCAGCGCCCCGCGCTGCGCGGCCAGTTGCTCCAGCGTCTGCCCGGTGTGCCAGTCGAACAGCAGGTAGAAGGCGCTCGCGTCCAGCACCTCGTGCAGGCTCACGAAGCCGGCATCGGCGCGCTCGCTGACCCGCGTGCCCAGCCAGGCTTCGTGGGCGAGCATGGCGCGCTCCTGCGGGTCGCTCGCGCGCGAGGGGTGCAGCGTCTTCAGCGCCCGCAAAGCCTTGGTCTTGAGCTCGCGCACCTGGTAGAGCAGGTGCACACCGGTGTCGGCCACGAGTGCGGTGACCACATGGCCATCGATCTCTTCACCCACCTTCAGGCGCGGCGGCACGGGCAGCTGGCGGCTTCGCACCAGTGCGTCTTCCAGGCGCGAGCGCGCCAGGCCCAGCACACGGATCACCATCACGGTGGCGTTGTCCTGCGAGCCCGCCGCCAGCGCTGCTTGCACGATGGCCGCGCTGGCCTCTTGCGCCGTGCCTTCGCGCAGCAACGACAGCATGTGTTGTTGCGCCAGGCGGGTGTGCACACCGTCGGAGACCAGCACGAAGGTGTCACCCAGGTGCAGCTCGCCCTGCAGGTAGTCGACGCGGACCGCATCGTCTTGCCCCATCGCGCGGGTCAGTTGGCTGCGCAGGTCGGGGTGGTCGAGCGCGTGGTCTTGCGTCAGCCGCCGGCACTCGGACCCGCGCACCAGATAGGCCCGCGTGTCGCCCACGTGGGCCACCGTCCAGGTCTGGCCACGCAAGGCCAGCGCCGTCAGGGTGCTCATCGCAGCACCGGAATGGCGCCGGTTGTGGGCCGCCAGCCAGCTGTTCTGGGCGCTGATGATGCGGTCGAGCACCACGCTGGTGTCCCAGGTAGGCGGTGCGCCGAAATAGTCTTCGACCACTGCCATCACGCTGGTCTGCGCCGCCATGCGCCCGCCACCGCCTGCCGAGACGCCATCGGCGATCGCAGCGATGAAACCCAATCCCTCTTCATGCGGCGCAGGCCGCTGGGCGGCAGCGAAGTCTTCGTTGTCTTGCCGCGGACCACGATCGCTCGTGTAGCCCATGTCGATGTCAAAGCTCATATTGGGTCGGGTTCGCACCCACATGGGGCGATTGATGATTTCGTGAAAAGCTAAGCAAGACGCTTGCCCGCAAACAGTGCGCAAAGCACCAGATTGCAGCCGATCAGGGGCACTCCGTTGGCACCAGCCTTGCTACCTCTTAGGGCACTGAGAACAGTGACTGAGGAAACAGCCGCATGAAGAAGATGAAGTTGGTGATGGTCGGCAACGGCATGGCCGGGGTTCGCACCCTGGAGGAGCTGTTGAAGATTGCGCCCGATCTGTATGACGTCTCCGTGTTCGGTGCCGAGCCGCACCCCAACTACAACCGCATTCTGCTGTCACCGGTGCTGGCCGGCGAACAAACGCTCGACGAAATCGTGCTCAACCCCTTGAGCTGGTACGCAGAGAACAAGATCAACCTGCACCTGGGCAAGAAGGTGGTCGAGGTCGACCGCAACAAGCGCATCGTGAAGTCAAGCGACGGCACCGAAGAGGCCTATGACCGCCTGCTGATCGCCACCGGCTCCAACCCCTTCATCTTGCCGGTGCCGGGCAAAGACCTCGAAGGCGTGATCGCCTACCGCGACATCGCCGACACCAACACCATGATCGACGCAGCGGCACGCTTCAAGCACGCCGTCGTCATCGGCGGTGGCCTGCTGGGCCTGGAAGCCGCCAACGGCCTGATGCTGCGTGGCATGCAGGTGACCGTGGTGCACATCATGCCGTGGCTGATGGAGCGCCAGCTCGACGACACCGCCGGCAAGCTGCTGCAGAAGTCGCTCGAAGACCGCGGCCTCAAGTTCATGATCGGCGCGCAGACGCAAGCGCTGATCGGTGACCAGGACGGCGGCAAGGGTGGCCGCGTGATGGCCGTGCAGTTCAAGGACGGCACCGAAGTGCCGGCCGACCTGGTCGTCATGGCCGCCGGCATCCGCCCCAACACCGAGCTGGCCGAAAAGATCGGCCTGCACTGCAACCGTGGCATCGTCGTCAACGACACGATGCAGACCATCACCGACCCGCGCATCTACTCGGTGGGCGAATGCGCGGCCCACCGCGGCATCGCCTATGGCCTGGTGGCTCCGCTGTTCGAGCAGGGCAAGGTGTGCGCCACGCACCTGGCCGAGTTCGGCATCGGCCGCTACCAGGGCTCGCAGACCTCGACCAAGCTCAAGGTCACCGGCATCGACCTCTTCTCGGCCGGCGACTTCATGGGCGGCGCTGGCTGCGAAGAAATCGTCATGAGCGACCCGTATGGCGGCGTCTACAAGAAACTCGTCATCAAGGACGACAAGCTGATCGGCGCCTGCATGTATGGCGACACGGTCGATGGCTCCTGGTATTTCAAGCTGCTGCGCGACGGCCGCAAGATCGGCGACATCCGCGACAAGCTGCTGCATGGCGAGTCCAATATCGGCGACGTGGGCCACCAGGGCCACAACAAGGCCGCCGCCATGGCCGACAGCGACGAAGTCTGCGGCTGCAACGGCATCAACAAGGGCCAGATCTGCAAGGCCATCAAGGAAAAGGGCCTGTTCACGCTCGAAGAGGTGCGCAAGCAGACCAAGGCGTCGGCCTCCTGCGGCTCGTGCACCGGCCTGGTCGAGCAGCTGCTGATGTTCACCGCCGGTGGCGACTACTCGGCCACGCCGAAGAAGAAGGCCATGTGCGGCTGCACGGATGCGAGCCACCAGGAAGTGCGCGACGCCATCCGCGAGCAGAAGCTGCTCACCATCGACAGCACCTACAAGGCTTTGAACTGGCGCACGCCCAACGGCTGCTCCAGCTGCCGCCCGGCCGTCAACTACTACCTCATCAGCACCTGGCCCAAGGCGGCCAAGGATGACCCGCAATCGCGCTTCATCAACGAACGCAGCCACGCCAACATCCAGAAGGACGGCACCTACTCGGTCATCCCGCGCATGTGGGGCGGCGAGACCACGGCCGACGAGCTGCGCCGCATTGCCGACGCGGTCGACAAGTACAAGATCCCCACCGTCAAGGTCACCGGCGGCCAGCGTATCGACCTGCTGGGCGTAAAGAAGGAAGACCTGGTCAATGTCTGGAAAGACATCGGCATGCCCAGCGGCCACGCCTACGCCAAGGCGCTGCGCACGGTGAAGACCTGCGTGGGCTCCGAGTGGTGCCGCATGGGCACGCAAGACAGCACCCAGATGGGCAAGGACCTGGAGCGCGCCATGTGGCGCATGTACGCG